>DATAEG010000112.1:0-34233 GCA_036258135.1 Jatrophihabitantaceae bacterium | reverse complement strand
GAGATCGGGGATGGCTCGGTTGCCCACGCCGCCGCGAAGTCCGCCGCGCGCGAGTCGGCTGGTCGCCAGTGACTCCTGCGCCGACGGACGGCGCCGTCCGATGTCCGCCGAGCGGTACCCGTGGTCGGCGTACCGGCGGCCGCTGTCGCCGTAATCCGGCGCCGCCCCATTGGCGGCCCCGGTCCAGCTGACCAGCTCGGCCGGGATCTCGTCCAGGAACCGCGACGGCGGGCTCCAGGTCGGCTGGCCCCACGCGGTACGGGCTAGCGCGCGCGACACGAACAGCCGCTCGCGGGCGCGGGTGATGCCGACGTAGGCCAGTCGCCGTTCCTCCTCGAGTTCCTCGGCGTCAGTCAGGGCGCGCTGGTGGGGGAACACGCCGTCCTCCATACCGACCAGGAAGACGACCGGGAACTCCAGCCCCTTGGCGGTGTGCAGGGTCATCAACGTCACCACACCGCCGCTGGCGTCGGGCACCGTGTCGGCGTCGGCGACGAGCGACACCTGCTCCAGGAAGTTGTCGAGGCTGGCGGCGTCGTCGCTGCCGGCCAGCCGTTCCTCGAACTCGCGGGCAACGCTGACCAGCTCGCGGAGGTTGTCCACCCGGCCCTCGTCCTGCGGGTCGCGAGAGGACTCCAGCTCCCGGACGTAGCCGGTCAGATCGAGCACGGCCTCGAGGACGGCGCTCGGCGTGCCGTCCGGGCCGGCGGCCACGGCCCGCAGCTGCGCCATCAGCTCGGTGAACGCGCGGATGGCGCTCACCGAACGAGGGTTGATCCCGGGCGCCTGGTCGGCGACCTCCAGCGCCCCGGCGAACGGCAACTGCTCGCGTTCGGCGAAGGCGGCCACGACAGCCTCGGCCCGCTCGCCGATACCGCGGCGCGGCGTGTTGAGGATCCGGCGCAGGCTCACGACGTCGGCCGGGTTCGCAATCACCCGCAGGTAGGCCAGCGCATCCCGGACCTCGCGCCGCTCGTAGAAGCGCACCGCGCCGACCACACGGTAGGGCAGCCCGACGCGGATGAAGACCTCCTCGAACACTCGCGACTGGGCGTTGGTCCGGTAGAAGACGGCCACGTCCGAGGGCTGAATGTCGGCGGAGTCACCGAGGGCTTCGATTTGCTGCGCGACCCAGGCCGCCTCGTCGTGCTCGTTCTCTGCGATGTAGCCGGTGATCGGCGCGCCGGTGCCGGCCTCCGACCACAGGTTCTTCGGCTTGCGGCCTGGGTTGCGCGCGATGACGGCGTTGGCCGCGTTCAAGATCGTCTGCGTGGACCGGTAGTTCTGCTCCAGCAGGATCGTGCGAGCGTCCGGGTAGTCGCGCTCGAACTCGAGGATGTTGCGGATCGTCGCGCCCCGGAACGCGTAGATCGACTGGTCGGCGTCGCCGACGACGCAGAGCTGCCCGGGCGGACGGCCGTCGGCGGACGATCCGGCGGTGGTGAGCTCCCGGACCAGCACGTACTGGGCATGGTTGGTGTCCTGGTACTCGTCGACGAGGACGTGCTTGAACCGACGACGGTAGGCCTCGGCGATGTCGGCATGGTTCTGCAGCAGGTTGACCGTCTCGGCGATGAGATCGTCGAAGTCCAGTGCGTGCGCCTCGGCGAGCCGGGCCTGGTAGCGGGTGAACGCTTCGGCGAGGATCTTCTCGGTGGCCGTGGTGGCTTGATCGGCCCAGCTCGCCGCACTGACCAGCTCATTCTTCAGATTGCTCACCTGCACGGTCAGCGCCCGTGCCGGATAACGCTTCGGATCCAGGTCGAGCTCGCGGCCCACCAACGTCATCAACCGCTTGGAGTCCTCGGCGTCGTAGATCGAGAACGAGGTTTTCAGACCAAGCACCGACGCCTCGCGGCGCAGGATCCGCACGCACATCGAGTGGAAGGTCGACACCCACATCGAGCGGGCCCGCGGCCCGACCAGCGCGGCCACCCGGTCCTTCATCTCCCCTGCCGCCTTGTTGGTGAAGGTGATGGCGACGATCTCGCTGGGCGAGATGCCCTGTTCGGCCAGCAGGTAGGCGATGCGATGGGTGAGCACCCGGGTCTTGCCGGATCCGGCTCCGGCGACGATCAGAAGCGGCGATCCGATGTGCAGCACGGCAGCCCGCTGCTGGTCGTTGAGACCGGCTAGCAGGGTGTCGATATCCACGGATATCGGGCTCTTTGGCGGGCTCGGCGGCTCGTCGGTGCCGGGCCGCGCGGGAGGCGCCGGCGGGGCGTAGAGGGCCGAGGCATCGGAGGTCATCGCACCATCGAGCCTACGGCTGCCGTCGGACGCTGGGCTCCACCTGAGAGGGGCCATCATCCCGTCCTACATCATGGGACGAGGGGCCGGGCGGCTTGCCAGCGTCGAGGCCCTCGTGTCACCCTTCCTTTCGTGACACAGCGTCAGCGCGAGTTTTTCTATGGGTACCGCTTCGCGGCGCCCAGCGACCTCGGCTGACCTCCCACCTCATCCGACGCCCCGGGCCGACGCGGCCGGGGCGTTTTGTCTGCGGGCCACCGTCGCTCACCGTGGGCCACCACACAAGGACTACCGAAATGGCCGCCACGATGACCACCGAGCAGACCGACCGCGACGTAGCCGATCCGTCGATCGGCGCCGCCGACGCCATCGACTTACTCCGAGACCGGATCGACGGGCTCGACGAAGCGATCACTCGGCTCGTCGCCGATCGGGCCGCGGTCTCGGCGCAGATCCAGGCGGTGCGGGTGCGCGCCGGCGGGACGCGCATGGAGCTCAGCCGCGAGCGAGTCGTGCTCGACCATTACCGTCGCGAGCTGGGCGCACGCGGCGCGGCGCTCGGCGAGGCCGTGCTGCGGGTGTGCCGGGGCGAGCGCTGAGCCGCACAATCGTCGCGTGGATCTCGCTGCCCTCGAAGCTTCCGCCCGTCAACTTCTGCCCGAGGCTACATACAACTATCTAGCCGGCGGTGCGGACGACGAGCTCACCCTGGCCGACAATGTCGCCGCCTGGAGCCGCTACCAACTCCGGCCGCATGTGCTGCGCGACGTGTCGACGGTCGACCTCTCGACCTCCCTGCTCGGAACGCTCATGGCGAGCCCGATACACGTGGCGCCGACGGCCTACCACCGACTTCTCCACGCCGAAGGCGAGGTGGCCACCGCCAGGGCCGCCGCGGCGGCGGGCAGCGTCTTCACCCTCTCCACCGTTTCGACCGTCTCCATCGAGGATGTCGCCAATGCCGTCCCCGAGGGGCGGCACTGGTTCCAGCTCTACGTGCACTCCGACCGGGACCTCACCGTCTGGCTTGTCCAGCGCGCTGAGGCCGCCGGCTTTTCCGCACTCGTGCTCACCGTCGACGTCCCAGTCCTCGGCCAGCGCCGCCGTGACGGCGCGACCGGCTTCAGCCTGCCGCCCGGTGTCGAGCCGGCGAACCTGGTCGGTCACCCAGGGGGTCAGGCGGCGACCAGCAGCCTCGTCAACTTCGCCGCGACCGCGTTCGACCCGTCACTCACGATGGATGCCATCGGCTGGCTGCGCGAGCACACCCGGCTGCCGATCGTGGTGAAGGGCGTTCTGCGCGGCGATGATGCGGCCGCGTGCGTCGCGGCCGGCGCCAGCGCCGTGCAGGTCTCCAACCATGGCGGCCGTCAGCTCGACGGCGTGCTGGCCACCGCCGACGCCCTCGCCGACGTCGCGGCAGCAGTGGGCGACCGTGCCGAGGTGTACGTGGACGGTGGCATTAGGCGGGGCACTGATGTGCTCCGGGCCCTCGCCCTCGGCGCACGCAGCGTGTTCGTCGGACGCGCCGTCTTATGGGGTTTGGCGGTCAATGGGGCCGAGGGCGCGCGGGCGGTCCTGAGCGGGCTTGCTGCCGAGACGGCGCGCGCGTTCCAGCTTGCCGGTGTGCGCTCGTGCGCCGAAACGGGATCCGACCTACTCGCCTGAGCGGCGACCGCGGAGGCCACGCAGCCGCGTCCGCTGGCTGTCGTAGAAGACCTCGTCGTTGGGTCCGTGGCCCAGCATCCGGTTGGCGAGGCTGTCGCCGTCGGGCGTCTTGGCGCGGAATGCCACTACCTTGATCATCCAGCCGAACCCCACCGCAAAGCCGAGGACGGCGCCGACCGATAGCACGAGGTCGAGAAGGTTGCCCACCGCGCCTCCCATCACTCGCCGGTGCCGTGCGTCCACTGTGCCAGACCCAGGCCGAAATCGCCCGCCTAGTGTCCTGTATTCGAAGTCGTTTTGCCGGTTGCGGTGATCCAGTGCTCAGATACTGCGCTCGCAACAGTGCGGATTGCCAGCACTCTCCCAGCCGCAGCTTCAAAGCATCCGGCGGTCCGCGGCCCACCTGGTGAGCTGGTGGCGGTTGGACAGCTGGAGCTTGCGCAGGACGTTCGACGCGTGCGTCTCTACCGTCTTAATGGAGATGAACAGCTCCGCGGCTATCTCCTTGTAGGCGTATCCGCGGGCCAGTAGCCGCAGCACCTCCTTCTCGCGAGGAGTGAGCTGGTCGAGTTCGGGATCGATGGAGGGCTGGACGGGCGCGTCGCGGAAGGCGTCGAGCACGAACCCGGCCAGCCGAGGGCTGAAGACGACGTCGCCTTCTGCCACCCGTCGCACCGCATCGACGAGTTCGGTGGCGGAGATCGTTTTGGTGACGTAGCCGCAGGCGCCGGCCCGAATGACGCCGATGACATCCTCGGCGGCGTCGGACACCGACAGCGCCAGGAACCGGGTGTCCGGCATGTGGTCGCGCAACGCGGTGACGACCGCGGCACCGCCACCATCGGGCAGATGCACGTCGAGCAGGACAACCTCCGGCGCCGCCGCCGGGATCTTCTCGATGGCCTCGGCCACCGATCCGGCCTCGCCCACCACGCCCAGCGCTGAGCCGATCTCGCTGCGCACCCCGGCCCGGAACATCGCGTGGTCGTCGACGAGAAACACGGTCGTCACTGCGCACGCTCCATCCGCAGCTTCACTTCGGTGCCTCCGCCGGGCTGGCTGCGGATCTCCGCGGTGCCGCCGTGCCGGGTCATCCGCTCCTCGATGGACCCGCGCACGCCGCGCCGATCGTCGGGAACGGCCGCCGGGTCGAATCCCGTGCCTCGGTCGCGGACGTAGACCTCTACGGCGGCCGGATCGACTTCGGCATACAGCGATACGGACGCCACGCCCGCGTGCTTGGCCGCGTTGATCAACGCCTCACGGGCGGCCTTGGCCATGGCGGCCAGATGGTCGTCGAGCGGGGCGTCCCCGACCACGACCTCGTCGACGGTGATCGCATAGTCGTCCTCGATCTCGGCGGCCGCGGTGTGCAGGGCCGCGGCCAGGGACCCGGTGGCCACCTGGCTTCCGTACAGGAGCGTGCGCAGCTCACGCTCTTGCCCACGGGCCAGCCGAGTCACTTCGCGGGCCGAGCTGGCGTTGCGCTGAATCAGTGCGAGCGTTTGCAGGACGGAGTCGTGCAAGTGTGCGGCCATCTCCTCCCGCTCGACGGCGCGGATGCGTTCGCGGCGCTCTTCGGAAAGCTCACCCACCGTGCGCACCCAGAGCGGCCCGGTGATCAACGCGATCCCTACTACGACGACGATGACGGCGAACAACGCGTCCCGCAGTTGGCCGAGCCCTTGGCCACGAGCGATGACGATGATCGCCCCGGCGATCACCATGGCCACGCCGCAGGCCATCCGAACCAGCCCGACCCGTCCGGCCAGCGGCGAGACCAACGAGGAGTGCGAGATTCGCACCCACCGCTCACGCTCGGTCTCGGTGGACTGCCTCCAGATCAACGCCGCGCCGAGCAGCGCCAGCACGATCGGGACGAAGTAGTGGCCGGTGACAGTATTGGCCACGACCCCGATGATGGCGCCCGTGGCGAAGATAGCGACCATCACCCGCAGCCAGAGCCGACGGCGCGGCTCGGCCTGGTCCGGATCGGGCGGCACGACGATCCAGAACGCCGCGTAGAGCACCACGCCGAAACCCTGGGCGAACGCGAGCACGACGAAGGCCAGCCGCAGTAGCCAACGATTGCTCTTGCGCTCCAGGCCCAAGTGCGCGGCCAGCCCGCTCGCCACCCCGCCCACGACCGCGTGCTGCGTGTCGCGGTAGAGCGGCCGGCGGGTACCGACAATGCTCGTCACCGCACCATCATTGCCGAGTGTGAACCCCGACGGCATCAGGACTTCACCTGAAAAGGGCCGTCCGGGTACCGCTCGGATTCAGGGCACGGCCAGGGTGGTCACCGATGCGGACCACCCGTCCGGGCCCCGAAACTGCTAGGCATGACGGCGACCATGCCCGGCACACCTGACGGCCCCACTCAACCGCCACCGGCGGCCCCCCCGCTGGGCGGTTCCGGCTGGGGAACGCCGAGCGCGCCGCCGAAGCTGCTGCGCCGGAGCCGCACCAACCGCTACGGCGTCGGCGTCTGTGGTGGGCTGGGCGAGTACTTCGGCGTGGACCCGGTTATCTTCCGCGTCGTCCTGGCCGTCCTCGCGGTCTTCGGTGGCGCCGGTGTGCTGCTCTATCTGCTGCTCTGGCTCGCCATCCCCGAGGAGGGCACGGCCGACGCGGCCCTCGATCGCGGCATCGCCGAGCTGCGCCGGCGCAAGATCCCGTTCGGGGTGGCAGCGGCGGTCGTGATCATCCTGGTCTGGGTGGTCGGCTTCAGTTGGTGGACGCCGCATTCGCTGATCCCGGCGTTGATCGTCGGGGCCATCGTGCTGGTCCTGCTCTCGCGGCGCGAGTCCTCGGCGCCTCTAGCACCACCGGTGCCGAATCCGGCCGCCGGCCCGCCGACGGTGGACGAGCCGTGGCCGTCGCCCCCCTCTCCCGAGAGTGCGGGCAGCAGCTCGCAGCTGCGCGAGTGGATCGCCGAGTCGCGGCTGCGGTCCCGGCGGCGCCGGGAACGGAGCTTCCCGGTCCGGATCGCGGTTCTCGGCGCGCTGGTTGCGGTGATCGGAACGCTGGGCCTGATCGACCTCGTGCACGGAGTGCCGCTGGCCCTCTACTTCTGGCTGAGCGGCGCCATCCTCGTGGCCGGTCTCCTCGTGGGCCTCGCCCTCCGGCGCACCCCGTGGTCGCTGACGGTCCTGCTCCTGCCCGTCGTGGTCGGCCTCGTGGCCTTCGGCACTTCGTCCACCAGCCTGCACGACGGATGGGGCAAGCGGACGTACAAGCCGGCATCCGTCTCGTCCATGGACGACTCCTACAAGCTGGCTTTCGGGCAGACGACCGTCGACCTGCGACAGGTCTCGACCGTCGACCAGGCCAAGAGGGTCAAGTTCCAGGTCGGTGCCGGTGAGCTGAAGCTGTTCATTCCGCGATCGCTGCCGGTCGTGGTGCATTCCGACGTGCACATCGGGGCGGTCTCAGAGAACGGCGAGGTGGTCGACAGCGGCAACAACTTCAGCCACGACACCACCACGGCGTCGTCATCTTCCGCGCCGACGCTGGTCATCGACGCCACGGTCACCGACGGCGCCGTGACCATCGAGCTGGTCGACTGACATCAGTCCGCGCGCAGCCCGAGGACGAAGCAGGCCGAGGCGGCGATCGACGCGATCGTGCGGACGTGGTTCAACGGCGTCCAACCGGTGTAGTAGTGCTGCCACGCGGCGGCGCTCCCGGACGCGGCCGAGTCGAGCGCGGCCAGGGCATCGTTGTGCGGGACGTGGTAGGCCATCGTGAGGACGATCTGCAGGAGGTAGCACGCCGCGCCGTGCTGCGGACCTGGTTCGCGCGCGCCGGATCGGAGGCACCGTCCTGGTTCCGGGCCCAGCGCGACCCCGTGGTGGGACCGGCGCTGCGTCTCCTCGAGAACAACCCGCAACGGCCGTGGACGGTCGAAGAGCTGGCGCGGTGCAGCGGCGTCTCGCGGGCCACCCTGGCCAAACGCTTCACCGATGTCGTCGGCGAACCGCCGATCGCTTACCTCACCGCATGGCGACTGGCCCTGGCCGCCGACCTCCTCCGCGAGCCCGACACGACGGTAGCCCGGGTCGCCCGTACGGTCGGCTACGGCAGCCCGTTTACGTTCAGCACCGCGTTCAAACGCCGCTATGGCTACAGCCCGCAGGAGCACCGCCGCCGCGCTGCCCTGACCGCCTGAGGCCAGTGAGCCGGGCCGCCGCGGGTAGCAGGTGGTTGGCGGCCAACGGTGCCAGCGCGACGTCCGCGCGACCGAGATCCACCCAGACCGCCTCGGCGATCTCGAGCTGAGGCGTCACGTCAACGTCGGCAACCGTCACCGCGAAGACCTCTGCGTCGACCAGATGGCCCGGCTCGTTGGCCGCCTCGGCGCGGAACCGGCCGAGGTAGGTCAGCTCGCCCGGACGTACCGCGAGACCGACCTCCTCGGCGAGCTCACGGCACAGCGCCTCGGCGGCCGACTCGCCGGGCGCTGGCTTCCCGCCGGGATTCATGAACACGCTGGTGTCGGTCTTTCGCACCAGTAGAACCCGGCCCCGGCCGTCCAGCACTACGCCCGCCGAGACCGAGATCGTCGGCCTCACTCCCACTCGATGGTGCCCGGCGGCTTGCTGGTGAGGTCCAGGACGACGCGGTTGACCTCGCGCACCTCGTTGGTGATGCGGGTGGAGATGCGCTCCAGGACGTCGTAGGGGACGCGCGTCCAGTCCGCGGTCATGGCGTCCTCACTGGAAACCGGGCGCAGCACGACCGGATGACCGTAGGTGCGGCCGTCACCCTGGACGCCGACGGAGCGGATGTCCGCTAACAGCACGACTGGGCACTGCCAGATCTCGCGGTCCAGGCCGGCCGCGGACAGCTCCGCGCGGGCGATGGCATCGGCGCGACGCAGCACGTCCAGACGCGCCGCGGTGACCGCGCCGACGATGCGGATTCCCAGCCCCGGGCCGGGGAACGGCTGGCGCCAGACCAGGTCCGCGGGCAGGCCAAGCTGCTCGCCGACCCGGCGTACTTCGTCCTTGAACAGCCAACGCAGCGGCTCGATCAGCGAGAACCGCAGGTCAGAGGGAAGCCCGCCGACATTGTGGTGGCTCTTGATCGTGGCCGTACCGCTGCCGCCGCCGGACTCGACGACATCCGGGTAGAGCGTGCCCTGGACGAGGAACTCCACTTGCTCGCCGTGGGCTCCGGCGTCGGCCACCACCTCGCGGGCGGCCTGCTCGAAGGCGCGGATGAACTCACGTCCGATGATCTTGCGCTTCTCCTCGGGGTCGTTCACCCCGACGAGCGCATCCAGGAACTGCGCCCGAGCATCGACGCGCTTGAGCCGCACGCCGGTGGCCGCGACGAAGTCCTGCTCGACCTGCTCGGCCTCCCCGGCGCGCAGCAGCCCGTGGTCGACGAAGACGCAGGTGAGCTGGCTTCCGACGGCCCGCTGCACCAACGCCGCCGCTACTGCCGAGTCGACGCCGCCGGACAGTCCGCAGATGACCCGCTTGCCGCCCACGGTGGAGCGAATGGCGGCCACCTGGTCGTCGATGATGTTCGCCTCGGTCCACTGCGGACGGACCCTGGCGATGTCGAACAGGAACCGTTCCAGCAGGACCTGGCCGTGCGCGGTGTGCAGCACCTCGGGGTGGAACTGGACGCCCGCGAGCCCACGGTCCACGTCCTCGAACGCGGCCACCGGAGCCCCGGCGGTGCGGCCCGTCGTGACGAAGCCGTCCGGCGCCCGGGTCACCTCGTTGCCGTGGCTCATCCACACCTGCTGCTCCACCGGCAGCCCGCGGAACAGGACGCCAGACGGCCCGACCTGAAGCTGGGTCCGGCCGAACTCGCTGTGCCCGGTGTCGGCGACCTCGCCGCCGAGCGCCTCGGTCATGGCCTGGAACCCGTAGCAGATGCCGAAGACGGGCACCCCCATGTTGAACAGGTCCGGGTCGGTACGCGGCGCGCCCGGCTCGTAGACGCTGGCCGGGCCGCCGGACAGGATGACCGCTTTCGGCCGGCGCGCCGCGATCTCCGCCACCGGCGTGGTGTGCGCGACGATCTCGGAATAGACGTGCGCCTCCCGCACCCGGCGGGCGATCAGCTGGGCATATTGGGCCCCGTAGTCGACCACCAGAACCAGGTCCGGCTGCATCGGACAATCCTAAGAGAGCGAGCAGGGAGCGCGCGGCATTCCCGCAGGCGGCGCCGAGCGAGCAGACTTCTGGTATGAGCAGGGCTGGGATGACCGACTCGAAGCGCACGGCTGAGCCGGTCACCAGCAGGGTGTGGAAGAACGGGAAAGTGGTCGCGGAGAACTTCCCGTTCGAACGCCTCTCCGATCATGTCGCCGACCAGAAGTGCGTCGTCTGGGTCGACCTGCCCGGCACCGACCTGCCGCAACTGGCGGCGCTGGCCGAAGAGATGTCGGTCCGCGTCGACCTCATCGAGGACGCTCTGTCCGAGCAGTCGCGGCCTAAGGTCTACCACTACGACGAGTTCAAGTTCCTGAACGCGTATTCGGTGTCGTTCGATCAGCAGGGCGAGCTGAGCCAGTCGCAGATCTCCGCTTTCGTCACCCACAACGCGATGATCACCGTCCGCCGAGAGGGCCAGTTCGACCTGACCGAGCTGGTGCGGCGCTGGGACGACAACTCGGCGCTGATTGCGCGCGGCGTGGGCGGCGTGCTGCACTCCCTGCTGGACCTGATCGTGGACGGTCACTTCGACGCGGTGCAGCAGCTCGACGACGCCATCGAAGACATCGAGGACGGCCTCTTCGCCGAGAAGCCCCAAAGCAAGGAGACCCAGCACCGCGCGTTCCGGCTGCGCAAGTCGCTGGTCCAGCTCCGCCGGGTGGTGCTGCCGATGCGCGAGCTGGTCGGCGGCCTGCAACGCGAGGACGCCGAGATCGATCCGGTGCTGCGGCCGTACTTCTACGAGCTCTACGACCATGTCCTGCGGGTGATGGAGTGGACCGAGTCACTCCGCGACATGATCAGCACGATCTTCGAGACGAATCTGTCGCTGGCCGACGCGCGCCTCAACACGATCATGAAGAAGCTGACGGCGTGGGCGGCGATCATCGCCGTGCCCACCGCGGTTACCGGCTTCTACGGCCAGAACGTGCCCTTTCCCGGCTTCGCGCACCGATCCGGGTTCCTGGTCAGCACCGCGATCATGGTGGTCGCGGTCGCCGCGCTGTACATCACGTTCAAGCGCAAGGAGTGGCTCTAGCGGGCAGCGTCACCGACCGCCGTGCACGACCAGCTCGGCGCGCTGGAACTCCTTCACTGACGAGTAGCCGCACTTGGCCATGGCCCGGCGCAATGCGCCGAAGAGGTTCCGCTCGCCGGACGGGTCGGCGGTCGGACCGACCAGGACCTCCTCCAGGGACGGCTGATCGTCGGCCAGCACGCCATAGGGCACCACGCTCGACCTCGGCACCCGCGGGTGGGCGGCGGTGGAGTCCCAGTACAGCCCGTGCCCGGGAGACTCCGTCGCCGCGGCCAGCGGCTCGCCGAGCATAACCGCGTCGGCCCCACAGGCGATCGCCTTGGCGATGTCGCCGCCGGTGTGGACGTCCCCGTACGCAATGAGGTGCACATAGCGCCCGCCGGTCTCGTCCAGGTAGTCCCGCCGAGCGGCGGCGGCGTCGACGATGGCGGTGGCCATCGGCACCTCGATACCCAATACCGAGTGCGTAGTCGAGCCCAGGTGCGCACCGTAGCCGATGATCACGCCGGCCGCCCCGGTACGCATCAGGTGAAGCGCGGTCTGGTAGTTGGCGCAGCCGCCGACAATGACCGGGAGGTCCATGTCGGCAATGAACGTCTTCAGGTTCAGGGCGGCGTTGCTGCTGGCCGAGCCGACCTCACCGATGACGTGCTCTGCGGATATCACCGTGCCCTGGATGACGAGCAGGTCGACGCCGGCGGCCAGCACATGCGGGGCCAGCTCGACGGTGTGCTGTGGCGAAAGCCGCACGGCGACCCGCACCCCCTCCTCCCGCAGCGCGCCGACCCGCTTGGCGAGCAGCTCGGGCTGGACCGGCACAGCGAGATATCGCTGGAGGTCTGCGCTGTCCTCACGGAGCGCGTCGAAGGCCTTGGCCGGGTCGTCATAGCGGGTCCAGAGACCCTCGCCGTCCAGCACCGCAAGCCCGCCCAGCCGCTCGATCTCTACCGCGGTGTCCGGCGAGACGACCGCGTCGGTGGGCGCAGCCACGAACGGCAGGGCGAACGTGTGTGCGTCGATCTGCCACGCGGTCGACACTTGCGCCGAGGCGCGGGTGCGGCGGGTGGGGATCAACGCCACCTCGGCCAGGTGATAGGCGCGCCGCACACTCCGGCCGAGGCCGACCTCGACGGTTTCGGGCATCGCCTTAGTGTCCTCCGGTCACTGGCCGGAGTAGTTGGGGGCCTCCACGGTCATCTGGATGTCGTGCGGATGCGACTCCTTGAGTCCCGCCGAGGTGATGCGAACGAACCGTCCGTTGCGCTGAAGCTCCGGAATCGTCCGAGCGCCGCAGTAGAACATCGACTGCCGCAGGCCGCCGACGAGCTGGTACGCAACCGAGGCCAGTGGGCCTCGGTAGGGCACCTGGCCCTCCACGCCCTCGGCGATGAGCCGGTCATCGGCGGGGACGTCCGCCTGGTAGTACCGGTCCTTCGAGAACGACTTGCGCACGCCACCCGAGCGCATCGCGCCGAGCGAGCCCATGCCGCGGTAAGTCTTGAACTGCTTGCCGTTGACGAAGATCAGCTCGCCCGGGCTCTCCTCACAACCGGCGAGCAGCGAGCCCAGCATCACCGTGGACGCGCCCGCGACCAGGGCCTTGGCGATGTCGCCCGAGTACTGCAACCCGCCGTCGCCGATGACCGGGACCCCGGCGGCGCTCGCCACCTCTGCAGCGTCGTGGATGGCGGTGACCTGCGGGACGCCGACGCCGGCCACCACGCGGGTCGTGCAGATGGAGCCGGGACCGACGCCGACGCGCAGCCCGTCGACGCCCGCCTCGACGAGTGCCGTGGCGCCCTCTCGCGTGGCCACGCTGCCCCCGATCACGTCGACGTGCCCGGCGGCGGGCTCCGCCTTCAGCCGACGCACCATGTCCAGGACACCGCGACTGTGGCCATGCGCGGTATCCACGACCAGCAGGTCGACGCCCGCATCGACGAGGGTCATGGCCCGCTTCCAGGCGTCGTCGTAGAACCCGACGGCGGCGCCGACCCGCAACCGGCCCTCGCCGTCCTTTGTGGCGTTCGGATACAGCTCGCTCTTGACGAAGTCCTTGACGGTGATGAGCCCGCGCAGCCGACCGGCGTCGTCCACCAGCGGGAGCTTCTCCACCTTGTGTGCGGCCAGGATGCGCACCGCGTCGGCGCCGCTGGTGCCGACGGGGGCGGTTACCAGCGGCATGGGTGTCATGACCTCGCGCACCGGCCGGCTCATGTCCGTCTCGAAGCGCAGGTCGCGGTTGGTGATGATGCCGAGCAGGCGGTCGGACGCATCCACCACCGGCAGGCCGCTGATGTGGTACTTCCCACAGAGCTCGTCCACGTCGGCGAGAGTGGCGTCCGGGCCGGTGGTGACCGGGTTCAGGACCATGCCGGATTCGGAGCGTTTGACGAGGTCCACCTGCTGGGCCTGGTCGTCGATGCTCAGGTTGCGGTGCAACACACCGAGGCCGCCCTGACGGGCCATGGCGATGGCCATCCGCGCCTCGGTGACGGTGTCCATCGGCGAGGAGACCAACGGGATGCGCACCTGGATCCGCTTGGACAGCGCAGAAGTGGTGTCCACCTCGCTCGGGATGACATCGGACTCGGACGGCTGGAGCAGCACGTCGTCGAACGTCAGGCCGAGACGGGCGAATTTCGGGGGAACCTCGTTGATGCTCACAGCTGGAACTCCTCGCGGCCGGTACCCAATCCTACGGGTCCCTGACCATGAGTCCGTCCCGCAACGTTCTCCGCGGGCAGAGCTGAGATCGTGACAAATATCAGGGTGGATTGGGGAGCTAACCCGATGGCCGGGCCGGAGCCGACCGACCATCCTGGGAAATATGAGTTCATCGGCTGCCCCCGCCCCCGTCGACTCCGACATCGCTGCCCGCGCGGAGAACGTCACGAAGGTGTACGGCTCCGGCGACACCGGGGTGCGCGCCCTCGACGGCGTCACCGTGGCCCTCCAGCGCGGCCGGTTCACCGCGATCATGGGGCCGTCGGGATCGGGCAAGTCGACGCTGATGCACTGCCTGGCCGGTCTCGACACGGTGACGTCCGGCTCAGTGGTCGTGGACGACATCGAGCTGAACGAACTGTCGGACAAGAAGATGACGAAGCTGCGCCGCGACCGGATCGGCTTCGTGTTCCAGTCCTACAACCTGGTCCCGACACTGACCGCGCGCGAGAACATCACGCTGCCGATCGACATCGCCGGGAAAGAACCCGACCAGCGGTGGCTCGACACCGTGGTCAACACGCTCGGCATCGCGGACCGGCTCGACCACCGGCCCAGCGAGCTCAGCGGCGGCCAGCAGCAACGCGTGGCGTGCGCGCGGGCGCTGTCCAGCCGACCGGCCATCATCTTCGGCGACGAGCCCACCGGGAACCTGGACTCACACTCCAGTGGCGAGGTCATGCACATCCTGCGTGACTCGGTCGACCAGCTCGGCCAGACCGTGGTCATCGTCACCCACGACCCAGCGGCGGCCAGCTATGCGGATCGGGTGATCTTCCTGGCCGACGGACGGATCGTGGACGAGATGTCCGCGCCGACGGCCGAGACCGTCCTGGACCGGATGAAGACGCTCGCCGAAATCGCTGAGGCGGATGCCGAGCACATCCGCGACGACGTGCCGGTCGGCGGGCCTGATCGTGGCTAGCGCGATGCGCCGGGTTTCCCTGCGCAATCTCGGCGCCCACAAGGTCCGGCTCATCCTGACCGTGGTCTCGGTCGTGCTGGGCACCGCCTTCATCGCCGGCTCATTCGTCTTCACCGACTCGTTGCAGCACACCTTCGACAAGATCTTCGCCGACTCCTACAAGGGCGTGGACGTGCACGTCCAGTCACGCAGCGCACGGGGCGTCGGCGTGCCGGTCTCGTTGGTGGACGGCCTCAAGCAGGTGCCCGGCGTGCGCCAGGTCCAGGTCGAGGCCGGTGGGCCGTTGGTCGTGGTCAATCGCAGCAACAAGCCGTTGCGCACCGGCGGCGCGCCGAGCGTCGGCGGCATCTGGCTGCCGCCCGACCAGAGCCTGGGCAAGGTGCCGACGTTCGAGTCCGGCGGCCCACCGACCGGCTCGGGTGAGGCGGTCATCAACTCGGGCGCGGCCGAGCGAGCTGGCCTGACCACGGGCTCGCAGGCGAAGGTGCTGGCCCCGTCGGCCGGCTTGATCAACGTCACGATCAGCGGCGTCTACCACACCGACACAGAGACGGGCGGTTACGTCGGGCTGCTGTTCCCGCAAGACCAGGCCCTGAAGCTGTTCACCGACGGCACGCACGTCGACGCCGTCGACCTCGGCGCGCAGCCCGGCGTGTCCGAGACCCAACTGCGCGACCGCGTCGCGGCCAAGCTCACCCCTGATCTCGAGGCCAAGACCGGGACCAAGATCCGCGAAGAGACCAAGACCGCCGTGCAGAAGGCGCTCTCGTTCGTGAACTACTTCCTCCTGGCCTTCGGTTTCATCGCGCTGATCGTGGGCACGTTCATCATCTACAACACGTTCTCGATGATCGTTGCGCAACGCGTCCGAGAGCTGGCCCTGCTGCGCGCCATCGGTGCCGATCGTCGCCAGATCCGACGATCGGTGCTGTTCGAAGCCGGCGTGATCGGCTTGGTCGGATCCGTGCTCGGCGTGCTCGGCGGTGTCGGACTGGCCATTGCCCTGCGGGCCGTCCTGGATGCGATCGGCACCGGTCTACCTTCCGGCCCGCTCCAGATCCGCCCGCGCACCGTGATCGTCGGTCTCATCGTGGGCATCGGCGTGACCCTCATCTCGGCCAACGCGCCGTCCCGGCGGGCGGCGAAGACCCCGCCGGTGGCGGCCATGCGCGAGGAGTTCGCGGCCCTCGGTGTGAGCCTCACCCGACGCAGCGTCATCGGCGCCGTCCTCGGCGCGATCGGCGTCGTCGCCGCCGTGTTCGGTGCCGTCGCCACGGACGCCGGCAACGCCGCCAGCCTGGTGGCGCTTGCCTTGCTGCTGGTCGGTGCCGCCGTGATGCTGCTCAGCCCAGTGCTGTCTCGGGTGGTGATCAACCCGCTCGGCCGGCTGGTCGGCGCACCCTTCCATGCCGTCGGACGGCTGGCCCGCACCAACGCCGTCCGCAACCCGCGCCGCACTGCCGCCACCGCGTTCGCGCTCACCCTGGGCCTGCTGCTCGTCGCGGGCGTAGCCGTGATCGGGGCGTCGGCGAAGAAGACGATCAACGCCGCCGTCGACACCGGCGTGACCGGCGACTACATGCTGACCGCGGTCGACAACCTGCCGCTCCCGCCGGTGACGCTCACCGCGGCGCGGAAGGTCGACGGCATCCAGGACTTCGTCGAGCTCGAGTCCTTGGAGACCACGATTGACGGGACGAACTCCGCAGGCGTCGGCGTGGAAGGATCCCTGCCTGCGGTGGCGCCCCTGAAGATTCTCTCCGGCGCGCATGAGGCCACCGGGACGACGATGCTCGCGTCAAAGCGCTGGGCGGAGGGCCGCAACAAGCATGTAGGCGACAAGCTCACGCTGGCCGAGCCCGGCGGCGCGAAGGTGCAGGTCACGCTCGGCGGCATCTTCGAGGACACCGCACTGTTCACCAATACCTGGTTGGTGTCCGGTGACGTCGACCAGGCGCTCACCCCGGTCCAGCGCCGATTCGACTTCGTCGCCTTGGTCAAAGCCAAGCCGGACATCAATCTCGCCACCTTACGGTCGAATCTGGAGACGGCCACCGATCCGTACTACGTCGTCCAGGTTCAAGACCGGGAGCAGTTCAAGGGCCAGCAGGCCACCCAGATCAACGGGCTGCTCGGAATCCTGTACGCGCTGCTCGCCCTGGCCATCGTGATCGCCATTCTCGGCATCATCAACACGCTGGCGCTGTCTGTGGTCGAACGGCGGCGCGAGATCGGCATGCTCCGCGCGGTGGGCATGGTGCGGGCTCAGCTGCGCCGCACCATCTATCTCGAGTCGCTCTTGATCGCGGTGTTCGGCGCCATCCTGGGCGTCGTGCTCGGGCTCTGCTTCGGCGCGCTCTTCGTCCATTCGCTGCGCACCGAAGGACTGGACAAGATCCAGATTCCGTTCGGTCAGGCGCTCGTCTTCCTGGTGGTCTCAGCCATCGTCGGGGTGCTGGCCGCCCTATGGCCGGCTGGACGCGCGGCCCGCATCCGACCGCTCGAGGTCATCGCGGAGAGCTGACGGTCATATCGGAAGTTGCCCGCGGGTCGCTAGGGGCGTGTGGGAATGGCGCATAAGGGCCTCGGACGTTTACCGTTGACGTCGTGACTGCACCCCTGGCGGGCACTCCCTCCCCTGCTGCCGGGCGTCCGCGGTGAACCCAACCGACGGGCCACTCGACCCGTTCCTGGACGACCCGTTCGATCCCGCCTCGGCGCTGGACGATCTCGAGCCGAACACACCGCTGTCGGAAACCGAGCGCGCCGACGTCGCTGCCGACCTCGCCGAGCTGGCCGAGTTTCGCGCCGTCCTCGAGCCGCGCGGTGTGCACGGCGTTGTGGTCGAGTGTGCCGACTGTGGCGAGTCGCACTACTTCGGCTGGTCACTCATGGCGGCCAACCTGCACGCGCTGCTCGGCGACGGGGTGACCCGCGCCCACGAGCCGGCGTTCAACCCCGACCCGAACCGGTATGTCACCTGGGAGTACGCGCGCGGTTTCGCCGACGCGCTCAGCCACCACACCCTGGACCACTGACCGCACGGGCCTAGATCATCTATCCACAAGCGTGGTGAGCACGACACTGCTGCGGGTGTGGTCCACGCTGCTGTGCTGACGAATCCGTTCCAGCGCAGCCTCGAGCGCGGGCATGTCGGCGGCATGCAGTAGCAACACCGCGTCGGCCTCGCCGGTCACCGTCCAGGCCGCATTCACCTCCGGCTGGGCGGCGGCCAGGCGGACCAGTTGCACCGGGCTGGTGCGCCCGCGGCAGAAGACCTCGACGAAAGCCTGCACGGATAGGCCCAGCGCCGCGGGGGCGAGATGCACCGTGAAGCCGGTGATGACGCCCTCCTGAACGAGCCGGTCGACGCGCCGTTTCACCGCTGGCGCGCTGAGCCCGACCTGCGCGCCGATCTCGCGGAAACTGCGCCGAGCGTCTACGGTCAGAGACGCAACGATCTGCCGGTCGAGACCATCCAGACGCAACATATCGATACTCCTACGCAAGGTGATTCGGCCAGGATCGTCGCCCCACCGGATACCGTAGACGCGTCGAATTTCCGTCGTTCTCGCGTTGATTCTGGAGGTCCGCGTGGCCGCGCCTACCCCCACACCGCGCCGTTATCTGATGTGCCGTCCCACGTACTTCGACGTGGTCTACGCCATCAACCCGTGGATGCATCCGGACTCCCCGACCGACACGGATCTGGCCGTCACCCAGTGGGAGAACCTGCGCGGCATCTACCAGGACCTGGGGCACCAAGTGGAGCTGGTCGAGCCGTCGCGGGAGCTGCCGGACATGGTCTTCGCGGCCAACGGCGGCCTAGTGATCGACGGCCGTGCCATGGGGCCGAAGTTCCGCAACGAGCAGCGCGCCGGCGAAGAGGCGCGCTACCTCAAGTGGTTCCAGGAGAACACCGACGAGGCGGTGGCGCCGACGCACGTCAACGAGGGCGAGGGCGACTTCCTGGTCGTCGGACGGCAGATCCTCGGTGGCACCGGATTCCGCTCGGACCCGGCTTCGTTCGCGGAGGTCCAGGAGTACTTCGGCCTTCCGGTGGTGCAGCTTGAGCTGGTCGACCCGCGCTTTTACCATCTGGACACGGCGCTGACGGTGCTCAACGAGGAGACCGTGGCCTACCTGCCGACGGCCTTCAGCACCGGCAGCCGCAAGGTGCTCGAGTCGATGTTCCCGAATGCCATCCTGGCCAGCGAAGAGGACGCCGAGTGGCTCGGGCTCAACGCGGTGAGCGACGGCTACAACGTCGTCCTTCCCGAGCAGGCCAACGGGCTGATCGAGACGTTGCGCGAGCGCGACTTCAACCCGATCCCGGTCAACCTGTCCGAGCTGCTCAAGTCCGGAGGCGGGCCGAAGTGCTGCACCCTGGAACTGCGTGACAAAGGAGGCCGACGTTGACCGTCACTGAGAGCCGCACCCAGCTCGAGATCGCGGCCGCTGAGGAGCACCTGGCGCACAACTACCACCCGTTGCCGGTGGTCATCGCGGAGGGCGACGGAGCCTGGGTCACCGACGTGGACGGCAAGCGCTACGTCGACATGCTCGCCGGATATTCGGCGCTCAACTTCGGCCACCGCAATCCGGTGCTCATAGCGGCCGCGAAGGAGCAGCTGGACCGGCTCACGCTGACCAGCCGGGCCTTCCACAACGACCAGCTGGGCACACTGGCCACGGAGCTGGCCGCGCTGTGCGGCAAGGACATGATCCTTCCGATGAACACCGGCGCTGAGGCCGTCGAGACCGCGATCAAGACGGCCCGCAAGTGGGGCTACCAGGTCAAGGGCATTCCCGACCAGCAGGCCAAGATCGTCGTCGCCAGCGGAAACTTCCACGGCCGCACCACCACCATCATCAGCTTCTCCGACGATCCCGAGGCCCACGCGGACTACGGCCCGTACACCCCCGGTTTCGTCACCGTCCCGTTCGGCGACGCCGCGGCGGTCGCCGCCGCTGTCGACGAGAACACCGCCGCGGTCCTGATCGAGCCGATCCAGGGTGAGGCCGGGGTGTACATCCCGGCGCCCGGATACCTGGCCGCGGTGCGCGAGATCTGCACCTCCACCAACACCCTGTTCATCGCCGACGAGATTCAGTCCGGGCTGGGCCGCACCGGCACGACGTTCGCCTGCGAGTACGAGGGCGTCGTCCCGGACATGTACATCCTGGGCAAGGCGCTGGGCGGCGGCATCGTCCCGCTGAGCGCGGTCGCGGCCAACCAGGACGTCCTGGGCGTGTTCAAGCCCGGCGAGCACGGCTCGACGTTCGGCGGCAACCCGCTGGCCTGCGCGATCGGCATCGAGGTGGTCCGGATGCTCGCCGGCGGCGAGTACCAGCGTCGCGCCGCCGCGCTCGGCGAACGGCTGGCCGCGCGGCTGGCGGCGCTGCCGGCCACCGCGATTAGTGGCTTCCGGGCCCGGGGCCTGTGGGCCGGCGTCGACGTGGTCGGCCGCACCGGCCGGGACGTGTGTCAGGGCCTGATGGCCCGTGGCGTCCTGGCCAAAGACACCCACGGCTCGACGATCCGGCTGGCTCCCCCGCTGTCGATCAGCGAGCGGGACCTCGACTGGGCGCTGGACCAGTTGGCCGTCGAACTGAATGACACCTCCAACTCCGAGGGCTAACCTCCGCGTCATGTGCACGGTGTGCTTCTGCGGGAGCCAGTTGGTGCCGGTCGGCGCAGTAGCCGCCCGGGGGTACTGGGCCCGGTTCGCCGGCTACATGGAGGGCGTTCCGGCGGTGGAGACGCCGCCGTGGGGCGACCCTGCGTTCACCGAGGCCTACGAACTGCCCGATCGCGCGGGCACGTCTGGGCTCGGGCGCGGCTACGCGTGGGTTCGGGACTGGCTGGAGAGCGATCGCCGGTACTGGAACCGTCGCATCCGCGGGGTAAGCAGCGAGACCACCATCACCACATACGCCGGGCCGACGATCCAGTTGAGGATGGGCGTGGTGAGCCAGACGCCGAGCGCGATCAGCGACAGCCACGTGAACACGTACACGGCCAGGTCGGCCCGGCCCTCGTGCGGGATCGGCGCGGTGCGTCGCGGCGGGTGGGGATCCTTGCCGCGCTGCCAGAGCCGGCGCACTAGGACCAGCCAGAGGATCGTGCACGTCAGGGCCAGCCCGGCCGCGCCGAGCAGGGAGCGGACGACGATGCCCCCGAACGTGCCGTAGTGCGTCGTCGCCTTCATCACCCAGTACGGGCCGCCCCAGCTCCAGTCCAGGGGGGTGTCCTGGGTGAGCCGGGCCCAGATGAACCAAGCGAAGATGCGGGCGGCGCCGTAGAGGAAGTACGCGCGGTACAGCGCCAATATGGCCGTGTCGCGCAAGGCGAACGTCCGCCGCAACCAGGCCCAGGCGCCGTCATTGGGTTCGACATGGGCGAAGAAGAACTCCGCCGAGAAGACCTTCCATCCAGTGACGGCCAGGCACAGCCACATGAAGTCCCACACGCCGCCGAGCGACGAGTAGTACGCAGCTGCGTCGCCGTACCGACCCTGCTGTGCGGCGTAGGCCCACATGCCGATCGTGTAGTGCTGGGTGGTGAACGGGAAGAACAGCATCGTCCCGACGCTGTCGAACATGTCGGTGAGGACGTGGGCCGCGGATCCGATGATGATCCCGACGAACCAGCCCCGGCTGCGGCTGACGGCCAAGACGACGATGGCGAAGACGATCCCGAACAGGAGCGAGTGGGTGAAACCCACGCCGGGCCAGCCGCGATGGTATTTCCACGGGTCGTGCTCGGGTTTGATGTGCAGGATGCCGAAGGAGAAGCCGTAGACCGGCAGTTTGGTGAACAGATCGGGCAGCAGGCAGCCGAGCAGGATGGCCAGGTAGGACACCCGGATCTTGACGTGCTTCTGGATGAAATAGCTCTCCAGTTCGTGCGCCGCCCAGCTCATCGCTCCCCTTCTGCTCCCCGACGGTCAGGGCTTCGTCGGACTGAGGCAGTCTGCCTCATCCTCCCGTAGCCCCCGCCTTACCGGGCGGCGAGAGGGCGCGGCCATGGCGGACGAAATTCCCTCGCCAAAGTGCCAAACCGATTTGCAGCTGGCCGACGTATCTAGGGCGAGCACGACGCAACTTCTCAACCGCACGGCCACGGGGAGGTGTCTCGGTTGAGCGAACTTGGTCGGCTTCCAGCACCGTTGGCGGAGTACTGGGACTGGCAGGCGGCAGCGGCCTGCCGGGGTCTTGACTCCGAGGTCTTCTTCCATCCCGAGAACGAACGCGGCCCGTCACGGCGCCGACGCGAGCAGAACGCTAAACGAGTGTGCGCGTACTGCCCGGTCCAGCGGACCTGCCTGGCCTGGGCGCTGCGCACCCGCGAGCCGTATGGCGTCTGGGGCGGCCTCTCCACCGAGGAGCGGGAGAGGCTGATTCGCAGCGACACGCCCCGCCCGTAACCGCGCTTCGACGGGCGGTAGCGTCGGCGGTCTATGAAGGTCGAAGCCACGCTGCGTTACCCCGCGGACTGCCATCGCGTCTCCGAGGTGACCCTGGATCCCGAGTTCCAGGACGCCAAGTGCATCGCTACGGGTGCGCTCTCGCACGAGGTGGACATCAACACCGACGGCGAGCACGCCATCGTCAAGACGGTGCGCCGCATGCCGACCAACGAGCTGCCCGACTTTGTCCGCTCGCTGGTGAAGGACGGCATCACCGTCGTCGAGACCGACGAGTGGGGACCACCGGCAGCGGACGGCAGCCGCGACGCGGCCGTCGAGGTGCGGTTCGCGGGCGCACCGATAGAGATGCGCGGCACGCTGGCGCTGCGTCCGGACGGTCCCGACGGCGAGAACGCGGTGGCCCGGCTTCAGGCCGACCTCAAGGCCAGCATCCCGCTGATCGGCGGGCGCATCGAGAAGGCCTGCGCTCAGGCCGTCCTGGCCGCGGTCCAGGTCGAGGAGCGGACCGCCGGAGAGTGGCTGACCGCTCAGTGAACGTGCGGGTGGCTGTGCCCGTTGGCCTCGGCCTTCTCGGGCTTGTCGACCACTGCGCCGTCCGTCGAGAGCACGAGTGAGGCGATGGAGTTGGCGTTCTCCAACGCCGCCTTCGTCACCTTGACCGGGTCAACGATGCCCGCCGGCACTAGGTCGACGAACTCGCGCGTTTCCGCATCCAGACCCTGACCGACCGGTAGTTCGGCCACGCGGGCGGTCACGACGCTGCCCTCCAGACCGGCATTGGTGGCGATCCAGCGCAGCGGCTCGGCGAGAGCGGACCGCACGACGCGAACCCCTGTGGCCGCGTCGCCGGTCAGGCCGAGGTCGCCCTCGAGTACGGGCGCCGCATGGATCAGGGCTGAGCCCCCGCCGGCGATGATGCCCTCCTCGATGGCCGCCCGGGTGGCGGACACGGCGTCTTCGATACGGTGCTTCTTCTCCTTGAGCTCGACCTCGGTGGCCGCGCCCACCTTGATGACGCCGACGCCGCCGGAGAGTTTGGCCAGCCGCTCCTGTAGCTTCTCGCGATCCCAGTCGGAGTCGGTCGTCTCGATCTCCTGGCGGATCTGCGCGATGCGCGCCGCGATATCGGACTGGTCGCCGCCACCGCGGGCCACCGTGGTCGTGTCCTTGGTGATCGTCACGCGTCCGGCCGAGCCCAGGACGGACAGATCGACCTGATCCAGCTTCAGGCCCAGCTCGGGAGCGACCACCGTCGCGCCGGTGACCACGGCGAGATCCTGGAGGAACGCCTTCTTCCGATCGCCGAAGAACGGCGCCTTGACGGCGACGGCAGCGATGGTCTTGCGGATCGCGTTGACCACGAGCGTGGAGAGCGCCTCACCCTCGACGTCCTCGGCGATCACCAGGATCGGCTTGGCCGCCTGGACGACCTTTTCCAGCAGTGGCAGGAAGTCGGCGAGCGAGCCGATCTTCTCGGATGTGATCAGGATGGCGGCATCCTCGAGCACCGCCTCCTGGGCCTCGACGTCGGTGACGAAGTACGGCGAGATGTAGCCCTTGTCGAACTGCATGCCCTCGGTGAACTCGAGCGCGGTCTCCATCGTGTTCGACTCTTCCACGGTGATCACGCTGTCCTTGCCGATCTTGGTGAACGCCTCGCCGATGAGCGCGCCGATCTCGGCGTCCTGCGCGGAGATGGTGCCGACGTGGGCGATGGCCGCCTCGCCCTCTATCGGAGTGGCCACGTCGTCCAGCGCCTTGACGACGGCGGCCACCGCGGCGTCCATGCCGCGCTTGAGTTGGGCGGGATTGGCGCCGGCGGTGACATTGCGCAGCCCGTGGCGCATCAACGCCTGGGCCAGCACCGTCGCCGTGGTGGTGCCGTCGCCAGCCACGTCGTTGGTCTTCGTGGCCACCGACTTAGCCAGGGCGGCGCCGAGGTTCTCGTACGGGTCGTCCAGCTCGACCTCACGGGCGATGGTGACACCGTCGTTGGTGATGGACGGCGGGCCGAAGGACTGCTGGAGGACGACGTTGCGTCCGCGCGGACCGATGGTGATCTTGACGGTGTCGGCGAGCTGGTTCACGCCGCGCTCAAGGGCCTGGCGGGCCTGCTGGTCAAGGCTGATGATCTTGGGCATTCGATTCCCTTCGAAACCGACGAGTGCCCCGCCCCTTCACAGGGCGGGGCACTCCCGCGCATTGGCGAGCGCCTTAGCGCTCGATGACGGCGAGGACGTCGCGGGCGGACAGGACGAGGTACTCCTCACCGGCGTACTTGACCTCGGTACCGCCGTACTTGCTGTACAGGACCACGTCGCCGACCTTGACGTCGAGCGGGATCCGATTGCCGTGGTCGTCGATGCGGCCGGGGCCGACGGAGAGGACTGTGCCTTCCTGCGGCTTCTCGGTGGCGGTGTCGGGGATGACGATGCCAGAGGCCGTCGTCGTCTCGACCTCGTTGGCCTGCACGACGATGCGGTCCTCGAGCGGCTTGATGCTGACCTTTGTAGCGGTCATGTGTCGATGTCTCCCTCAAGGGTTCTGACGGGTGTGCGGTTTGGACGAGACGGGTCGGCTGCCGTCGCGGGGGTCAGCCACCGTCGCACCTAGCACTCTAACGCTGGGAGTGCCAGCTCTCAACGTCGGGTCACCCGAAGCCTGCGCTGCTCCAGGTCTTGCCGTCGTCAATGCTGGTCCAGAGCGCCGTGCCGTCCGGTCCGAGGTACATCGCGGGCGCCTGGTCGGCGGCCCCGCGACCGACCGGGTAGCCGAGGTAAGTGGCCGCGCCGTTCGCTCTCGGGACGCGGACCGTCTTCCATTCATGGCTGTTCGAGCTGTTCACGTAGAGCATGCCGGCGGACAGCAGGGACGTGCCGGTAGGCCCGATCGCGATCCGGGAGCCGACGCCGGCCACGGCGGGCACCGAGCCGAGGTCGACCGGCTCGGCGGTGTCGGCCACGGTCAGCTTGTACCCGTGATGTGACGAGGTGCTCGAGCAGACGTAGTCGACCACCGTACCCGCGGCGTTGGCGGCAATGTCGGTCAGCTCACCTTCGTCCGAAGCGGCGCACAAGCCACGGCGAAGCAGCGTCCACGTCACCCCGCCGTCGAGGGACTGGAACAACCTGCTGTTGGCGGCGTCGGCGGTGTCGACGCTGAGGAAGAACGTCTGGTCGGTGGCGACGCTGAGGTACACGCTCCGGCCCGTCAGAGGGCCGTCGGGCAGGGTTGCGTCCTGCCAGCGGGAAATGCCGACCTTGGCCGCGCTGACGGTGTAGGTGCAATCCGGCAGGCAGGCGGAAGTCGAGACCCGAACCACCGCGGAGGCCGAGGCCTCCAGATCGGCCACCGAGCCCGAATCCCGCATCCATGTGCGACCGGCATCGATAGTGGTGAACAGGACGTTCGGGCCGTAGACATAGCCAACCTTGGCGGTCGCGAAGCGGACCTCGTTCACGCACCGGCCGATGCAGGATGCGGCATCGACGCCGATCGGCATGGTGAGCGATCGGGTGCGGGTCCATTCCTGCGCGCCGACCGCCTGGCGGAGCAGGTAGCCCGGACACAGCAGCGCCCCGCAGCCCCGGCTGGCGATGGCGAATCCGTCCCCGGCGGCGTCGAACGAAATGCTGGCGGCGCTGAACTCCGGGATAACCGAGGCGGTACTGGGCGGCGGTGAGCTGGTGCTGGACTGCGCCTGGGTGCGGCTGTGCGTCGGCGGGGTCGTCGGCGCCGTGACACTGCTCACTGAAGACGGCGTGGGCGTTGGGCCCGCGGTCGGCTTGTGCGTAACCGTGTTGATTCCCACGGCGGCCGCTGAGGCGGCGAGCACCAGGCTTGCCGCCGTGGCGGCCGGGATCACCCACCGGTGGGCGCGGTGCCGCGGTGCGACGTCCGTCTCCAGGCTGGCCAGAGCGCGTTCGGCGAGTGGCGCCCCCTCCGGGGCCTGCTCCGCCTCCTCGGCCAGGATCCGGCGCAGGTCGTTCTCGGAGGTCACCGCCGGCCACCCCCCGTCGTCGACCGGTCTTCGGGTGTGACCCGCAACGCGGCCAGGCCTCGGCTGATCAGGCTACGGACGGTGCCTTCGCGGCACTCGAGGGCGGCGGCGATGTCGGCGTCGGACAGGTCGTGGTAGTAGCGCAGCACGATGGCTGCCCGTTGCTTGGCCGGCAGCGCGCGCAGCAGCCTCCACACCTGGTCGCGGTCAGCCAAGGTGCCGGCCAGATCGGGCTCGACGCCACGGTCTGGAACCTCATCGGTAACCAGCTCGGTGCTGGCCTTGCGCCGTCGCTCGTTGATGTAAAGGTTGGTCATGGTCCGACGCGCGTAGGCCACCGGGGCGTCCGCGCCGAGCAGCCAGGCCTTGCGCCGGTAGAGCCGTATGACGGTCTCCTGGACGAGATCTTCGGCCGCGGCCCGATTCGCCGTCAGCAGGTACGCGGTACGCGCCAACTGACCGGAGCTGTTGCGGACAAACTCCGCGAATCGCTCCTCGTCTTCGGCCGGCCCAACCACGGTGATGTGCAGCCTAGTGTTGCCGTTCGCAGGCAGCACGAAGGGCACCATCGGGCGCTCGAGGGTTGCGTACACGTCGTCCTTCCGGCGGGCCGGTCCCGCTACCGCTGATTGACGTGACATGTCGCCGGGGTCGTTGCATCCGCCGGTCAACTCGCTTCGTCCAAGGACAGCCGCATCTCGACGGCGTCGACCCGGCCGCCGTCGTAGTAGCCGCGCCGGATGCGCAGCGGGGCGAAGCCGAACCCCTCGTACAGCGCCTTGGCCGCCTCGTTGTCCACCCGGACCTCCAGGAACACGTTGGTGGCCGCGCGGCGCCGAGCTTCGTCGAGCATGGCCTGGATCAGCCGGCGCGCCACACCCTGACGGCGGGCGTGCGGCACAGTGCCGACGGTGAAGATCTGGGCGCTGTCGGCGACGGTCATGAGCCCGGCCCAGCCCAGCAGCTTGTCGTCCTCACCAACCGCAGCGATGTACCACCGGGTCCGTGTGTCGCGCAGCTCGTCGCGGTAGGCCGACCGGCTCCACGACTCCGTGCCGAACATGTCCTTCTCGTAGACCAGCACCTCGTCGAGGTGGGCCTCCGTCATAGGGACGATCCGCACGGGTCGTTTCTACGCCGTCACGCTCCGGGCAGTGGGTCGAGGTTGCGCCGGTCGAGGGGGAGCTCTGTTCGCCGCGATCGGCGTGTCGCCGCCGATACCTCCCCCTCGGCGGGCTCAGACCAGCGGCGTGCCGTGCATGACCGGCGGTGTGGCGTCGGGCTCGCGCAGGTAGGCCGGGAGCAGAGTCTCGCTCGGCGCGGCAGATCGGATCCGATCGGCGGCGAAACCCGCCAGCGCTACAGGATCCGGGAAGTCACGGTCGAGCAGCGGCAGGCCGAGGACATCGGCGTACATCCGAGCGCCCGCGCCGGCCATGGCGTCCGGTCGAGCGTCGGACAGACGGGCGAGAACGTCGGCCGGTCGGTCCACAGCCGGATCGCCCTGCCGGACCTTGTTTCGATACACCGCCCAGTAGATCTCGCGGCGGCGCGCGTCGCCGGCCACCAACACGGTCCCTGGCAGTGTCGCGCCGATGCCGTCGAGCGAGCACACACCGTACGTCGGGATCGACCGGGCGTAGCCGAAGGCGGCGGCGCTGACCAGACCAACCCGTAGCCCGGTGAACGGGCCCGGCCCAACGCCGGCGACCACCGCGTCCAGCGCCCCGCCCGCCGACTCCAGACAGGCAGCGATCGCCGGCGCCAGCAGCTCACCGTGGGCGTGTGCCGCCACCGCGGTCTGCTGGGCGAGCACGCGCGCCGCGCTAGAGGCGTCTACCACCGCGACCACCACGGCCGCGGAGGAGGAATCGATGACCAGCGCCCGCATGTCAGCCAGCGTAGGAGTCCAGGCGCTTGGCCCAGTCGCCGCCGTACGGCAGTAGCCGCACCGCGCGCACCTCGGTATCCTCGTCGGCCCGGTCGATCTGAATCTCGAGACGCGCGTCGGAGAGCTGCTCGACCAAGCCGTGGCCCCACTCCACGACGAGCACCGAGTCGGCGAGGTCGGCATCCAGGTCGAGATCGTCGACCTCGGCCACCGAGCTCAGCCGGTACGCGTCCACGTGCACCAATCCGACCCGTCCACCGGGATGAACCCGGGCAATGACGAACGTCGGCGACGCGATGCGCCCGGATACGCCGAGCCCGGCGCCGATCCCCTGCGTCAGGGCAGTCTTCCCGGCGCCGAGCGGTCCAGCCAGGATGACGACATCGCCGGCACGCAGGATCCGCGCAAGGCGGGCACCGAAGGCCCTGGTGTCCTCGACGGTCGGCAGTAGGAGCGGGCGGGTCACTTTCGTTTCGCGGTCGCCTCGAGGGCGCGCGCGACGAGGTCACCGACCGCGCTGTCGACCTCGTCTGGACGTTCCATTAGGACGACATGCCCGGCGCCCTCGATCACTAGCAACTCGGCCTTGGGCAGCTCCTCGGCGAGACGCACACTGTGCGCGGCGGGCGTGATGACGTCGGCGCTTCCGGCGATGATCAACGCATCCGGGTTCTGCAGCGCGGGTATGCCGGCCCCGCTGTTGTGCTCCATCAGCGTGGAGTGGAAGTCGGCGATGGCAACGATCGGCGTGGCAGAGATGATCGAGTGCAGGAAGTCGACCACGTCAGGACGTATCGCCTTGTCGCCGAAGGCGAGCCGCCGCGTGATCAGCCAGGCCACGTCGCTGCCCAGCCGGCGACCGCTCTCGATGAGACTGGCCCGTTTGCGCGCGGTACGCAGGACCGCCCCCGTGAGGGAGCCTTGAAGCCGTCCGTACAGCGCTGGCAGCCCGAACGTCACCTGGCCGAGGTCACCGCCGGACGTGGCGATGAGCGCCACCGCGGTGATCCGGGCCGGTGCGGGGCGGCGACGCCGGCGGCTCGGCGGCGGCGTGAACATCTCGGGGAAGAATGCGGCGAAGTGCTGGATCGCCATGCCGCCCATCGAATGTCCGACGAGAACAATCGGGCCGTCCGGAACGCGGGCCCCGATCACGGCGTAGAGATCACGGCCCAGCTCGTCTAACGTCGCGCCGCTGGGCACGGACGCACCTGACCGGCCGTGGCTGCGCTGGTCGTAGAAGACCATCCGGATCTGTCCATCGAAGCGGTCGGCCAGGTCGCGCCGTTGGAAGTAGAACGACCGCAGCGACAGCGCGTACCCGTGGACGAAGACGACGGTCAGCGGTGCGTCGAGCGGCCCGACCTCCTCGACATGCAACGCCACGCCGTCCTCGGTGTGCACGACGAGCGTCCGGTCCGGATCAAGGTCGGTGAAGTCGCGCGGTGGCCCCGCCTTGTTGCGCTGCCGCCGCACCACGTAACGCTCGACGGCCACGCCGGTGGCGGTCAACGCCGCGGCTGCGCCGATGACGCCGCCGATGACTCCAGCGCGTCTCATCGTCGTGCCTTCGGGGTCCCTGCGGAAACGCGCAGCGCTTTGTGCGAAGCGTTTTCGTGGGGTGGGCGCTCGACGTGCACTCGTGGGACCCGCGGACCGATGCGGGTGACCACCTCGTAGTGGATCGTGTCCAAGGCGTCGGCCCAATCCTGCGCGGTGGGCTCTCCGGCCTTGCCCGGGCCGAACAGGACGACCTCGTCGCCGGCGTGGACGTCGTCGTCTCCCACATCGACGACGATCTGGTCCATGCACACTCGACCGGCGATGCGGTACCGCTGCCCATGAATGGCCAGCGGACCGCGGTTGGTGGCGTGCCGCGGCACACCATCGGCATATCCGAGCGGCACGAGCGCCAACGTCGTCTCCCGAGTGGTCGTGTACTGATGGCCGTACGACACGCCCTCGCCGGCGGGCACCCGCTTGGCCAGTACCACCTCGCTGCGCAGCGTCATCGCCGGAACCAGCGCCGGCGCCGGAACCTCGGGGACCGGATTGAGCCCGTAAACGGCCACCCCGGGGCGGACCAAGTCGAAGTGGGCGGACGGCAGGGTGAGTGTGGCCGCCGAGTTCGCCAGGTGGCGGAGCCGGGGGCGCAGCCCGGCCCGCTCGGCCACCTCCACGGCGTCGGCGAAGCGTTCCGCCTGTCGGGCGATGGTCGGGTGTCCCGGAGCGTCGGCGTAGACGAAGTGGCTCCACACGCCGACGATGTCGAGCGCCAGCGACTTCGCCGCGGCCGTCACCAACTGCGGCCAGTCGTCGACCGTCGCACCGTTGCGGTTGAGCCCGGTGTCGATCTTCAGGTGGATCCGGGCCGGCGCGTTAAGGTCGTCCACCATCTCCAGAGCGCCGATACTGGCCACGCTGATGTCGATGTCGGCGGTGACCGCCGCCGCCAGCGACGACGCCTCGTGCGGACCCCACAGCCAGGCGAGGATCGGTGCGTCGATGCCGGCCGCGCGCAGGGCCAACGCCTCGTCCAGCAGCGCCACGCCGAGCCAGCTGGCGCCGCCGTCAAGTGCCGCTCGGGCCGCGGGCAGCAAGCCGTGCCCATAGCCGTCGGCTTTGACCACGGCCATGACCTCGGCCGAGGTGCGGGACACGAGATGGGCGACGTTCGCACGGATGGCCGAGAGGTCCACCTCCGCGTAGGAACTGGCCATCATCACACCACGCGGCGGACGACGGCGCGGAGCAAGGGCACGGTCCGTAAGCCAACCATGCCGTCAGTCTTTCAAATCGCCCGACCGCAACCCGTTGAACGCGGCGCGGAGTGCGCCGAGGACATCGACGGAGCTCGGCGGCCCGCTGGCGGCCGCGATCTGTCCGGCCAGACCGTGCACGAACGCGCCCGCGGCGGCGGCCAGCGGCGCGTCCACTCCTCCGGCCAGGAATGCCCCGATCAGACCGCTGAGCACGTCACCGCTGCCCGCCGTGCCGAGCCAAGGCGTGCCGGTGCGGTTCGCGTAGGCCATGCCGTCGGGGGTGGCCACGATCGTGGAGTTGCCCTTGAGCAGGACGATCGCGCCGCTCTCGGCGGCCGCCCGGCGAGCCGCGCTCAGGCGGTCGTCGCCGATCTCACCGAAGAGTCGCTCGAATTCGCGGTCGTGCGGGGTGACGACGGTGGGATAAGGCCGGTCCTGGATCACCCCGTCGAACCATTCGGAGCTCAACAGCGTGAGGCCGTCGGCGTCGACCAGGACCGGCACCTCGCTGTAAAGGACGCGCGACAGCGACTCGGATGCCTCGTCGTCGGTGCCGATGCCAGGGCCGACGACCCACGCCTGCACCCGTCCCGAGGCAGCCACGTCGTCGTGCACGACGACCTCCGGCCACTTGTTGCGGACGACGTCGGCCGCGGTGCCGGCGTAACGGACCATTCCGGCCCCGCCGTGCACAGCCCCGCCGGTACACAGGACGGCCGCTCCCGGGAATTCCTTACTGCCGGCCACCACCCCGACCACGCCGCGGGTGTACTTGTCGTCGGCGATGCCGGGCACGGGCAGCATCCCGGCCACGTCCTGCGCGTCCAGGACGTGCAGCGCTGGCGGTTCGAGGTCGAAGCGAAGATCGACCAGCCGGACGTCGCCGGCATAGTCGGCGCCTGCCCCCACGAGCAGTCCCTGCTTGAGCCCGCCCATCGTCACCGTCGTCGTGGCCCGAATCGCCGGCCCGGGGACCGCGCCGGTGTCCACGTCGATGCCGCTGGGCAGGTCGACGGACACCACCGGCATCTGCGCCTCGTGGATCAACTCGGCGAGCTTCGCCGCACGGTCCTGCAAGCCGGGACGGCCGCCGAGGCCGAGGATCCCGTCGATGATGAGTTCTGACCACGGCAACGCCTCGACCACGTGGCCGCCGAACTCCAGGAACTCGTCCAGCCCGGCCGGATGGGCTCGTTCTGGCGAGAGGAGAATGGCACTGACCCGCGCCCCTTGACGGGCCAGCCAGGCACCGGCGTAGAGGGCGTCGCCGCCGTTGTTACCCGCCCCGACCAGGACCGCGACCCGTCGGCCGTAGACGCCACCGGTGCGCTCTCGCAGCAGGCGCGCGGCGGCCACGGCCACGGCCGTGGCCGCCCGGTCCATCAAGTCGCTCTCAGCGTTGAACTCGAGAGCCCGCTTCTCCGCGTCGCGGATCTGCTCGACGGTCCAGGCGCCGTGCATCAGCCGGGCTCGCTCTCCGCGACCACGACCGCCGAGGCGATGCCACCGTCATGCGAGAGGGACACGTGCCAGCTTGTCACGCCCAGCGCGTCAGCGCGCGCTCGAACGGTGCCGACCACACGGAGCGACGGCCGGCCGGCGTCGTCGGTGCAGACCTCGGCGTCGGACCAGGCCATGCCGCCCGCGGCGCCCAGCGCCTTGGCCAGCGCTTCCTTCGCCGCGAACCGCGCCGCCAACGATTCCGCGGTCCGCGGCTCGCCGTGCCGGGTAAGCCGCTCGGTCGAGGTGAACAGCCGCTCGGCGAGAGCGGGTGTGCGGGCCAGCGCCTCGGCGAAGCGGGACACCGGCACTACGTCCACGCCGATCCCGACGATCACTCGGCCGCCTTGACGGCAGTCACCGCCGTCGGTGCCGCGATTGTGCCCGGAGGGGCGTAGTCCGAGAGGTGGCCGGGGAAGGCCGAATGCCCCGGGTTCAGATAGGCGAACGCGTTATTCACGGCAGTGGCCACCTCGCCGAACCCGGTCGCGATAAGGCGCACCTTGCCGGGGTACTCGCAGATGTCGCCGGACGCGTACACGCCGGGCACGGACGAGGCCATCTTCGTGTCGACGACGATATGCCTGCGCTGCACGATCTCCAGGCCCCAGTCCAGCAGCGGTCCGAGGTTCGCGGTGAAGCCGAGGGCAGCCACCAGCCGATCACACGGCAGCTTGAGCGTCTCGCTGCCCGATACCACCTCGATGGCGGTCACGTCCGGATCCGCGTGGACGGCGGACACCTGGGCGTCGGTGAACATCTGAACCGACGAGGCCTTCATCATCTCGACCGAGTGCGGGTGCGCCCGGAACTGGGCACGGCGGTGTACCACCGCTACGGAGTTGGCGATGGGCTCGAGCAGCAGCGCCCAGTCGACGGCGCTGTCGCCGCCGCCGACCACCACCACGTCCAGCCCGGCGTAGGTCGCCGGATCGGGGACGAAGTGGACCACACCGCGGCCCAGGTATTCCTCCCCGGCGGGCAGCGGACGAGGGGTGAACGTCCCGATCCCGCCGGTGATCACGATGACCCGGCACTCGACCCGGCGACCGTTCGACGTGGTCACCGCGAAGCGCTCCCCGCCGCGTTCCAGCCCGACCGCTTGATGGCCGAGCAGGTAGTTGGGCGAGAACGGGGCCGCCTGCGCCACCAGGTAGTCGACGAGGTCGCGGCCGCGGACGGCCGGGAAGCCGGCCACGTCGAAGATGGCCTTCTCCGGATACATCGCGCTGATCTGCCCGCCCGGTTCGGGCAGCGAATCGAGCACCGCCGTGCTCATCGAGCGCACCCCGGAGTAGTAGGCGCCGAACAGCCCGACGGGCCCGGCGCCCACGATCAGGACGTCGACGGTCAAGGTATCGGTGACGTCGGTCACGCCCTGAACCCTAGCTGGCGCGCAGCCGAAGCCGCCGCGGCTCACACCCAAGTGCCTAGTCGTTACGGGCGGTTTCCGGGCCGGTGATGCGGTCCAGCAGCGGGAGCATCGAGGCGATGATGGCCAGGGAGGCGAGGAGCCCCAGCACCACCGCGACGTAGTACCCGGCGCCAGGCGGCTGCATGGTGTAGCCCATTTGTGAGCGCAGGAACAGCTGCGCGGCCACGAAGCCGACGCCGATCGACACGGCCGCGCTGGCCAACAGCGGCGCGGCACTCTCCAGTGCCACCACCCGTCGCAGAACCGCGAGTGGAACGCCGGTGAGCCGCAGCAGGCTGAACGGCCGTTTGCGCTCGTTCAGACCACCGGCCACGGTCACTGCGAGGCTGCACCCCGCGATCAGGAGAGTCACCAGGATCACCACCTCGGCAAGCTGTTCGTACTGGAGGATCTGGCGGGCGTTCGCCCGATTCCACTCGCCGACGGT
>DATAEG010000111.1:0-10689 GCA_036258135.1 Jatrophihabitantaceae bacterium | reverse complement strand
GGGCCAAGGTGTGGCACAACGCGCGGGAGTTGCAACGGGCCCGACTGGCCGGGTCGGACGCGTACCGCGCCCGACTGGCCGAACTCGAGGTGCTCAGCGCGGCGAAGATCGCCGATCTGCTCGCCCCCGGGCAGGTCGTGCTGCGCCTGTCGGTGGCCGGATTCGGCGTCGTCCTGCCGCCGCCGGCCTGACGGTCACCGCAGCGCCTCCGCCAGCACCGCGTCGGCGGCAGCAACAGCGGCCCCGGTGCGCACGAACTCGACAGCGGCCTCAATCTCCGCAGCCAGAAAGCGGTCGGCGCCTGGTCCGGCCACGGTCTTGCGTAGCCCGGCGACGACCGCGCCCGTCGCGGCCCCCGGCGTCAACGGCGCGCGCAGCTCCAGGGCGCGGGCGGCGGTGAGCAGTTCGATGCCGAGCACGCGAGTCAGCGCGTCGAGGATGCGGCGGAGTTTGCGAGCTGCGCTCCACCCCATCGAGACGTGGTCCTCCTGCATCGCCGACGACGGGATGGAGTCAACCGATGCCGGCGCGGCCAGCCGTTTGCACTCGCCGACGAGGGCAGCCTGGGTGTACTGGGCGATCATGTGGCCGGAGTCGACGCCGGGATCGTCGGCGAGGAACGGGGGCAGACCGCGGGACCGGGCCACGTCGAGCATCCGATCGGTGCGACGTTCGCTCATGGAGGCCAGGTCGGCTAGCGGAATGGCCAGGAAGTCGAGGGCGTAGGCCACCGGGGCGCCGTGGAAGTTCCCGTTGGATTCGACCCGGCCGTCGAGGGTGACCACCGGGTTGTCGACCGCGGCCGCCAGTTCGTGTCCGACGGTCTGTCGCGCGAACGCGAGCACGTCGCGCGCCGCGCCGGCCACTTGGGGTGCGCACCGCAGCGAATAAGCGTCCTGGACGTAGGTACAGTCGCCCGGATCCGCGTGGGAGGCGACGATCGGCGACCCGGCCAGCAGCGCGCGCATGTTCGCCGCCGCGATCGCCTGACCCGGTTGCGGACGTAGGGCTTGCAGGTCAGCGGCAAACACCCGGTCGGTGCCCAGCTGCGCCTCGACGCTCATCGCGGCGGTGATGTCAGCGGTCCGCAGCAGCAGCTCGGCGTCCTCCGCGGCGAGGATGAGCTGGCCGAGCATGCCGTCGGTGCCGTTGATCAGGGCCAGCCCTTCCTTCTCGGCCAGGGTCACGGGTTCGAGCCCGGCGCCGGCCAAGCACTGTGCGCCGGTCCGGAGGACGCCCGCGGCGTCGCGGGCCATGCCCTCGCCCATCAGCACCAGCGCCACATGCGCGAGCGGGGCGAGATCGCCCGAGCAGCCCAGCGAGCCGAACTCCGGGACGACGGGGGTGATGCCGTGATCAATCAGCGCGGCCAGCAGCGCCGCCGTTGCCGGCCGGACGCCCGTGCGGCCGGTGGCCAACGTGGATAGCCGCAGCAGCATCATGGCCCGGACCACTTCGCGTTCCACCTCCGGACCTGAGCCGGCGGCGTGCGAGCGGATCAACGAGCGTTGCAGGGCGGCCCGGCGCTCCGGCGGAATCGACGTGGTGGCCAGCGCGCCGAATCCGGTCGAGATGCCGTAGTGCGGCACACTGTCGGTGGCCAACGCTTCGATCACGCCGCGGCTGTCGGAGATCGCCTGAGTCGCGGCGGGACTCAGTTCCACGCCGGCGCCGCCGCGGGCCACCGCCAGCACGTCCGGCTCGGACAGAGGTCCCGCGTCCACCACGACGCGGTCTGGGCGTGCGGGGTGCACAGTCATGTCGTCACTGTGTCAGGCTTCGGCGCGGTTGGAAGCAGGAGCACCGAGGAGGTTGCCGCCCGTGCGTGCCGTCGTCATCACCGAGCCGGGTGGTCCGGACGTGCTGAAGGTCGAGGATGTCCCGGCACCGGAACCGGCTCCCGGCGAGGTGCTGGTCGACGTGGCCGCGTCCGCGGTGAATCGCCCGGACCTGTTGCAGCGCCAGGGCCACTACCCGCCTCCGCCGGGCGCGCCGCCGTATCCCGGCTTGGAGTGCTCCGGGACGATCGCCGCGCTCGGCACCGGCGTCACCAGTTGGACCGTAGGCCAGCGGGTCTGTGCGCTGCTGGGTGGCGGCGGCTACGCCGAGCAGGCGACGGTACCGGCCGGTCAGCTGCTGCCCGTGCCCGTCGGCATGTCTCTGCTCGAGGCGGCGGCATTGCCCGAGGTGACGTGCACCGTGTGGTCGTTGGTGTTTGACCGAGGTCGACTGCTGTCTGGCGAGGTGCTGCTCGTACACGGCGGCACCAGCGGGGTGGGCACGATGGCCGTCCAGCTCGGTCACCGCCACGGCGCCACGGTGGCAGTGACGGCCCGGTCGCCGGAGAAGCTCGCGGCGTGCGCCGGTCTGGGCGCGCATATTCTCGTCAACTACCGCGAGGAGGACTTCGTCGAACGGGTCCGCGAGGCCACCGGCGGACACGGCGCCGACGTCATCCTCGACAACATGGGCGCCGCGTACCTCGGCCGTAACCTGGCCGTGCTGGCCATCGACGGGCGTCTCGTATCGCTCGGCTTGCAGGGCGGCACGAAGGGAGAGCTGGATCTCGACCGTCTGATGAGCGTGCGCGGCACCATCACGACGGCCCGGCTGCGTGCTCAGCCGCCAGACCGTAAGGCGGCCATCGTCGCGGCCACCTATGCGTTCGTCTGGCCTGCCCTCGAAACGGGCGAGGTGCGTCCGGTCGTCGACAGCGTGTTCGACCTGACCGATGTGGCCGCCGCGCATCGACGGGTGGAGTCCAGCGAGCACGTGGGGAAGGTGCTGTTGCGGGTGGCTGGGACAATCGACCAATGACCGAACAGGGCACAGAGGCACCGGACGAGGAGGTCGTTCTCGTTCCGCAGGACGTCGCGGACGTGGGCAAGCAGGTTGAGCAGCCCGCCAAAGTCATGCGGATCGGGACGATGATTAAGCAGCTTCTCGAGGAGGTGCGGGCCGCACCTCTGGACGAGGCTGGCCGGGCCCGGCTGATGGAGATCCACCGGTCGTCCATCCAGGAGCTGGAGGACGGCCTGTCACCGGAGCTGCGCGACGAGCTCGAACGGCTCACCCTGCCCTTCGATGAGCAGAAGGTGCCCAGCGAGGCCGAGTTGCGAATCGCTCAGGCGCAGTTGGTGGGATGGCTGGAGGGGTTGTTCCACGGCATCCAGACCGCCCTGTTCGCGCAGCAGATGGCCGCCCGCGCGCAGCTCGAGGAGATGCGACGCCGGGCGCTGCCCGAGGGCGGACACCCACCCGGCATCCCGCCCGGACTCGTCATCCCGGCTCGCGAGGGTCCCACCGGGCCGGGGCAGTACCTCTAGTCCTCGTCGAGCCGGGCCAACTGCTCGTCGGTCAGTTCCAGATCGGCCGCCGCGGCGGAGTCGGTGATCGACGCGGCCCGCTTGGCGCCCGGGATTGGGATGACGACCGGCGACTGGGCCAGCTCCCACGCCAGTGTCACGCGCTGCGGACTGACCCCGATCTCATCGGCCACCTCAGCGAAGGCCGGGTGTCGCTGGCCCAGGTTCTTCGCGTCTTCGCCACCGAGCGGGCTCCACGGCAGGAACGCGAGGCCGAGCTCCGTGCATACGTCGATCTCGGGACGGCTGCTGCGAAACGCCGGCGAGAACTCGTTCTGCACGCTCACGAGCGCATCGCCGAGGGCTTTGTGTGCCTGCCGGATCTGCTCAGGGTTGGCGTTGGACAGCCCGATCATGCGCACCTTGCCCGAGCGGTAGATATCGCCGAGGGTGTCGATGACCTCGTCGTATTCGACCTTGGGGTCGGGCCGGTGGTGCTGCCAGAGCGCGATCTGCTCGACGCCCAGGCGCCGCAGGCTGTCGTCCACCGCGCGGAGCAGGTGCTTCCGGGAACTGTCCACGTCCCAGCCGCCGTGCGCGGTGCGCACGTGACCGCCCTTGGTGGCGAGTAGGACGCGGTCCCGCACGCCGAGTTCGTCGAGCAGGCTCGCGATCAGCGTCTCGTTGACGCCCTGCGCTTCGGTGCCGAGCTCCGGTCCGGGTCCGTACGCGTCGGCGGTGTCGAACACGGTCACGCCAGCGTCCAGCGCGGCTCGGACGGTGTCGGCCAGTTGCTCGCGCGGCTGGACACCCGTTTGGTCGAAGGTCATCAGACCTAGGCCAATGGCGCCTACCGCAACTCGCCCGACAGTGTCGTTACCGATCTCGCGTGTTTTCATGACGTCAATCTCTACCGCGTCGGGCTGAGGCGCCTCAGTGGGACGTGAGTACCGCCACCGCGAAGGCACCAAGCGCGACGAAGGCCATGACCGTTATCAATGCCGCCAGCCCGGAGATGCGCCGGTTACGCCGCCGCGCGGGCTTCGCTGGTGCGGCCGGCTCGGGCGCCGGACGATAGGCAGGCATGCGGACCGGAGGCGCGGCGGGGACCGCGGGTCGCGGCGGAACCGACCGCACCGGGACCTGGGCGCGTCCCTCCAGGACGCCCAGCACCACGGACGCGCTGGGCCGGGCGGTCGGGTCGAGCTGGGTCATGGCGGTAAGCAGGCTCGGCCAAGGTGCCGGAAGGGTGGCCGGGATGCCAGGCGGACGATGCAGTCGCGCGGCGGCGGCTTCGAGGGGGGCTCCGTCGTAGGTCCGGCGTCCGGTGAGCGCCTCGAGCAGGACCAGACCGAGGGCATAGACGTCCGTGGGCGGCCCGATGGTGCCACCGCGGGCCTGCTCGGGACTGAGGTAGGCGGCGGTACCCACCACCATCGACGTTCTGGTGATGCGACCGGAGCCGAGCCGGTGCGCGATGCCGAAGTCGGACAGCTTCGGCACCAGCCGTCCCGAGCCGTCGCGGGCGAGCAGGATGTTCGCCGGCTTGACGTCGCGATGCACCATGCCGTGCGAGTGCGCGGCGGCCAACGCCGCAGCGACGCCGCGCGCGATCTCGCCGACTTCGCCGACGCTCAACGGGGCGAGGGTCAGCCGTTGCGCCAGCGTCGGCCCTGCGACGAACTCCATGACCAGGTAGGCGGGATCACCGCTGTGCTCGCCGTCGCCGACATGGCGGGCGTCGAAGAACGCCACAAGGTTCGGGTGCGACAGGTCGGACAGGGCCCGGATCTCCGCCTGCTGGCGAGCGACCGACACCGCATCGCCCACGTCGTCATTGAACATCTTGATCGCGACCGGGCGTTGCATGCGCTCGTCGAAGCCGCGCCAGACCTCGGCCATCCCGCCCCGGCCCAGTTGCTGGAGCAGCCGGTAGCGGTTGCCCAGGACCACTCCGGGCTGGGGCACGGTCACGCGCAACACCGCATCACGGTACCTGCGCCACCGCGTCGAGGAGGCGCTGTAGCAGGCCGGCCACAGCATCCTCGTCGTTGGTGCCCAGCATGTAGTCGGCCGCGTCGGCGGCGTCCGTGTGGGCGTTGCCGACAGCGAAGGAGTGCCCTGCCCAGCGGAGCATGGCCACGTCGTTCGGCATGTCACCCACCGCGGCCACGTCAGCGGCAGCGACGCCGAGACCGGCGGCCACTGCCGCCAGACCGGTGGCCTTGGTCACACCCGGCGCGGCGATCTCGACGAGGCTGGACGTGCCCGAGCGGGTGACGCTGGCCAGACCACCGACAACGTCAACGGCCTCGTGCAAGAACGCGTCGGCAGTCTCGTCAGGATTGCGCGCGAGCAGTTTCACCGCCGGCCGGGCGATGATCTCAGCCAGATCGCCGACCGTGACCACCGGTGCGATGGACCCGCGGTTGTCCACGGCGGGCTCGATGTCCCATTCGTGCTCGTACTGCTTCTCGTAGGCGAAGTCGATGCCGTATTCCGCGGCGAATCGCACTTGGGGGAACGCGCCCCGCAGCACCTCGGCCAGCCTGGCCATCGTGTCCGGCGTTAGCGGATGTGCTTCTACGATCTCGGCTCGGTCGAGGTCGTACAGCATGGCCCCGTTGGCGGCCACCGCCACCCCGCGCAAACCGGTGCCGGCCGCGACGTCGGGCAGCCAACGGATCGGGCGTCCCGTCACCATGACCACCGGGAAACCGACCTCAGCGGCGCGCTCGATAACCGCCCGGGTGTGCGCCGAGACCGTGCCGTCGCTGCGCAGCAGCGTGCCGTCCAGATCGGTGGCGAGCAGCCGTATCACGTAGATGACAGAAGCTCGCGGTCACCGAGCCACGGACGCAGCGCCTTCGGCACGTACACACTGCCGTCCGGCTGCTGGTGGTGGTCGAGCAGGCAAGCGATGGTCCGGGCCACCGCGCACAGCGTGCCATTGAGGGTGGCTACGAACTCGGTGCCCGCCGCACCACGGGTGCGGATGTTGAGCCGACGCGACTGGAACGTCGTGCAGTTGCTCGTCGACGTCAGCTCCCGGTAGGTGCCCTGCGACGGGAACCAGGCCTCGATGTCGAACTTGCGGGCCGCGCTGGTGCCGAGGTCTTCGGCGGCGATGTCGACGACGCGGTAGCTGAGCTCCAGCGAGTCGAGGAACTCCCGCTCCCAGGCCAGCAGCTGCCGGTGCTCGTCGCGCGCAGCCTCGGCGCGGGTGAAGGAGAACATCTCGACCTTGTCGAACCAGTGCACCCGGATGATGCCGCGGGTGTCCTTGCCGTACGAGCCGGCCTCGCGGCGGAAGCAGGACGAGAAGCCCGCGTAGCGCAGCGGCAGCTCCGCCGCGTCGAGGATCTCGCCGGAGCGGTAGCCGGCCAGGGCCACCTCGCTGGTCCCGACGAGGTACAGTTCGTCGTCGGCCAGCCGGTAGACCTCGGCGGCGTGGGCGCCGAGGAATCCGGTGCCCTCCATGACCTCGTGCTTGACCAGAGCCGGCGCAATGACCGGCGCTAACCCAGCGCGCTCGGCGAACTGCATGGCCAAATTGACCAGCGCAAACTCCAGCTGGGCACCGATGCCGGTGAGGAAATAGAAGCGCGACCCGGAGACCTTGGCGCCGCGCTCGGTGTCGATGGCACGCAGTGCGGCGCCGATCTCGACGTGGTCGCGCGGCGCCTCCAGGCGCGGCGGTTCGCCGTGCCGGGCGAGCTCGACGAAGTCGTCTACACCGCCGGGCGGAACGCCGTCCTCGACGAGGTTCGCCATGTCCAACTGCGCTCTGCGGACGGCGTCGGACGCGGCTTCTTCGTCGGCCTCGGCCTCTTTGACGTCGGAGGCCAGTTGCTTGGCGTGCGCCAGCAGTCCTTCTCGCTCTGCCGGTGCCGCCTGACCGACCTTGCGGCTCAACGCCTTCTGCTCCGCACGGAGTGCATCGGCGTGCGACACGCTGGCCCGGCGCCGGTCGTCGGCGGCCAGCAGCGCGTCGATGGCGCCCGGATCCGCGCCGCGCAGCCGCTGGCTGGCCCGGAACAGCTCGGGGTCGTCGCGGAGCAACCTCAGGTCGATCACCCGGCCAAGGCTAGTGGCCGCCCGACCGGGCGTGGTTCCGCCGATAATTGCCGGGTGTTGTCCGTGTCTGCCGAACGCTTCGACGAGCTGGTCGGCGAGGCCTTGGACCGCATCCCAGCGGAGTTGATGAAGGCCCTCGATAACCTCGTCATCACTGTGGCCGAGGAGAACCCGGACGATCCGCATCTGCTCGGGCTGTATTACGGCATCGACCTCACCAAGCGCACGCACGACTACACATTCGCGATGCCGGACGAGATCACGATCTACCGCCGTCCGCTGCTGCGCCTGTCGCGGTCGGAGGAGGAGCTGGCCGATCAGGTGTCGGTGACTGTCGTCCACGAGATCGCCCACCACTTCGGCATCTCCGACGCCCGTCTGCACGAGTTGGGCTGGGGCTGAGCCAACCTCATGCAGAGTCTGGATGTGCTGGTGGCGACCTGGGCCGGCGGCGGCAACCTTCCCCCGTTGTTGTCCGTTGCGCGGGTGCTCGCCGACCAGGGTTACGCCGTTCGGGTGCTGACTTCCACCGCCACCGGAGAAGCGGCGAAAGCCGCCGGGCTCGAGGTGGTGCCCTACCGGCGCAGCCCCCAGCCAGACACGACGGTGACCTTCGAATCGCACGCCGCCGCATTCATGGCCGCGGCGGCGGGTCCGGAGATCGCGTCGGAGGTCCGGGACAGCGTGAGTCGTTGGCGACCGCGGCTACTGGTCGCCGATTGCATGCTCCCAGCGGCCCTCGCAGGTGGGAAGGCGACCGGAACCCCGACCGCGTCGGTGGTCCATTTCCTCTACGGCCCGGCGCGAGAGCGGATCGCCAGCGGGTCGGGATGGACCACCGACTTTCGGCAGCTCAACCTCACCCGGGTCGTCCTCGGCCTGGTCCCACTCGCGCATCCGATCGAGGCCTGGGAGGAGCCCGAACTGGTGCTGGTGACCGCACCGAGGTGGTTCGACCACGCCGCAGATTTCCCGCCGCACGTGGTCCATGCCGGACCGCTGGGGATCCGCTCACCGCCGCCTTCGGACAGGGAGTCCGGCAGCGACGGGGCAGGGCGCCGGGTTCTGATCGGCTTCAGCACCACCGCCATGCCGGGTCAGCTCGAGGTCGTGCAGGCGGTGTGTGAGGCGTGTGACCTAGCGGGGGTGGCGGCCACGCTCACCCTCGGCCCGGCCATCGACGCCGGGTCAATCCGCGCGCCGGCGAGCGTCACCGTCGTCCCGTTCGCTGCCCATGACGAGGTCTTGCACACCTGCGCCGCGGTCATCACCCATGCGGGACTGGGCACGACCCTGCGCGCGATCGCCCACAGCGTTCCCCAGCTGATGCTGCCTTTGGGTCGCGATCAGCACATCAACGCCGCGCGGGTTGCCGAACTGGGCGCCGGGATCGTGCTGGCGGCGCAATCGCCGCCGGCCGCGATTGCTGCTGCCCTGGTCAAGCTCCTCGACGACGACCGGTTCCGCGCGGCCGCGGCGGCTGCCGCTGTCAGAATCGAGGCAGAAGATCCCGATGCGACTGCCGTCGCGGCGCTCGGGCGGGTGGGAGCGCTGATACAGGGACCTGGAGGTTGATCGATGCGGTTCTCGACCACGTCTTTGGCGCGGGCATGCAGCAGGCATGCCGGACTGACGTTCGCCTGCTGGGGCGTGGTGCTGGCGGGCGCGATCGCCGCGCTGGTGCTCGTCCTGACCGGCTTCACGACCGAGGCGACGGGCACTAACAACCCGCAGTCCGAGCGAGCCGATGACCGGCTGTCCGCCGCTTTCCCGCCCGATCCACAGCGTGCGGTGACCGACCTGGTGGTGGTCAGGTCGGCGCGCTTCACCGTCGACGACGCCGGCTTCCGGAGCATGGTCGACGGGCTGGTGCGCAGTGTGCGTGGGAGCGGAGCGGTGCTGAGCGCCCACAGCTACTTCGACACCAACGACAGGTCGCTGGTCTCTGCGGACCGGCACGCGGCGCTGATCGGGATGAACGTCGTCGACGACGTTGCCGCGGGCGATGTCATCCACGCCGTGGAGCGGGCCGATGCCACCGCGGACTTCGACGTGGCGGTCACTGGCGCGAGAACGCGCGATCACGACTTCAACCAGCTGTCCGAACGTGACCTGCTCAACGGGGAGCTGCGATTTGGTCTGCCCGCGGCCTTGCTCATCCTGCTGCTGGTGTTCGGGGCGATCGTCGCCGGCCTTGTGCCGGTGCTGATGGCATTGGTGGCGATCGTGACGGCGCTCGGCCTGGTGGCCCTGCTCACCCAGCTGTTCGAGCTGTCGATCTTCACGACCAACATGCTCACTGGCATGGGGCTGGCGCTTGGCATCGACTACGCGCTGTTCGTCATCTCGCGGTATCGGGAGGAGCGGAGCTACGGGCGATCGCCGGACGATGCGATCGCCGCCACGGGGGCGACCGCGAGCCGCGCGGTGCTGTTCAGCGGATCGGCGTTCGTGATCGCGATGTTCGGCCTGCTGATCGTGCCCTCGACGATCTTCCGCAGCCTCGCCGCGGGCGCGATTCTGGTGGGTGTCACGTCGCTGGCTGTTGCGCTGACCCTGCTGCCGGCGCTGCTGGGGCGGTTGCACGACCGGGTGGACGCGATACGGGTGCCGCTGGTCGGCCGGCGCGGTGGCGGGGCCGATCAGGAAGGCCGGTTCTGGGGGGCGATCATCGACCGCGTCCTACGCCGACCTGCGCTGAGCCTGGCGCTGGCTGCCGGCGCGCTGGTGGCCCTCGCGCTGCCCGCCTTCGGGCTCAACATCGGGACGGCCGGGGTCAGCACGTTGCCCGACGGTCTGGCGGCCAAACAGGGCTATATCGCGTTACAGCGCGACTTCGCCGCTCAGACCGCCGATCCGGTCCACGTCGTGGTCACGAACTACTCCGGCCGAGTAGTCACGGCGCTGGCGCAACTGCGCGACCGGCTCGCCGCCGACCCCCGGTTCGGGCCTGGCCAGATCAGGACGGGCGCCGGTGGCGTCGCCGACCTGGTCATACCGGTGCGCGGAGATCCTGCTGGCGAAGCGGCCATCGCCTCCGTCCGGGACCTGCGCCGCCACCTGGTCCAGTCCGCGTTCGGCCGGACGGACGCCGACCCCCTCGTCGGCGGGTCGACGTCGGAGAACATCGACTACGTCGACAACGTCACCAACCCCGCGCCGCTGGTCTTCGCGTTCGTCCTCGGCCTGTCCCTGGTGTTGCTGACCATCGCTTTCCGCTCCGTTGTGGTCGCCTTGACGGCCATAGCACTCAACTTGCTCTCCGTCGGCGCCGCGTACGGCCTGCTCGTGCTGGTCTTCCAGAACG
>DATAEG010000110.1:0-1622 GCA_036258135.1 Jatrophihabitantaceae bacterium | reverse complement strand
GGGATCCGCGTAAAGCCTTCGTCGACGACGTTGGTGAAGTTCGCGTCTTTGGCAACGACGACGAAGTAGCTGTTCGCGCCCATCAACGGCTTCCAGGTGAAGAGCGGCGTGCGCCCGGTGGTCGTGCCGGTCACGGGACCGACGTAGTCCCCCGCGCAGCCATAGCCGGCGAGGCACGGCGTCGAGTTCCCGGGGTCGGCCGGGCTGGGGTACTCGCTCCAGGTGAAGGCCGGCCCGGCAGGGACGGCCGAGTCGGTGCCGCCGTTCTGCAGGTACGTGTAGTCCCCCCAGATCTCCTGGTTGATCGGCGAGCGATCGCTCCGCGCCCGGACTCTGAAGCAGTACGCCCCTGGGTCGAGCGTCGGGAACGAGTCCTGGGCCACCGTCCCCTGCCATGGGGCCGGGTTGTTCAGTCCTGCATAGCCGAGCGGGGTCCACTCGGTTACGGCTGTTTTCTTGAGGTACGGCGTGGATGCCCACAGGCACGCGGCGCCGTTCCAATCAGCGACCTGCACCTCGTAGCTGGAGGCGCCGGGCACTGGATCCCAGCGCACGACCGGCACGCGCGTCTGGTACCCCGCCGCCGGGTCGACGTCCGTGCCCGGGTCGGCGAGGTTGTCGCGCATGCGCAGGTTCTTGATGCTCGTGCCGGTTACGGGCCCAGCCGGCGCAATGTTGTCGAAGCTCTTCGTGAAGCTCGGGCCGACATTCCACTGGCCGGCGTGCCCGTCCACGTCGAGCGCACGGACCCGCCAGTAGTAGGTGTTGTTCTTGAAGACCGTCGTCGGCGAGATCGAGGTGTTGATCGTCGTGCCCGTGCAGCAGACCTGCGAGCCGACCGCGAACACCTGCGTGGGGTTGATCTCAACCTCGTAGCGGGCGGCACCCGGCACGGGATCCCAGCTGAAGCGCGGGTCGAACAGCTCGGGGGCCGAGGCGAGGTCGGCCACGTGCGGCGTCGTCGCGGAGGGCCACGCCCACGAGAACGATCCGGCAGCCGAGGGGACGCCGCGATTCCCTTCGGCGTCGAGCGCCGTGACGCCCCAGTAGTACGTCCCGGGTGCGAGCGCGGCGGCCGGCGTGAACGTCGTCGCCGACGTCTCGATCGGCCTCGCCTGCCCGTTGATCGTGATCAGCGATCCGAGGCTCGGGTCGGTCGCGACGGAGACGAGGTACTTCCGCGCACCGGCAACCGGCGCCCAGCTCAGCCTCAGCGGCGTCGCCGGATACGTGATCTGCGCGCCGCCGACCGGCGAGAGAAGGGTCGTCCGGGATGCCCAGCTCTTCCTGATCGACCTGCCGCGCGACCAGGCGGACGGGGTTCCGTTCTTGGAGATCGCCCGCACGCGCCACCAGTACGTCCCGTTCGGGGCCGTCTGGGTCAGCGTGGCCCGCGTGTTCTTGGTGCGGAAGTCGTCCTTGCCCGCGCCGAGCACCGGCGAGTTGAACCCCGCGTCGGCCGCGATCTCGAACTCGTACTCCTCGGCCCCCGGGACGGCCTTCCACGCGAACGCCGGCAAGCCGCCGACCGCGCTGCCGTCCGCGGGCGAGAGTGGAAGCGGCACCTTCGGGACTGCCCGTGCGGCGCCACCCACGAACAGGCCCGCGGCCGCGAGCAGGGC
>DATAEG010000109.1:0-16410 GCA_036258135.1 Jatrophihabitantaceae bacterium | reverse complement strand
CGACGCCGCCGGGCGGCCGCGGCCCTGCACCGCGTCGGGCTCGGTCATCGGCTGAATCACCGGCCGCACCAGCTCTCCGGCGGAGAGCGGCAGCGGGTGGCGATCGCCCGGGCCGTGGTGGGCGAGCGGCATCTGCTGCTGGCCGACGAGCCGTCCGGCGCGCTCGACTCGGTCAACGGGGAGTCGGTGATGCGGCTGGTCCGGGCCCTGTGCCAGGGCGGAGTCGCCGGCGTCGTCGTGACCCATGACGCGCAGCTGGCCTCCTGGGCCGATCGCGTGGTGTTCCTCCGCGACGGCCGGATCGTGGACCAGACCGCCATGCCGGACGGTCCGGAGTCGCTGCTGGAGGCTGACCCGGCGCGATGACCAGCACGTTGGCCCCGCCTCTTCCGCCCGTCCCGGTCGCACCTCCGCCGCCGCGCTCCCGGCGTGCTGCACGTCGGGCGATCAGACGTTGGGCGTGGCGGCTGTTGCGCCGCGAGTGGCGCCAGCAGCTGCTGGTGCTCGCCTTGCTCACCGTCGCGGTCGCAGCGACCACGGTCGGGCTCGGCCTGGTCGTCAACGTGCAAACCTCCGACCCCTTGCTGGGAAAAGCCAGGACCCGGATCGACATTACGAACCCGGCGAACGTGAGCGCCGCCATTGCGGCCGCACGGCAGGCCTTCGGCACCGTCGAGGTGATCGAACACGAAAGCGTGCCCGTGCCCGGCTCGGTCACCCCGGTGGACCTGCGTGCCCAGGATCCGCACGGCGTCTACGGCGCACCTTTGCTCCGCTTGGTCTCCGGCCGTTACCCGACAGGCGCCGGCGAGGTCGCGGTGACCAGGGCAGTGGCCTCGACCTTCAGCCTCAAGATCGGGGACACCTGGCAGGTAAGCCGGCGGACCCTGCGCGTCGTCGGCGTCGTGGAGAACCCGAGGAACCTCCAGGACGCCTTCGCGCTGGTGGCGCCCGGCCAGATCAGCGCTCCGACCGTCCTGAGCGTGCTCACCGATGCTAGCGGCTCGGCGGCGAGCCAATTCCATGCGCCGGGCGCCACTTTCCAGGGAGTTATCTCCAGCGGCCCGTCCGCCGCGCAGCAGAAGCGCGCCCAGGCGCTGGCGGTTCTGCTGCTCACCACCATCGGACTCACCTTCATCGGCCTGCTCGCGGTCGCCGGCTTCACCGTCATGGCGCATCGGCGGCTCCGCGCCCTCGGCATGATCGGCGCCATCGGCGCGACCGACCGCCAGGTCCGGCGGGTGATGCTGGCCAACGGCGCGGCCGTCGGCATAGTGGGTGCCTGCGTCGGCACGATGCTGGGGTTGGTCGTGTGGTTCGCGCTGCGTCCGGGATTCGAGCACCTCGTCGGACACCGTATAGACCCGTTCCAGATCGCTTGGTGGGCGATCCTGGCGGGTGACGCGCTCGCGATCTTGACCGCGCTGGCCGCGTCCTGGTGGCCGGCCCGGTCGGCGGCGCGGATGCCCATCGTGGCGGCCCTGTCCGGCCGGCCGACCCCGCCCCAGCCGGCGCACCGGTTCGCCCTGCTCGGCATCGCGGCCGCGGCGCTGGGCTTCGTTCTTCTCGTCCTCGCACATGCCCAGCACTCAGTGATGATCGTGACCGGGATCCTCGCCCTGACGGTCGGGATGCTGCTGCTCGCACCCCTCGGCATCCGCGCGCTCGCGGCCACCGCGCATCGCGCTCCGGTCGCGGTACGCCTGGCGGTGCGCGACCTCGCCCGGTACCAGGCGCGCTCCGGCTCGGCGCTGGCGGCCGCCAGCCTCGCGGTCGGCATCGCCGCCACGATCGCGATCAGCGCCGCGGCCGAGCAAGCCGCCGATCACAGCCTCAGCGGCGGCAACCTGCCTCCCAACCAGCTGATCGTCTGGGTGGACGACAGTCTCAGTGGATCTGGCGGCCCCGGCGTCGCTCAAGTCAACGCTGGCGGGCCGACCCCAGCGGCGATCGCCCAAGCGCAAGGCACCGCCGACTCGATCGCGCGGTCCTTGAACGCGCAGACCGTCGTCGAACTCGACACCGCAGTGAACCCAAATAGTGACGCGCCCGCCGACGCGCCGCCTGATGCGAGACGAGCCAGCCTCTTGCGCCCGGTGAACGATCAGGGGCGCCGCGGATACGACCTGGTCAGCACACCGTTCGTCGCGACGTCGGCGATTCTCGACTTGTATCGCGTGGCCGCCGACGGCATCAAACCGAACGCAGACATCCTTACCTCACGCACGGACCTGTCCGGTACTCAGATCAACTCCGGCACGTTCGCCTCGCAAAAGGCGAAGATCGGCGCATCGTTCCGTCCCGCAACGATCCAAGTCGTCAAGCTGCTGCCGAACTACACCTCCGCGCCGAACACGCTGATCACCGAGAAGACGGTTCGCGCGCTCGGACTGAAACCGCAGGCCGCCGGGTGGCTGGTGCAGAGCCGCCACCCGCTCACCGCGCAACAGGTGATCGACGCGCAGCACCGGGCCGCCGCCGCGGGGATCACTATCGAAGCCCGCACCGCTCCCGACCACTCACTGCGTCGGCTGCGCGAATACGCCACTACTGCCGGGGTGCTGCTTGCCCTCGGCGTGCTGGCGATGACAGTCGGGCTGATCCGCAGCGAAACCGCCGGCGATCTGCGGACACTGACCGCGGCCGGAGCGAGCGGCCGCACCCGCCGCACCCTGACCGCGGCCACGGCCGCGGCGCTGGGACTCCTCGGCGGACTCCTCGGCACCGCAGGGGCGTACCTGGCGCTGATCGCGTGGCATTGGCACGACATCGGCTACCTGGCCCACCCGCCGTACCCCGACCTCGCCGTGCTCATATTCGGGTTGCCGCTGTTGGCGCTGATCGGCGGCTGGCTGTTCGGCCGCACCCCGGCCACCATCTCACGCCAGCCTCTGGAATGAACGCGCCTCCTCAGAGCCGTTTGGCGAAGAAGACCCGGTCGAAACCATCGTCGACCGTCCGAGCGGTCTGCACGTAGCCGCGGCGGGCGTAGAAGGCCTGGTTTTCGGTCATCAGCGCGTGGGTGAACAGGCGCAGCTCGGGGACGCCCCGTGCGCGGGCACGGTCCTCGGCGAAGTCGAGCAGCGCAGCACCGACTCCACTCCCCTGCCGTTTCGGGGCCACCGCCACGTTGTCGATCTGGAGGTGATCGGCGTGGTGGTCCAGCACGATGACGCCGACGATGTCGGGGTCGACGGCCACCCAGGCCTGTCCGGCGGCGATCAGCGCCGGGTAGTCCGCGTCCATGGGCCGCGGCCGTGCGCCGATGCGCGGCACGTAGTGGTCGTACGCCCGCTGGACGAGCGTGGCGACGGCCGAAGCGTCGGCGACTTGGGCGAGACGGATGTGGACGGTCACAAACGCCGACGGTACGTCGTGTATCAGGCCAGGGGGTGCGCGCCTCCATTCCGGTGACGACGCCGGCCGCCCCGGGGCGCCGGCCGGACTAGGCTGGAGATGAGCCTCATGGCGAAGACCCTGGAACAGCGCGCGATGGAGTGCGGCGCGGACCTCGTGATGGAAGGCGGCGGGGTCAAGGGCCTCGGCCTAGCCGGCGCGGTCATCACTCTGAGCGACGCCGGCTACGTCTTCCCGCGCGTCGGTGGGACGTCGGCGGGTGCCATCGTGGCCGCGCTGGTGGCCGCGTACCAGACCCGCGGCGTGCCGCTCACCCAACTCCAGGCGGACATGAACGAGCTGCATTACGACAAGTTCATGGACCGGAGCTTCATCGGACGGCACCTCGGCCCGTTCGGGCTGGCCACCGACCTGGTTTTCAGCCAGGGCCTGTACGGCACGGGCTACCTCGACAAGTGGCTGCACAGCAAGTTCGACCCGCTCGGCATCCGCACGTTCGGCGACCTGAAGATCACTGACGACCCGGAGTCCAGCCTTCCGCCGCAGCAGCGCTACCGACTGGTCGTGCACACCTCAGACCTGACCCGGCAGTGCCTGGTCCGGCTGCCCTGGGACGTCCCCGCGTACACCCTTCCCCAGGGCCAGGAGGCCACCCTGGAGCAGGAGATCGCGGCCATCGACGCCTTCCCGGTGGTTGACGCGGTGCGGGCGTCGATGTCCATCCCGTTCTTCTTCCAGCCGTTCCACCAGAAGACGCCGCAGGGCAAGTGCACCTGGGTCGACGGGGGCATGCTCCAGAACTTCCCGATCACCGTGTTCAACCGGTCCGACGGCAAGAAGCCGCGCTGGCCGACGTTCGGGGTGAAGCTCTCCAGCCAGCCGCCCGAGAAGGCTCCCGACAAGGAAGTGTTCGGCGATGTCCATGAGCTCGTCGCCATTGCCCGCACCGCGCTCGGCGAGTGGAACCGCTACGCCCTGGACGACGACGGCGTGGCCAGCCGCACCGTCTGGGTGGACACCATGCGGGTGCAGGCCACTGACTTCCACATCGACCGGGCGACCCAGCAGAAGCTCTACGACAACGGCTGCGCCGCCGCCCAGGTGTTCCTCGCGGAGTGGAACGCGGTCCACGCCGCCTAATACCTACAGACGGGTGCGCTGGTCGAGCAACCGGCGGGCCTTGCCCATCGAGCGCTCCACGCCGTCGGGCGGGACGACGTCAACGTCCACGGTGACGCCGATGCGCTCCTTCACCAGCCGGCCGAGCTCGATTCCCGCGGCGGCGCCGTCGGCGTCGGAGGCGTCCGGACGGCGCTCGACCCGGACGGTCAGCGTGTCCAGCCGGTCCGCGGTGTCGAGGACGCAGAGGAAGTGCGGCGCGAGCGCAGGCACGTGCAGGATCAGTTCTTCGATCTGCGTCGGGAACAGGTTCACCCCGCGCAAGATGATCATGTCGTCGGTCCGGCCGGTGATCTTCTCCATCCGGCGCATCGTGCGGGCCGTGCCCGGCAGGAGCCGGGTCAGGTCCCGCGTGCGGTAGCGAATTACCGGCATGGCTTGCTTGGTCAGCGAGGTGAACACCAGCTCGCCAATCTCCCCGTCCGGCAGCGTCTCCCCAGTACCCGGATCAATGACCTCCGGGTAGAAGTGGTCCTCCCAGATGTGCAGGCCGTCCTTGGTCTCGACGCACTCGTTGGCCACCCCGGGACCCATGACTTCGGACAGTCCGTAGATGTCGACCGCGTGCATATCGAGGCGCTGCTCGATCTCAGCCCGCATGTCCCCCGTCCACGGCTCGGCGCCGAAGATGCCAACCTTCAACGAGGTCGCGCGCGGGTCGACGCCCAGCTTCTCCATCTCGTCGAGAATGGCGAGCATGTAAGACGGCGTGACCATGATGACGTCGGGCCGGAAGTCCTGGATGAGCATCACCTGGCGCGCGGTCATACCGCCGGACACCGGCACCACCGTGCAGCCCAGTGCCTCGGCGCCGTAATGCGCGCCCAGCCCGCCGGTGAACAGCCCGTAGCCGTAGGCCACGTGCACGATGTCGCCGGCCCGCCCACCGGCGGCTCGAATGGACCGCGCCATCACCGCTGACCAGGTGTCGATGTCCCCGCGCGTGTAGCCGACGACGGTGGGCCGTCCCGTCGTCCCAGACGACGCGTGCACCCGGACGACCTGCTCGCGCGGCACCGCAAACATGCCGAACGGGTAGTTCTCGCGCAGATCATGCTTGGTTGTGAACGGGAACCGGGCCAGGTCGGACAGCTCGCGGCAGTCGTCCGGACCCACGCCGGCGGCATCAAAGCTCGCCCGGTAGTGCGGGACGTTCTCGTAGGCGTGCCGGAGCGTCCAGCGCAACCGTTCCATTTGCAGCGCCTGAAGTTCGTCCTGGGATGCCGTCTCGATCGGTTCCAGGTCACCCGGCTTGGGACTCAGGTCACGCATCGTCGGCCCTTCTCAAGGTTCGGCTGCGCCCGCGCATCTCGGCCACGACGGTCCCGTCGGCCCGGCGGACCGCGACGTCGTACAACCCGTTGCGCCCGAATCGGGTCCGCTCCACCGCCGTGGCCGTCAGCTCGTCGCCCTCGTGGACCGCCGCCACGAAGTCGATGTCGCATCCGGCTGCGACCGTGACGGCACCGTAGGAGTTGCAGGCCACCGCGAAGGCGGTGTCGGCGACCAGAAAGACGTAGCCGCCATGCGCGATGCGGTGCCCGTTCACCATCTGCGCCGTCACCGTCATCGCCATCTCCGCCCGGCCCGGCGCGACTCGCACCAGCCGCACGCCGGCGGCCCGGGAGGCCTCGTCCCCGCTCAGCATGGCCGCGGCGCTGGCCTCGGCGGTCTGCTGGGCGTCAGCGTCGAAGCCTTCCACGCATTTGACCATAGGGCGTGCCCGCGGGCCGAAGTAGTCTGGACCTCGGCGTCCCCCGCGATCCGGTGGTCGCCGTCGGCACCTCGTCAGTCCGGACGAACGTGACCCTTCGCCCGGCTCGACCACGGAGGCTATGGGCATGGGCGACTACACGCTGGAGTACCCCGGCGGCCAGCTCCAACTGGAAGCGGTGGACGGCACGGAGGAGCCGTCGAGCGTTGACGTCTCGGCCTTGCTGAAGACGACCGGGCGGGTCGCCCTCGACGTCGGCTTCATGAACACGGCCTCGTGCAAGTCGGCGATCACGTTCATCGACGGCGATAAGGGCATCCTGCGGTACCGCGGCTATCCCATAGAGCAGTTAGCCGAGAAGTCGACGTTCCTCGAGACGTCCTATCTGCTGATCTACGGCGAGCTGCCGACCGCTGAGCAGCTGGCCACGTTCACCGACGCGATCTGCAACCACACCCTGCTGCACGAGGAGATGCGCCGGTTCTTCGAGGCGTTCCCGCGCCAGGCGCACCCGATGGCCGTGTTGTCCTCCGGGGTGAGCGCGATCTCGACCTTCTATCAGGACAGCCTCGACCCGTTCGACTCCAGCCATGTCGAGATGTCGACGATCCGGCTGCTGGCCAAGCTGCCGACGATCGCCTCGTACGCCCACAAGAAGTCCGTCGGGCAGCCGTTCCTGTACCCGGACAACCGGCTCGAGTACGTCCCCAACTTCCTGCGGATGACCTTCGGCGTCCCGTCGGTCGAGTTCGAGGTCGACCCGGTTGTGGCCAAGGCGCTGGACATGCTGTTCGTCCTGCACGCAGATCATGAGCAGAACTGCTCCACATCCACGGTGCGGCTGGTCGGATCCGCGAACGCCAACCTGTTCGCTTCGGTGTCCGCGGGCGTGAACGCGCTGTTCGGCCCGTTGCACGGCGGCGCCAACCAGGCCGTGCTGGAGATGCTCAAGCGGATCCACCAGTCGGACGACGACGTGGACGGGTTCGTCGAGCGGGTCAAGAAGAAGGAACGCGGCGTGAAGCTGATGGGCTTCGGGCATCGCGTGTACAAGAACTACGACCCACGCGCGGCTATCGTGAAGAAGACCGCGGCCGACGTCCTCGAGCGCATGAAGGTCAGTGACCCGTTGCTCGACATCGCCATGCGACTGGAGGAGATCGCGCTGGCCGACGACTACTTCGTCGAACGCAAGCTCTACCCCAACGTGGACTTTTACACCGGGCTGATCTACAAGGCGATGGGGTTCCCGACGCCGATGTTCACCGTGCTCTTCGCGCTGGGACGGCTGCCCGGTTGGATCGCGCAGTGGCGGGAGATGATCGAGGATCCGACCACCAAGATCGGCCGTCCTCGGCAGCTCTACGTCGGCGCCACCGCACGGGACTACGAGCCGATGGAGGCACGGCCTAGGAAGTCCCAGGGCTGAAGCACTGAAAGTCGGTGGCCTCGGGTCGACCTTGTCTCTACCGTGCTCGCTGTGGACATCCGGACCGTCGACATCTTCGACGACGCGGCCCTCGCTGAGTGGCACGCGTCGACCGAGTCGACCATGCGCCACGATCAGGACGACCCGGTTTACTGGTCGTTGGGCGAGTTCTGCCTGTCGCTGCGTGACGAGAATGTGCCGCGCCGGACGATCCTTCTCGTGGCCGAGGACGGCGGCACGGTGGTCGGGACCGGATGGCTGGAGCTGCCCACCCGCGAGAACCTCACATTGTGCGACATCGACATCCAGGTCAGCCCCGATCGCCGGCGCGAGGGCATCGGCACGGCGCTGTTCCGCCGACTGCGGGACGCGGCGGTCGCGGAGGGTCGCACCAGCGTCATCGCGGGGATCGTCGGACCTTACGAGGGGACGCCCGCGCCCCCTGGCGTCCCGTTCGCCGAATCCCTCGGTCTGTCCTTCCGTAACGAGGAAGTGCGGCGCCGTCTCCAACTGCCGATCCCGACCGAGCTGCTCCACCGGCTGCTGGAGAGCACCGGCGCGCACCGGAACGGCTACCGCCTGGAGAACTGGGAGGGCGCCTGCCCGAAGGGGTACGCCGAGCAGTACGCCGCGCTCATCCCGCTGCTGTCCACCGAGGCGCCGATCGGAGACCTCGACTTCGAGCCGGAGCAATACGACGTGAAGCGGCTGCGTGACGGCGAGGCGCTGTCCGCGGCTCAGGACCGGCGCGTCTTCACCACCATCGCCCTGGCGCCCGACGGTGGCATCGTCGGGCACACCCAGCTCGTGGTGCCGAGCTCAGAGCACGACCCCCGGCAGGCCTACCAGTGGGGCACGTTAGTGCTGCGCGAGCACCGCGGTCACCGGCTCGGCCTCGCGCTCAAGGCCCGCAACCATCTGGCGGCGCAAGAGGCCATCCCGGGCCTCGACCGCTCGATGAACACGTGGAACGCCCGCCAGAACTCGTGGATGATCAGCGTCAACGAGCAACTCGGCTACCGACCGGTGGCCACCTTCCTGGAGTACCAGGGCGACCTGAAGGTTTGACGTTGACGCGCGTCAAGGGCCTACGTTGGCGTCCATGTCCGACCTGACGATCGGGGCGCTGTCCCGCCGGGCCGGTACGACGACGCGGGCGCTGCGGCACTATGACCGGCTCGGGCTGTGCCGTCCGCAATGCGATGGTCGGCTAGCGTCCCCCGCCGGAGATGCACCGACTCGAGCACATGAAGGAAGCAACCCCCATGGGCAGCACCACGAACTCTGCCGTCGACCACCGCGCGCTCGGTATCGAGCTGTTCAACCAGACCTCGACTTATCGAGAAGGAGAGCCGCACGGTCGATGAGGACGACCTGATGCTGCTGTCGGCAAACGCGTCCGCGTACCACTGGCGTCAGGTGGGCACGCCGGCGAACTTCGCCCGGAGCGAGTGGCAGATGTCGCGGGTCTACTCCGTCCTCGGCCGCGCCGAGCCGGCGTTGCACCACGCCCGGCGCTGCCTTCAGATCTGCCAGGACAACGGCATCGGCGACTGGGACCTCGGGTTCGCCTATGAGGCGCTGGCCCGGGCGGCAGCGGTGGCCGGGGACCGGGACGCGGCCCAGGCCTGGACGGATCAGGCCTATGAGGCCGCCACGGACATCGCGGAGGACGAAGACCGCGATCTACTGCTCACCGACCTGTCCACGATCCCGGGCGTCGGTCCGCGTTCCTAGACTCGGCTAGTGTCCTGAGTCAGAGGTTCGTCGCCGAATGCGGGGATCCGGTCGGATGCAGCGCCAGGCGGAGGAGGAGCGAATAGTTGGGCTATTCGCGACGCGGGGTTCCCGTCGGATCGAGGAGCGATCTGGTGGGGTGTACACAACGCCGCGCTGCACCGACCTGGGCGCCACAGGCGGCGACAGTCAACCTCTGACTCAGGACACTAGGTGACCGCTCCCCTCCGGCTCGGCACTCGCGAAGGAAGGTTTGCGCTCACCGCCACCATCCTCGGTTCGACGATGGTGTTCCTCGACGGCACTATCGCGAACGTCGCGACGCGGCGGATCGGCCTGGAGTTCGACGCCGGCTTCGGCGCACTTCAGTGGGTGCTTAACGGCTACATGCTGCCGCTGGCCAGCCTCATCCTGCTGGGCGGCTCGCTGGGCGACCGGCTGGGCCGAAAGCGCGTCTACCTGGTCGGCGTGATCGGCTTCGCCGTGGCGTCCCTGCTGTGCGCCCTGGCGCCCAGCGTCGGCGCCCTGATCGCCGCCCGGGCGCTTCAGGGCATCTTTGGGGCGCTGCTCACGCCCGGGAGCCTGGCGTTGATCACGGCGGTCTTCGCGTCGGCCGACCTGGGCCGTGCCGTCGGCGCCTGGTCCGGGCTCACCAGTGTCTCGACCGCTATCGGCCCGTTCCTCGGCGGCTTCCTGGTGACGCAGGTGTCATGGCGTTGGGCTTTCGCCATCAACCTCCCCATCGCCGTGGCCGTGCTCTGGCTCAGCCGCTGTGTGCCGGAGAGCGTTTCTGACGAGGAACGCAAGCCGCTGGATATCGCCGGAACGGTGTTGATCGCGCTTGGTCTGGGCGCCGTGACCTATGGCACCACGGCAGCCGGCAACGTCGGCTGGCATGCGGGACCGATCGCCGCCGTCGTGGTCGGCCTTGGTCTGGTCGCCGGGTTTGTGGTCGTGGAGGCGCGCGGGCATCACCCGCTGGTACCACCGAAGCTGTTCGCCAACCGGACGTTCACGGCAGCGAACCTGATGACGTTCGGCACGTACGGCGCGCTGGGCGCGATGTCGTTCGTACTGGTCCTCCAGTTACAGACCTCGGCGGGCTACTCGCCTCTGGAGGCGGGGATCGCCACCTTGCCGATCACCATTCTGCTGGCGGTGCTGTCCCCCCGGATCGGGGCGCTGTCGACGCGCATCGGCCCACGGTTGCCGTTGACCGTCGGGCCGCTCCTGGCCGCCGTGGGCATGCTCCTCCTGCTGCGCATCGACGCCGAGCACACCAACTACCTCCTGTACGCCCTGCCCGGGTTGCTCGTCTTCGGCCTAGGCCTGGCCGTCTTGGTGGCTCCGCTCACCGCGACGGTGATGAGCTCGGCGCCGCCGAGCGAGGTCGGCATCGCCTCAGGCGTGAACAACGCCGTGGCGCGAACCGCGAGCCTGCTTGCGGTGGCCGTGCTGCCGCCGCTGGCCGGCCTGCACGGCGACGCATACGAGTTCGCCGATCAGATGACGCGCGGCTTCCGACTGGTCAGCCTGATGTGCGTCGTCCTGTTGGTCGCCGGCGCCGCCGTCGTAGCGTTACTAGTACGCCCGGTACCCGCCGACGAAGTGGAGCCCGTCCGATCATGAACGACAGCGACATCTTGCAACGCATCCACGCGCTGGTGGCCGAGGAGAAGGAACTGCGGGCGGCGCATAGCGGCGCCGGGCTGCGTCAGGACGATCGGAACCGGCTGGCCAGCCTCGAGGAGCAACTCGACCAGGCCTGGGACCTGCTTCGCCAGCGGCGCGCCCGGGAGGAGACCGGCGGCGACCCCGAGGACGTTAAGCCGCGGAGCATCAGCGAGGTCGAGGGCTACCTCCAGTAGTAGTCAGTTGCCGGCACAGTCGAGCAGCGCCTTGGCGCGCACCTCGCCGACCAGAATGCGGTCGTCCTTGGTCACCAGGATCGTTACCAGCGGGCTGGTGTAGAGCTGACCTGCACCCCAACGGCCCGATACGACTTTCGTATCGGCACTCGACCAGCTCGGCCACGCTAGTTGGTGCGGGTTCAGCTGCGCCGCCCGGATCTCCAGAACCCGGCCCCAGCCGCTGCCGTGGAAGCTCACGCCGAGCTCCAGTGGCGCGCTCGGCTCCTCGTTCTCGACCTTGGGGTGGACCGGCACTCCCATCCGCCGCGAGGGCTGTGGCAGGACGGACGCGTCCGGCGGTGGGCTGAACGTGAAGTTCTGCGGGTCGGGCGCACCGAAGCGGATGCGGGTGAACGCCGCGGACATCGCGGGTGCCGAGCGTCCCTTTACGTAGACCCGGACACCGAGTGGCGTGTACGTGCGGGTGTCGGCCGACACGACGACAGAGTTGATCAAGCTGTCGGCCCGATCCGGCCAGATGTGCAGCCGATAGACCGACCTCCCGGCGATGTGGCCGCTCGCGTCCAGGGAGAGGCGGGTGTGGGAGTCGGCCGTGCGGGCCGCCCACCAGCCCACCTGACCGGGCAGGACCCGCGGGATCGGCGACCAGCTGGTCTGCGAGGTCAGATTCGGCAACTTCACGCCAACCGCGCTCCGGGCCATGGGATCCCAGCGCCAGTAGTCACTGCCGATGCGGAAGTAGTCCACCTCGCCGGTGGCGTCCACGACGGCCACACGCTCGCGCTTGGCGCCGCCGTACCAGACCTTGGCGGTGTGCGATCCCGCCAGCAGCCCGACCGTCGCGAAGGCGGACATGGCGTCGCCCACTTCGCTCGCCGGCACGTCGACGGATGTGTTCGCCACCACGGTCCCGGAGAAGCGGATGCCGGTGCTGTCCTTGATCCGGGCGAGCAGTTGCTGCGCGGTGGGCCGGCGCGTCGCATTGCCTTCGGTGTGGTGGTCCGGGCGCAGCAGGACCGCGGCCGCGCCGGCCGTGGCCACGACAACGCCAACCGGGACGACCGCCATGAGCAGCCTCCGGGCACGACTCATTTGCGCCCGCCGGGGACGGTTACATCCGACATAGGGAAGTGGTGCCTCATCAGTTGCGCATGGCTTCGTAGGCGGGGGAAACCGCTCCGTAGCTGGTGGACCGAGCCCGTCCAGCATCCTCCTGCCGGACTGTGAGCGAACTGAGCCAAGATGAGCCGCTCCGGCCCTACTATCGTCTGACCAGAGGGGAGGAAGGTGACGATGCGGCTGCTGCTCGTGGAGGACGAGGTCCGGCTCGCGGCGGCCTTGCAGCGTGGCCTTCGGTCCGAGGGCTTCACGGTCGATTTGGCCCATACCGGACCGGACGGTCTGAACAAAGCACGCGAATCCAGCTACGACGCGATCATCCTCGACCTGATGCTGCCGGGCCTGTCCGGCTACCGGATCGTCGAGGCGCTTCGCGGCGAGCAGAACTGGGTGCCGATCCTGATGCTCACCGCCAAGGACGGTGAATATGACGAAGCGGACGCGTTGGACCTGGGCGCCGACGACTACCTGACCAAGCCGTTCTCGTTCGTGGTGCTGCTGGCTCGGCTGCGCGCCATGCTCCGTCGCGGGGCGGAGCCGCGTCCTGCGTCTCTCAGCGCCGGAGACCTCGTCCTCGACCCGGCCGCGCGGACGGTGCACCGCGGCGACGAGGCCATCGAGCTGACCCCGCGGGAGTTCTCGCTGCTCGAGTATCTGATGCGTCACGCCGGACAGGCGGTGCCCAAGGCCGAGATCCTGCACCACGTCTGGGACTCGCATTACGCGGGCGACGCGAACGTCGTGGAGGTCTACGTCGGCTACCTGCGCCGCAAGATCGACGCGCCGTTCGGCCGGCACGCGGTGCGCACCGTTCGCGGCGCCGGGTACCGGCTTGAAGCCGACGGCGGATAGCCGGGATAAACGATGTGGGCTTGGTGGCAACGCCGGTCTCTGCGTGCCCGCATCACCATCCTGGCAACCACGATCTTCGTGCTTGCCTTCTCGGTGACCATCCTCCTGTCCGTGATCGCGTTGACGAACTCGCTCACCCGCGCGCTCGACCGCTCCGCCGTGCGCACCGGCGAGGAGGTGGCCAGCCTGGTCAACTCCAGCGACCTGCCCGAGCAGCTGCTGGCGGGCAGCGGCGGCGTGTTCATGGTGCAGGTGGTCGATGGCGGCGACTACGTGCTGGCCGCCTCACCGTCCGCGGACGCGGCCGTCTCGATGCTCCTTCCGAGCGAGCTGGCCCGCGCCAAGGCTGGGGAGACGATCACCGTCCCGGGCTCGCGGGTCGGCTCCGACGCACCGGTTCGGGTGGTGGCGGTCAACGCCGGCACCAAGGCTGCGCCCCGCACCGTCCTGGTCGGTGCGGACATCGGCCGTTTACAGGACAGTGCCCAGATCACCCGAGAGATCGGCCTGTACTCCATTCCCGCCATGGGTGCGGTGATGGCACTCGCGACGTACTTCATCGTGGGTTCGAGCCTGCGCGGGGTAAGCGCGCTGCGCCGCGGCGCGGACCAGATCACCACGACCGGCCGGATGAGCTCGCGGCTGCCCGTGCCGCAGTCCAGGGACGAGACCTACCGCCTCGCCGTCACCCTCAACGCGATGCTCGACCGCCTGGAGGCGACCACCGAGGGGCAGCGTCGTTTCGTCGGCGACGCCGCCCACGAGCTGCGCTCACCGATCGCGTCGCTGCGCACCCAGTTCGAGGTGGCGTCCATGCTGGGGCCGGAGACCGACTGGGACGAGCTCATGTCCGACGCGATGGTCGACCTGGACCGGCTCACCCGGCTGGTGGATGACCTACTGGCGTTGGCCCGCAGCGACGAAAACGCCGGCGAGCTGCGTCAGAAGGTGCCGGTGGACCTGACCGAGATGGCCGACGACGTCGTCGGCGACTACGCCGGGGCCGACGCGGAAGTTACCGTCGCCGACGACGGCAGCCACCCTCAGGTCATGGGAGACCCGGACGCGCTACGCCGTGTCGCGGTGAACCTGATCGACAACGCGGTCACGTACGCCACCTCGTCCGTCCATGTCGGCGTGGCCGGATTGAACGGGCGGGCCGTGCTCACCGTCGCCGACGACGGCCCGGGCATCCCGGCCGACAAGCGTGAGGCCGTCTTCGACCGGTTCGTACGGCTCGACACCGCCCGGGCCCGGAATACCGGCGGCACCGGCCTTGGCCTGTCGATCGTCCGCGAGATCGTCACGGGGCACGGCGGCACCGTCCAGCTCTCGGACAACGAGCCCGGCGTCCTGGTCACCGTCTCCCTGCCTGCCGGACCGCGGCCGGCGCCGTAGGAGTCCGTCAGCCGCCGGGTGACGACGAAGAAGAACACCCGGACTGCGGCGGACCCTTGGACGAGCACGAGGTGCTCGGTGGTGGCGGCGGCTGGAACTGGTAGACGTACAGCGTCACCGTCGTCTTATCGGGGGTGACAACCGTCCCGGCCGCCGGATTGGTGCGTTGCACCGTCCCGTCCAGCTTCTGATCGGCCGTGGTGACCTTGACTGAGTCCGGCGTCAGTTGCAGGAAACCGGCGTTGTTGAGCGTCTGCCGGGCCTGGTCCTCGGTCTGACCCTTCACGTCCGGAATCTTGATCTTGCCGGTCGATACATAGATGGTGACCCTCGAGCCCGGGGCCACTTCCACATAAGGCTGCGGGTCCTGCTTCACGACCTGACCCGGATCGTCGACCTGGTTCACCTTCTTGGTGACCGGGACCAGCCCCGCCTTGGTCACCGCCTGGCTAGCCTGCGACTCGGATATGCCGGTGACCACCGGGACCTGCACCTTTGCCGGCCCACCGGCGATCATGATCTTGACAGTGGTGCCCTCGGTGACGACCGCGTTCGGTGCGGGATCTTGGCCACAGACCGAGCCTTTGGTCGGCTTGCCCGCGCCGGGGTCGCACTGGTCGTCGGTCACCGTGGTTGGCGTGTCGGGGACCAGGTTTACAGCGCGCAGCTTGTCCGCGGCGGCGGTGGGCGTGAGGTTCCACAGGTCCGGCACGCTGACCGTCTTCGGGTTGTTCGCCGAGCTCTGATTGTCGTGCAGCAGCAGGTACGCCGAGCCGCCGATGATGGCCAGCAGCAGGACCACCACGGCGGCTAGGATGATGGCCCCTCGCCGCGACACCGGCTCGTTCTCGTCGCTCAGCGGGATCGGCCCGGACCCGCCCGGTGGGATGGGCGGAACCGGTGTGCGCGCGATGAACTGAGTGCGTTCCTCGTCCGAAAGCACCGGCTCGGCCTTGATCGGCTGGTTGGCCAGGGCATGCTGGAGATCGGCACGCATCTCGGCCGCGGTCTGATACCGGTTCAGCGGGTTCTTGGCCAGCGCCTTCATCACGATGGAGTCGGCTTCGCGGGGCACCATCGCGTTCAGGCTGGACGGGACCGGCGCGCTCTCCCGCACGTGCTGGTAGGCCACCGCCACCGGGGAATCGCCCTGGAACGGCGGGTGGCCGGTCAGCAGCTCGTAGAGCAGGCAGCCGGTCGAGTAGACGTCGGAACGCGCGTCGACCGCCTCGCCGCGAGCCTGCTCCGGCGACAGGTACTGGGCGGTGCCGATCACGGCGGCGGTCTGGGTGACGGTGGCCGAGCCGTCGGCCACCGCACGAGCGATGCCGAAGTCCATCACCTTGACCGCGCCGGCCTTCGTGATCATCACGTTCCCGGGCTTGATGTCGCGGTGGATGATCCCGTTGCGGTGGCTGAAGTCGAGAGCCCCGCAGACCTCGGCAACGATCTGCATGGCCCGGCGCGGATCCAGCTTGCCCTCAGTGGACAGGACGTCACGCAGGGTCCGGCCGTCCACGTACTCCATGACGATGTAGGGCACCGCGCCTTCGGGCGTCTGGTCTTCGCCGGTGTCGTAGACGGCGACGATGTTCGGGTGGTTCAGCGACCCGGCGGAATGGGCCTCGCGGCGGAAGCGGGTCTGGAACGACGGGTCGCGGGCCAGGTCAGCACGCAGCACTTTGATGGCCACGTCGCGGTTCAGCCGAACGTCGCGGCCGAGGTGTACTTCGGCCATGCCGCCGTATCCGAGC
>DATAEG010000108.1:0-2029 GCA_036258135.1 Jatrophihabitantaceae bacterium | reverse complement strand
TGTCGACTTTCTGCGGAAGGTCGTCCATGTGCGGCGGCAACGGCGACCGGGTGGCGAGCTGGGGCGGCTGAAGACCGACTCATCGGGTCGGGACGTCCCAGTGATGACGTGGTGCTGTCCACCCTCGCTGAGCAGATCCGCCGATGGCTCCGCGCCGACGGCCTCGTGTTCAGCAGCATCAGCGCCCGGCCACTCACGAAGTCGATCGCCGGGCACATGTTCGACGACATCGAGGAAGCCACCGGGCTCGTGGTCTCGCCTCACTCGTGCCGGCACTACATCGGGTCGAGCCTGATCTCGCAGGGCGTGTCTGTGGTCGCGTCTCAAGGTGGCTGGGCCACTCATCGCCGGAGATCACCTGGCGCGTCTACAGCTACCTGATGGCGAACGACGATGAGGTCGCGCGGCGATAGCGCAGACAATGAGCAAGCGGACGGCTGATGTGTACCCGTCGTGTACCCAGGAGGAGACCGAGTGACCTGTGGGCCGGAGAATATCGGCATGAAGCTCGGTGCCGTCCTGTTCGACATGGACGGCACATTGCTGGACAGCGAGAAGGTCTGGGACGTCGCGCTCGACGATCTTGCCGAGTGGCTCGGTGGGCGGCTCAGCACTGCGGGCCGGACGCGGATGGTCGGAACGCCGCTGGGCCGATCGATCGCCATCCTGCATGACGACCTCGGTGTCGACGCCGATGCCGAAGCCAGCGGCGCCTACCTGTTGAGTCGCGCCGCTGAACTGTTCGCGCGCCCGCTCCCGTGGCGGCCTGGCGCCAGGGAGTTGCTCGACGCCGTGGCCGCAGCTGAGATACCGGCCGGTCTGGTGACGTCCACCCATCGCAGCCTCACCAAGCTCGCGCTGCGCACTCTCGGCGCGGACCGCTTCGCCGCCGTGGTGTGCGGCGACGACGTCCCCGCCACTAAGCCAGCGCCGGACCCGTACCTGGTCGCTGCCGCCGAGCTCGGGGTCACGCCGGAGAATTGCGTGGCCATCGAGGACTCACCCGTCGGGTTGCGGGCCGCCCGGGCCGCCGGCTGCGCGGTGCTCGTCGTGCCCAACGACGTGGCCATCGGACCCGAGCCAGGCATCGAAGTCCGGTCCACCTTGGAAGGCGTCACCGTCGCCGACCTGCGGGCATTGGTGGCACATCACGCCGGCGCCTCCCCGCGCGCCTGACGGTACGGCCCGGCCGGCGCGGGATCAGGGGTCCGGATGGCGCGACGCCGTCGCGGCCGGCACCACTTCGTCGAGGCTCGCTTCCTCCGGGAACGGCGGCAGGGTGCCACCCTGCGCCGGGCAGCGCGCGTGGTGGTCGCACCACGCGCACAATGCGCTGGGGCTGGGACGGAAGTCGCGGTTGCGGGTCGCCGTCTGGATCGCGAGCCAGAGTGCGTGCAGGGTCCGCTCGAAGCGCTCCAGCTCCACCGAGTCCGGCGTGTACGTGAGCGTGTCGGAGTCGGACAGGTATATCAGCCGAAGTTGTCTGGGCACGATGCCACGGGTGCGCCAGATCACCAGCGCGTAGAACTTCATCTGGAAGAGCGCCTTCGCCTCGAACGACTCCCGTGGCGACGTGCCCGTCTTGTAGTCGACGATGCGGACGTCGCCGCCGGGGGAGATGTCGAGGCGGTCGACGTAGCCGCGCAGCCGCAGCCCGTCGATGACGATCTCCACCAGCTCTTCCCTGGCGGCGGGCTCGATGCGGCGCGGGTCTTCCAGTGCGAAGTAGTTCTCCACAAGGTGGCGCGCGGACTCCAGCCAACTCTCGAGCGCGACCGGGTCCGCCGAGCCGTCAGTTCCGGCGAACATCTCCGCCAGAGAGGGTTCCTGCTCGACGAGGGCCTCCCACTCCGGGACCACCAGTTGAGTGGCGGCGGCGACCGTCCGGGCGGCGGCCGGCCGGTCGAACAACCGCTCCAACACCGCGTGCACCACAGTGCCGCGGACCGCGTCCGGTGATGGCGTCTCCGGAAAACGGTCGATGGTGCGGAACCGGTAGAGCAGTGGGCAGGCCTTGAAGTCCGCGGCC
>DATAEG010000107.1:0-6648 GCA_036258135.1 Jatrophihabitantaceae bacterium | reverse complement strand
CGCGCAGAAGGCCCGCGAGGCGCGACGTAACCAGTCCATGACCGTGATCAAGGAAATGAAGCTCCGTCCGAAGATCGACCAGCACGACTACGCCACCAAGCGCGGCCACGTCGAGCGGTTCCTCAAGCAGGGCGACAAGGTGAAAGTGACGATCATGTTCCGGGGTCGCGAGCAGTCCCGTCCCGAACTGGGATTCCGGCTGCTCCAGCGCCTGGCCACCGACGTGGAGGAGCTCGGCTTCGTCGAGTCCTCGCCGAAGCAGGACGGCCGCAACATGGTCATGGTCGTAGCTCCACACCGGCGCTCGCAGGGCAGCCACAACCGGCCCGCCCCGGCGCCGGCCGCAGAGTAAGACCGCACGGACCGGCAGGTCAGTCGCCGGCCTACACAGAGGAAGACACATGCCCAAGAACAAGACCCACAGCGGGATTAAGAAGCGCGTGAAGGTGACCAGCGGCGGCAAGCTACTGCGTCAGAAGGCCGGGCTGCGCCACAACTTCGAGCGCAAGCCGAGCACGCTCACCCGGCGTCTGTCCGGGACCACCGAGGTGGCCAAGAACGACCAGGCCCGCGTCAAGAAGCTCCTCGGCCTCTAAACCCGCACATTCCCGACCCCACCCACCCATCGGGTGGATTGAACGAAGGACGAACCATGGCCCGCGTGAAGCGCGCAGTCAATGCACACAAGAAGCGCCGCACCGCGCTCGAAGCCGCCTCCGGCTATCGGGGCCAGCGCTCCCGCCTGTACCGCAAGGCCAAGGAGCAGCTGCTGCACTCCGCCAACTACGCCTACCGCGACCGCAAGGCCCGTAAGGGCGACTTCCGCCAGCTCTGGATCACCCGTATCAACGCCGCGGCCCGCGCCAACGATATGACCTACAACCGGTTCGTCCAGGGACTGCGCCTGGCCGGTGTGGGCGTCGACCGCAAGATCCTCGCCGACCTCGCTGTCAACGACCCGACGGCCTTCGCCGCGCTCGTGACGGTGGCCAAGGACGCGGTCGCCGCCGAAGGCGTCGGTGGCGCCGGATCCCGCTCCCCGGCGGCCTGACCGCCGCTCCCGTGCTCTGACGGTGCTCTCTGACGGCAACGCCCGCCTGGCGGCAGCCCGCCGGTTGACCATCCGCTCCGCCCGCCGCGAGTCCGGACGGTTCCTGGCCGAGGGGCCGTCCGCCGTCCAGGCGGCGCTGGCACATCCCGACACCGTCGTCGAGGTGTTCGCTACCGCGGCGGCGCTGGCCCGCCACGGGTGGTTGCGCACCACCGCCGTTCGCGTCGACGAGGTCAGTGCCGCCGCGGCCGCCGCCCTGTCTGAGACGGTGACGCCGCAGGGCGTGGTTGCGGTGTGCAGGCGCCTTGACGTCCCCTTGGCCGACGTGCTGGCTGGTGCTCCGCGGCTGGTGGCCGGCCTGGTCGAGCCGCGTGACCCGGGCAATGTCGGCACGATTCTGCGCACCGCCGACGCCGCCGGAGCCGACGGTGTCGTCGTGTGCGGCGACGCCGTCGACGTCTATAACGGCAAAGCCGTCCGAGCCAGCGCCGGCAGTCTGTTCCACGTTCCCGTAGTCGCCGGCATCGATGTGGCGGATCTGCGCGACACCGGTCTCACCACACTGGCCACCTCCGGTCAGGGCGACACCGACCTCGACACCCTCGTCGACGACGGCAGCCTGGCCGCCCCCACGCTCTGGCTCTTCGGCACTGAGGCGCACGGGCTGCCGGACGCGGCGTTGAAGCTTGCCGACCGAACCGTGCGGGTGCCGATCTACGGCCGCGCGGAGAGCCTCAACCTGGCTGCGGCCGCGGCGGTGTGCCTGTACGCCAGTGCACGCGCCCAACGGCGCCGCTAAGCTGCCCAGCGTGACACGGGACCGCGGCACCGCGAGCCATTCGCCATTTGGCGGGCGGCTGGCGGCCGCTGCCCTCGCGCCGGCGTCCTGACCCTCGCGGTCGGTGGACGCGGCGTCCGTCCCGTCCATCCGCACGAAAGACGCTGTAGATGAGCAACCAGAACTTCGATCCGGTCGAAGTCGCCGCCCTCGCCCCCGAATCGCTGTCCGCCAACGTGGACGCCGCACTCCAGGCCGTCAAGAGCGCCACCACGCTTGACGAGCTCAAGGCCGCACGCGTCGCGCACGCCGGCGATCGCTCCCCGTTGGCGCTAGCGAACCGGGAGATCGGCGCCCTCCCGCCCGCGGCCCGCGCCGCGGCCGGACAACGCGTCGGCGCCGCCCGCACTGCCGTCCGGGAGGCCGTGGCGGAGCGGCAGCAGGAGTTGGAGGCCGAACGCGACGAGCGCGTGCTCGTCGAGGAGGCCGTCGACGTCACGCTGCCCTGGGACCGGCACCTGACCGGCGCCCGGCACCCGCTGACGACGCTCCAGGAGTACCTCGGCGACGTCTTCACGTCGATGGGCTACGGCATCGCCGAGGGTCCAGAGGTGGACGCCGAGTGGTTCGCGTTCGACGCGCTGAACATCGGCAAAGACAATCCGGTGCGCAGCTTGATGGACACCTTCTTCGTCGGCAATGAGGGCTCCCGCCTGGTGCTGCGGCCGCACACGTCCTCGGTGCAGGCGCGCGCGATGCTGACTCAGGATCCGCCGATCTACGTCGTCTGCCCGGGCAAGGTGTTCCGCACCGACGACCTGGACGCGACGCACCTGCCGGTGTTCCACCAGATCGAGGGACTGGTGGTGGACAAAGGCATCACCATGGCCCACCTGAAAGGCACGTTGGACCACATGGCTGCGGCCATGTTCGGGCCGGGCATCATCACCCGGCTGCGCCCGTCGCACTTCCCGTTCACCGAGCCCAGCGCCGAGCCCGATCTGCTCTGCTTCGTCTGCCGCGGCGCTTCGGTCGGCAACCCGGACCGACCCTGCCGCACGTGCGACAGCGAGGGCTGGATCGAGTGGGGAGGCTGCGGCATGGTCAACCCGCGGGTGCTGCGCGCATGCGGCATCGACCCCGATATCTACTCCGGCTTCGCGTTCGGCATGGGCATCGAGCGGACGATGATGTTCCGCAACCACGCCGCCGACATGCGCGACATGATCGAGGGCGACGTGCGATTCACCCAGGCCTTCGGGATGGAAGCATGAGATCACCCCACGAAACCGCTCCGCACAGAACGCTCCGCGCTTTCGCAGGCAGGGCCTACGCTGCCGGTCGCCAATGCCGGCCATGCCCGATCCCTGTGGTCCAGTCGATGGTGCACCAGTGAGGGCTTCGATCGGCTGGATCGCCGAGTACGTCGACCTGCCGCCCGGCCTCAGCCCGAAGGCGCTGGGCGACGCGCTGGTGCGAGTGGGGCTGGAGGTCGAGCGGGTCGAGGCGGGCGCCGACGCGATGTCTGGCCCCATCGTGATCGGACGAGTGGTGTCCGCCGTCCCCGAGCCGCAGAAGAACGGCAAGACCATCGAGTGGTGCCAGGTGGACGTCGGCGAAGCCGAGCCGCGCGGCATCGTCTGCGGCGCGCACAACTTCGCCGCTGGCGACCTGGTCGTGGTGGCGCTGCCCGGATCGGTGCTGCCCGGCGGGTTCGAGATCGGCGCCCGCAAGACGTACGGGCACGTCTCCGACGGGATGATCTGCTCGGTGCGCGAGCTGGGCATCGGCGTGGATCACACCGGCATCCTGGTGCTGGCCCCCGACGCGGGGAAGCCGGGCGACGACGCGCTCGACGTCCTCGGACTGCGCGAGGCGGTGCTCGACATCGCGGTCACGTCCGACCGCTCGTACTGCCTGTCGGTGCGCGGGCTGGCGCGCGAGGCAGGTGCCGCGCTCGACGTCCCGTTCCACGACGTCGCCGATACGGTGACCGTCCCCACTGCTGACAAGCAGGGCTATCCGGTGACCGTCTCCGACCCGGCCGGCTGCGACCGGTTCTCCGCGCGCGTGGTGACCGGCCTCGACCCGGCGGCGCCATCACCGGAGTGGATGGTGCGCCGGCTACAACAGTGCGCGGTCCGCTCGATCTCGTTGGCCGTGGACGTGACGAACTACGCCATGCTCGAGACCGGGCAACCGCTTCATGCCTTCGACCGGGACCGGCTGACCGGCCCGCTTGGCGTCCGGCGGGCAGCGTCCGGTGAGCGGTTGACCACGCTGGACGGGGCGGAGCGCCGGCTCGATCCAGACGATTTGGTGGTGACCGACGACAGCGGTGCCATCGCGCTGGCCGGTGTCATGGGCGGCGCCTCCACTGAGATCGGCCCGTCCACCACGGACGTGGTGCTCGAAGCCGCGCACTGGGACCCGGGGTCCATCTCCCGCGCGGTGCGCCGGCACAAGCTTCCCAGTGAGGCGGCCAAGCGCTTCGAGCGAGGCGTGGACCCGGAGATCGCCGCGGTCGCCCTGCAACGGTGCGTTGACCTGCTCGTCGAGCACGGTGGCGCGAGCGCCGAGCCGGGTTTCACCGTCGTCGGCGACGGCCCGCCGCCCGTGCTCATCGGCCTGCGCAGCCGACTGCCCGGCGAGGTGGCCGGCATCCCCATCGAAGGCGAGGTGGTACGGCAGAAGCTGGAGACTGTCGGGTGCGACGTGACCGGGACGGAGTTGATGTCGGTGACGCCGCCGACCTGGCGTCCCGACCTGACCGACCCCGCCGACCTCGTGGAGGAGGTCGTCCGGCTGGTCGGCTACGACACGATCCCGTCCTCGCTGCCGACGCCGCCTCCGGGGCAAGGCTTGACCGAGGAGCAGCGGCTGCGGCGGTCCATCTCGCGCGCGGTGGCCGCCGCCGGCTTCACCGAGGTCCTCACCAGCCCGTTCGTCTCACCGACGGTGCACGACGCTTTCGGGTTGGCCGCCGACGACCCACGGCGGCGTGCCCTCCTGGTGCGCAACCCGCTCTCGGAGAACGAGCCCGAGTTGCGCACCTCGCTGCTGCCCGGCCTGTTGGCCGCGCTTATCCGCAACCGGGGCCGCGGCAACCGCGATCTGGCGCTGTTCGAGATGGGCCTGGTCTACCTGCCGGCGTCAGACGACCTCGCGGCGCCCGACCCGGGCGTGGCCGAGCGCCCGAGCGACGCCGAGATCGCCGAGCTGTATGACGCCGTGCCCGACCAGCCGAGGCACCTCGGTGCGGTGCTGGCCGGCGACGTGGAGGTTCCCGGCTGGTGGGGCGCCGGGCGTGCCGCCAGCTGGGCCGACGCCATCGAGGCGGCCCGCGTCGTGGCCCGGACGGCCCGGGCCGACCTCGTGGTCCGGGCCGGGGACTACCCGCCGTGGCATCCCGGCCGCTGTGCCGAGCTCGTGCTCGGTACCGCCGTCGTCGGCCATGCCGGCGAGCTGCATCCACGACTGGTGGCCGCGCTGGGCCTGCCCGAGCGGACCGCCGCCATGGAGCTGGACCTGAGCGCGTTCGCCCCGCCGCCGCCGGCCCCGACGCCCAAGCTCTCCACTTTCCCGCCGGTGCTCCTGGACGTGTCAGTGACCGTCCCCGTGGCCACGTCCGTCACTGCTGTCGAAGCCGCGTTGCGGGCAGGTGCGGGTGAGCTGCTGGAGTCGATCCGGCTCTTCGACGTCTACACCGACGCTCGGCTGCGGGACGAGGGGCGCAAGTCCCTGGCGTACGCGCTGCGCTTCCGCGCCGACCGCACCCTCACCGTCGAAGAGGCGAGTGGGGCCCGGGACGCGGCCGTCGCGGCCGCCGCCGAGCAGGTCGGCGCCGAGCTGCGCGCCTAGCTGCCGTCGTCGCCGTCGGGGGCCGTCACCTCGTGTGGGCGCGCCCGATCGAGCCAGTCACGGAGGAGCGCGGCGAGCAGGTCAGGACGCTCATGCATGACCGCATGGCCGGCGTCGTCGATTACGGCAAGTGCGGCGTGCGGGTAACGTTCGAGCAGGTCGATGGCGTCCGTGTAGCCGACGACGGAGTCGCGTCGTCCTGCCACGATCAGCGTCGGTGCCTTGAAAATCTGTGACCCGACGTCGACCTTCCATGCCGAGAAGATGCGCTCCAGCGCGGCCTCGTCGACCAGCGCCATTCCTGGCACAACGTGGTCGCGGTACCGGCGAGCGGTCGCCGGTGTGCGCACGACGAAGTACTCATCGAAACCCGTCCGGTGCGCAGGCTCGAGGCCGTCGTACACGTCGGCGTCCTGGCGAACCACCTCGTGGTCGGGCACGTTTCGTGATCGCTCGGCGACAGGGCACAACAATGCTAGGCCGAGCACCACCTCTGGTCGCCGTGCCACCACACCACGAGCCAGATAGGCGCCGTACGAATGTCCGAGCAGCAACGCTGGCCGCCCGGCGACGTGATCAATGAAGTCGCCGAGCAGCTTGACCACATCGTCATTGCAGGTCAGTCCATCGGCCGCCGAGCGGCCCATCCCCGGCAAGTCCGGGTAGATCCGCCGGTATCCCGGGCCTGGAACCATGGCCTCGAACGCCGCCTCGGTCTCGCGATGATCAACACCGGCTCCGTGCAGGGCGACCAGCGGCACACCGGTGCCGTGCTCGACAAAGCGGACCGCGACACCGTCGATCTGGCACTCCACTGCACGACCGTAACCTGAGCGGACGACGCCTGGCCGGGATCGTTCCGTTCACCTAGTGAATGTTCTTCAGCGCCTCGCGGCGTGAGAGCGAGCTCAGCTGCGTTTCGTGCGCCGCGACGTAGCCGCGCACCCACTCCGCGTTC
>DATAEG010000106.1:0-2307 GCA_036258135.1 Jatrophihabitantaceae bacterium | reverse complement strand
GCATCCCACGCGGCGGCCCGGCGCTGCTCCGTTGAGGGCATCATGCCCGCCGTTGTCATTCCTTGACGCCTCGCCCTTCCATTGAACACGAGCGCATCCGGCTGGAGATCGACGGCGGACTGGTGCTCGGCGACGAGGAATCGTCAAGACCTGTGGACCGGGTTTCTCAGTTGATTACGCGGCGTCTTCCTGATCTTGGTGTTGGCGTTCGACGATCACCCCCTTTTCGAAGCGTGCGCCGGCTCGGACCAGGGCGACGAGGTGCGGCCCGTTGACGGCCCGCCATCGGTCCTGGGCGGCCTCGATCAGCTTGAAGGCCATGGCGAGACCGGCGGCCCGGCTGCCGGGTCCCTTGGTGACCTTGGTCCGGAGCCGGACGGTCGCGAAGGTCGACTCGATCGGATTGGTGGTCTTGAGGTGCAGCCAGTGCTCGGCGGGGAAGTCGTAGAACGCGAGCAGCGGCTCGACGTCATCGACGATCTTGGCGACGGCCTTGGGCCACTTGGCGCCGTACTCGTGGGCGAACGCGTCGACGGCGCGGACCGCGTGGTCTCGGTCCTCGGCGTCGCGGATCTCGGCAAGCATCCGCCGGGCGGTGGGCTGGGCCGAGGTTGGGAGCGCGGACAGGACGTTGGCCACCTTGTGCACCCAGCAGCGTTGGCCCCGCGTGGCCGGGAACACCTCGCGCAGCGCCCCCCAGAACCCGAGGGCGCCGTCGCCGACGGCGAGCACCGGGGCCCGCATGCCGCGGCGCTTCAGGTCACGCAGTAGGTCGGCCCAGGACTCGGTCGACTCACGGTAGCCGTCTGCGATAGCGACCAGCTCCTTGGTGCCATCACCCCGGACACCGACGATGACCAGGCAGCAGAGCCGGTCCTCGTCGAGGCGGACGTTGAAGTGCACGCCGTCGGCCCACACGTACACGAAGTCCCGGTCGTCCAGTCGTCGTTCGGCGAACGCCCGCTGCTCGCTCTGCCACTGGGCCGTGAGCCTGGTGATGACCGACGCCGACAGCCCCGCGGCGGAGCCGAAGAACTCGCTGAGCGCCGGCGCGAAGTCGCCGCTGCTCATGCCGTGCAGGTACATCAGCGGCAACACCTCCGCCACCTTCGGACTCTTGCGTGCCCACGGCGGCACGATCGAGCTGCGGAACCGGCACCGCTCACCGGTCTCGTCGTCAACGCGCTTGTCGTTGACGCGCGGTGCGGTCACCTCGATCCGGCCCGCCGCGGTGGTGATCGTGCGGGGCTCCGCGTGGCCGTTGCGGACCACAAGACGCCGCCCCCGCTCATCCAGCTCGCCCGCAAGGCGAGCGATGTAGTCGTCGGCTTCTGCCTCGAGCGCGGCAGCCAGCATGCGCCGGGCGCCGTCGAGGACGATCTCATCGAGCGCTCCACGCATCTCCGCGCGGGCGTCGTCATCGGTCACTACTCTCAACATCGGCGTTCCTTCCTCGCCGGCGCGCCAACGCCGGCAGAGCTCGTTCCGTTCAACGAGGAAGGTACGTCGCGCCCTCGAACGAATCGCCGATCCACAGGTTCAGGTCATACCTCCCGGCATGATCCCGACATCGTGTTCGCCCGCCACGACTACGCCTACGACGCGCAACAGGGCGGTGCGGCGAGCCACTTCGACATCCCGGCGCAGGATCTCCTGTCGCTGATCGACGAGAGCGAGACTCAGATTGAGGCCGCGGGCGTGAACCTGCTCAGCTACATCGCGCCGGGCGACGAGCACACCTTGCTCAGCGACGAGAGGTTCTACCTCGAGGAGGTGAACGGCCAGTCGCTGGTGGACTGGGTGACCCGGCTGATCGCGGGTGAACCCGTGGACGACGTCCACTGCACCGACTGCACGGCCGGGTGAGCACGACCGCGGCGCATCACCGACGCCGCGGCGCGTGCCTTCCTTGTCCGATCCGGGACCGCGGGCTCAGCTTGCTCGTCTGGGCTGGGCTTGCCATCTCATGGAATAACCGTTATCTTCGGGCTAACGGTTAGATCGGAGAGCGATGCAGCAGGAAGTGGTGTTGGCGATGCTGGCCAAGGAGCCCTCGCACGGCTACGAGCTGCGAGCGCGGCTGCGCCAAGCGCTGGGCCCACTGGGCGAAGCGCTGAACCCAGGACAGATCTACGTCACGCTGACTCGGCTGGAGAAGGCGGGCCTGGTGACCTCCGACCGGTCGGAAGGGTTGGCGGACCGGCCGGACCGCAAGGTGTACATGCTGACCCCGGCCGGCCAGCAACGGGTCGCCGAGTGGCTCGGGGAGGTGGGTTGGCCCAAGCCCGATCTGGCGGAGTTCCATCT
>DATAEG010000105.1:0-13277 GCA_036258135.1 Jatrophihabitantaceae bacterium | reverse complement strand
GATGTTGCATATGCAGAGTCCCGTAATGTGGTGATTGTCGCGGGCGCAGGAAACAACGATGGACTTCCCAATTCCGTTGGGTGCCCGGCGGCGTTTCCTGGGGTCGTCGCAGTGACTGGAGTGGTGAAAGACGGGTCCATTGATAAACACAGTTCCGCAGCCGGGCCGCAGGTTGCAGTGGCGGCGGCGTCGGCGACGACCCAGCAGAGCAAGAACAGCACGACGAACGGCTACCTCGCCCCAACGTCGGGACGCGGCGACCTCCAATACGACTGGTTCCAGGGAACGTCCGGGGCGACGCCGATCGTGGCGGGGGTCGCGGCGCTGATCCGATCACGGTATCCGCATATGAACGCCGCGTCGGTGATCAACCGCATCATCCGCACCGCGACCGACAAGGGCGCGCCGGGCCGTGATGACGTGTACGGATACGGGATCGTCAACGCCTACGACGCGCTGACCAAGAACATCCCGGACGTCAACGAGAACCCGCTCGGCCGTGTCGCAGGGGGTGAGGTCGCGAGCCCATCATCGGCACCGACACCAGCCAAAGCCCAACCATCCGCCGACATCGGCCCGAGCACGGCGGTCATCGCGACCGTTGGTGCGGCGGCCGCGGCAGTGGTTATCGCCGTCGCTATCGTGGCGATCCGCCGGGACCGGCGACGCCGCTCCACGTCCTCGAGATCGAGGGGGAGAAAATGACAGCGACACGCGCAGGCCGGCCAAACCCTCCCCCTCGGCCGGCATAAAGTCCCCCTCGGCGCCAGGGGCCGGGCACCAGGACGAGGTCAACCTGCGATCCTTAGTAGCCGTGGACGCCGTCGATCGCGCCTTGGTCAACGCGCTCCGTATGGACGGGCGCATGTCCTTCGCGGAGTTGTCCCGCCGGGTGGGTCTGTCGGCGCCGAGCGTGCACGAGCGGGTGGCCAAGCTCGAGACCGCCGGGGTGATCACCGGGTATCACGCCGGCGTCGAGCACGCGGCTCTCGGCTACTCAGTGAGCGCGCTCATCGGCGTCTTCCTTAGCGATGACGCCGACGAGCAGAGGGTCGAGTCCGAGCTGCGCGAGGTCACGGAGATCGAAGACTGCTGGTTCGTCGCCGGCGAGGAGTCCTACGTCGTCAAGGTGCGCGTGACGGACGTCCCCGCGCTCGAACACATGATCGGTACCCTGAACCGCATTCGGGGCGTGGCCCGCACTCGCACCACCGTCGTGCTGTCCACGAAGTTCGAGGATCGGGTGCAGCCGCTGGACTGATCTCCCCCGCTCGCCCTCACCTCTCGTACCCTTGACTCATGTCGCAGCACACCAGCCACCCGCTCGCCGCGTTGTGGGTGTACACGCTGCTGCGCATCGCGCTGTTCGGCGTGCTCTTCGGCGTCCTCTGGCTGTTCGGCGTACGCGGGTTGCTCGGCGCCATCGTCGCCTTGGTGCTGTCGGTGCCGCTGTCCTTCGTGCTGCTGGCCCGGCCCCGCCAGGCGCTGGTGGCCGGGGTAACCGGCCAGGTCGAGGCTCGCCGGGGTCGCACCAGCGAGCTGGACGCCCGGCTCTCCGGCAGGGCCGACGACCAGACGAGGCCGGGGCAAGACCGCGGGACCCAGCCATGACGCAACCCGATGACGGCGGCATCCGGATCGGTCGCGAGGAGCGTGACGCGGCTATCCGCGCACTCGACGAGCATCTGTCCGCCGGACGCATCGACGCAGAGGAGTACGGCGAGCGGTCCGCGCAGGTCTATGCCGCGCGGACGTGGAAGGACATCACCCCGCTCTTCGTCGACCTTCCGGAGCCGCGCCCCGCACCCATTCCGCCGAAGCCGCGCTCGCCGTCGACGATGGTCCCGGCCGAGATACACGGCTCCGTCCGACCGCACCGTCGCGAGATCGGCCACTTTGGACGCACCTTGATCGCCCTCTCGCCGTTCATCGCGCTGGCGCTCTTCTTCTTCACCCGCGAATGGATCTGGTTCCTACTCGTCCCGGTGCTGGCGATCATCGTCCGGGCGATCAGCAGCATCGAGGACTAGGAGCGTGCTGACCAATCCATGTCCTGCTGCGCGGCGCTCAGATCCAGCGCTCGCGGCATTGTCCCCGCTCGCGACGGGTGGGATTGGTCAGCACCGTCCTAGCGCTCAAGCCAGCACGCCGACCAGGTCGGCCACGGCGGCCCGATTGCCGGCCAGGTGCCATCGGTGGCCGGCCTTCTCCAGAACCTTCGACGCGCCGCCGGCTGACTCGACGAGGGCGCGGCCGGGATACCAGTCCCAGTCGAGGCAGTCGTTCTGCGCGAACGCCCCGAGCCGGCCGCCCGCGATATACGCCAGCTCCACCGAACCCGAGCCGAGCATCCGCACGGTGGCGGCGGGCTCGGTGAGCGCCATGAACGTCTCGCGCAGTCGCGGCTCGCCGATCGTGCCCGGATGGAGGTAACTACAGACCGAGACGTCGCTGAGCGGCCGGTCGGTGAGCGCGGGAACGACGGCACCGTTGCAGGTCGTGGGATGACCCGCGCCGCCCACCCAGACCTCGTCGGACTCGGCGACGTACACCGCGCCCAGCACGAGGTTAGAACCATCCCGAAGCGCCGCCGCCGAGCACCAGAACGGCACACCTGAGGCGTAGTTGTAGGTGCCGTCGATCGGGTCGAGCAGCCAGGTGCGGGCGCCGGGATCGTTGGCGCCTTCTTCTCCGACGACACCGTCCTCGGGGCGCTCCGCGCGTAGCCGCGTCACCATCTGTTCCTCGGCGGCCTGGTCGGCAGCGGTGACGATGTCGGACACCGAGGTCTTCCGCCGGATGGACACACCGGCCGACCGCATGCCGAGGGCGAGACGGCCGGCGTCACGCACCAACTCGGCGGCCAGGGTCAGGTCGTCGAGCACGCACCTGACCCTACGGGCCGCGCGGTACGCCAGACTTAACCGATGCCCAGCACACGGGACGTTCGCACGGAGCACGCCGCCGGCCTCGACAAGGAGCCGGCCGAGGTGGCGCGGATGTTCGACGAGGTGTCGCGCCGATATGACCTGACGAACACCGTCCTGTCGTTCGGGCAGGACCGGTCCTGGCGACGGCATACCGCGGCGGCGTTGGACCTGCGGCCCGGCGACTGGGTGCTGGACGTCGCGGCCGGGACGGGTGTCTCGACGGCCGGACTTGCCCAGACGGGTGCTCGCGCGGTGGCGTGCGACTTTTCGCTCGGCATGCTGCGCGCCGGACGGGCACGCACGGGACGTCGCCGGCTGCCGTTCGTGGCCGCGGATGCCCTGGCGCTGCCCTTCGCCGACAGCGCCTTCGAGGCGGTAACCATCAGTTTCGGGCTGCGCAACGTGCACGACCCCGCCGTGGCCCTGCGGGAACTGGCCCGGGTTACCCGCCCGGGCGGCGTCCTCGCGGTGTGCGAGTTCAGCCGGCCGACGTTCGCGCCGTTCCGGATGATCTACCTGCGTTACCTCATGCGTGCGCTGCCGTGGATCGCCCGGCGCGTGTCGAGCAACCCCGATGCCTACGTTTACCTCGCCGAGTCGATCCGCGGATGGCCGAGCCAGGCCGAGCTGGCCGCGGTCATCGCCGCCAACGGCTGGCAACGCGTCCAATGGCGCAACCTCACTGGTGGCATCGTGGCTCTGCACCGAGCCGTCAAGCCGCTGCGGTAGGTGCGTCCGCCACCCGTACGGGCCATAGTTGGACTCATGAGATCACCCCGCGAAACCGCTCCGCACAGAACGCTCCGCGCTTTCGCGGGCAAGGCCTACGCTGCCGGTCACCAACGCCGGCCATGCCCGATCCGTGTGGTCCCGTCGGTCGTCGTATCCCAACTGAGCATGCCACCGATCGAGCCCGATCCCGGTGCCCGGCCACCGCTCGATCCGGAGCCGCTGACGCCCCCCGAGCCGCCCGCGCCGCATCCGGAACGTCCGGACCCCGTGCCCAACCCAGCCCCGTTGCCCACCCCGACGCCCGCTCCCGGTGAGCCCCAACCGTTGGCGCCCAAGCCGTTGCCCGGCCCGCTTGGCGGCTGACCACAGGTAGGCCGTGGGTGCCTGACCCGGCCCAGGTGCGCGGGTCTAGGTTGTGGTCGGTGGAACTTCCCGCCGCATCACCCGCGCTGAAGCCCTCCGCTAGCGCGCGCCCCTACACCTGGAGGTTTGGATGAGCGTCAACGACGACGGTTACACGACGACCGGCCCGGAAGACACCGAAGGTCCGGCGGACGGCGGCGCCGATGGCGTGCCGGGCGTGCAGGATGGCGGCGCGGACGGCGGTGCCGGTGGTGACGGCGGCGCCGACGGCGGTGCCGGTGACGGTGGTGCCGAGGGTCCGGCCGACGGCAGCGCTGATGGCGTGGCTGGCGTGCAGGACGGTGGAGCGGACGGCGGTGCCGGTGGTGACGGCGGCGCCGGTGACGCAGGCGCTGACGGCGGTGCCGACGGTGGCGCTGACTCGGGAGCCTGAGCCGGCCGGACCTAGCGCCGCCCTGCGTTAGCGCATGACTGATCAGAACCACCCGACCGGGGTGGCGGTCGCGAGCCGCCACCCCGAGTCTGCGCTGCGGCGAGCCACCGGGCTTTCGGTCGAGGATTTCGCCCGGGACTACTGGGCGCGCCGGCCGCTCCTGCGCTCGGCCGCCGAGCTCGGCGGCCGCGGCTTCGCCGACCTGCTCGACGCGGCGGCCGTGGACGAACTCGTCTCGCGGCGTGGGCTGCGCACCCCGTTCCTGCGCATGGCGAAGGAAGGGAACGTCATCCAGCCGACGCGCTTCACCCGTTCGGGCGGCGCCGGCGCCGCGATCGCCGACCAGGCCGCGGACGACAAGATCCTCGATCTGATCGCCGACGGCGCCACGCTGGTGCTACAGGCTCTGCACCGCACCTGGCCGCCGCTGGTGGCCTTCTCGACACGGCTGTCCGAGGAACTTGGGCATCCCACTCAGATAAACGCCTACATCACGCCGCCGCAGAACCAGGGCTTTGCCGCCCACTACGACACGCACGAGGTCTTCGTGCTTCAGGTGACCGGCCGTAAGCGGTGGCGGATCCACGAGCCGGTGGTTGCCGATCCGCTCGCCGAGCAGCCGTGGGAATCCGTCCGCGCCGAGGTGGCCGCCCGGGCCACGGAGCCGCCACTGATGGACACCGAGCTGGCGCCCGGGGATTCGCTCTATCTACCGCGCGGCTACCTGCACTCCGCGGTAGCTCAGGGCGAGCTGTCGATCCACCTGACCGTCGGTGTCCACCCGATCACCCGGACGAACATCGTCAGCGAACTGCTTCGGGCCGCGAAGACCAGGCCGGAACTGCGGACCTCTCTGCCCGCCGGCGCTGATCTGGCCGACCCGGACACCCTCGCACCTCACCTGCGGGCCACCCTCGAAGCCGTCGTGGAGATGCTCAAGGACAGCGGCGACGACCTCACCGCCACAGTGGCCGCGCGCCTGGGTGCGACGCTGGCCGCTGACACCCGGCCCGAACCGATCGCCCCACTGGCCCAATCGGCTGCCGCCGGGTCGCTGACTCCGTCGACGCCGCTGCGGCTGCGCGGTGGAGTGCGCGCCACGCTGAGCACTGCCGACGACAAGGTCACCGTGCGCGTCATGGACAAGACAGTCTCGATGCCGGGCAACACCGAGTCCGCCATCAAGTGGGTGCTCACCGGGACGGAGTTCACCCCGGCGCAGCTGCCCGGCCTGGACGCCACCGAGCAGATGGTGCTGGCCCGCCACTTGCTCCGCGACGCTATCGTCGTCCCGAGCTAGCGCCACAGGACACTAGCCCCTCGTGCGCCAAGTACCGGTCCCGCGCGAGACGCTGGAGCGCTGCGCCCTCCGTGCCCAGTTGCGTGGCGACCCCATGCTCGGTACCGCCTTCCCCGCGGGACGGGTACTGCTCGTCGAGCAGCCAGGGCCGTGGGGCGTCGCAGGCCTAGGCGCGTCACGCTTCGACCATGAGATCGCCGCTGAGCTGGAACGAAAGGCGGCGGCCAAGGGGATCCGGACGCTGGCGATCCGCCATTTCGGACGGACCCGCGCCGGTGGGCTGCGCCGGTGGGCGCTGGCGGACTGCCGGGCCGGACGGGAGGAGCAGCGGTGGGGCAGCTACCGGTTCGACACAGATCTGCTGGACCTCGCTCTGGACGGAACCGAGGGCGTGCGGCTGCCCCAGCCGACCTTTCTCGTCTGCGCGCACAGCCGGCATGACGTGTGCTGCGCCCTGCGCGGCCGGCCGGTGGCCCGCGCATTCGCCGAGCTGTGCCCGGACCGGGTGTGGGAGTGCAGCCACATCGGCGGGGAGCGGTTCGCCGCGAACGTCCTGGTGCTGCCGACCGGGCTGATGTACGGACGGGTGCTGCCCTTCGCGGCGCGCGAGTTCATTGACGCCGCCGATGCGGGTGAGGTGGTCGGCGCCCTGCTGCGCGGCCGGGTTGGCTACGTCCCAGCCGCGCAGGCGGCGATGGCGTTCGCGCACGAGCAGCTGGCATTGCGGCGGGTCGACGAGGTCCGCGTCACCGGCGTACACCGCAGGCACGGCGAGCCCACCGTGGTCGGGCTGGCGACCCTGCACGGGCCTGTCGAGGTAACCGTCGCGGTGCACCGGGCGCGGCCGGAGAAGCTGACCTGCCGCGCATCCGCCGACTCCCCGGCGCTGGTTTACCGGCCGATCAGGATCGTGCCGGTCGCGGAATGAGTTAGCTGAACACCACGATCGGGCGCACCTCGATCGTGCCGCCGCCCTTGCCGGTCGGGACCATCTTGCCGATCTCGAGTGCGTGGTCCAGGTCGCGCGCCTCGACCAAGTAGTACCCGCCGAGCTGCTCAGCGGTCTCCGCGAACGGCCCGGCCGTCACCACGCCCTCGCTGATCGACGTCGCCGTGCTCGTTGGCTCCAACGCGTCGCCCGCGAGGATCTTGCCGCCGGTCTCCGGGACCTGCTTGGCGAACTCGCCATGCCGCTGGTAGATGTCGGCGATGTCAGCCTCGCTAGCGCCCTCCCATTCCTTCTCGTCGCCGTAGATCAAGATCATGTAGTTCGGCATCGCGTTCCTTCCGCTCATGACTCTGACGCAGGGTTGACGAACGCGGCCGCGCCGAATCGACAGCCGGTCAGTGCATGTCTTCGGACTCGGCCAGTCGCTGCCGGGCGCGTTCGAGTTCGGCCTCGGCCTCGGCGCGGCCCACCCAGGTGGCGCCCTCAACGCTCTTGCCGGGCTCCAGGTCTTTATAGACCTCGAAGAAATGCTGGATCTCCAGTCGGTCGAACTCCGGCAGGTGATGGATGTCGCGCAGGTGCTCGAGCCGCGGGTCGGTGTTGGGCACGCAGAGGACCTTGTCGTCGGGCCCCTTCTCGTCGGTCATCCGGAACATGCCGATGGCGCGGCAGCGGACCAGGACGCCGGGGAACAGCGGATCGCCCTCGATGATGACCAGCGCGTCCAGGGGATCGCCGTCCAGCCCGAGGGTGCCGTCGATGTAGCCGTAGTCGGCCGGGTACTGAGTCGACGTGAACAGCGTCCGGTCCAGTCGTATACGGCCGCTCTGATGGTCGACTTCGTACTTGTTGCGGCTGCCTCTGGGAATCTCGATCAGGACGTCGAACTCCATGCAGACCGCCTCCCTTACTGGGTGAGCCCGGCTCGGACGAAAGCCTAGTGTGTGTCGGGTGTCGGCCCCCGTTCGCTCCGCGCGCTGGACGATGGTGGTCGCGCTGGTCGCCGTGGCCGTCTGCGTACTCGGCTTCTTCGGCGGGCGTGCGGTGCGCAACCTCGCCGAGGAGGGGGTGGCCAGCACGCCCGCGCCCTCGCATCCGCCGACCACACCGAGCGCAGTGTCCGCCGCTGCCGCCGAACCTTCGACCGGGACGCCGGACGCCGGCCCGCCGGCCAATGCCGCGGAGGTGACCGCGCTGCTAGCGCCGTACCTGCGCGTGCCCGCGTTGGGGTCGCTGGTCGGCGCGTATGTCGCCGACGGACCGTCCGGCGCCGTTCTCGACAACCGGCTTGGCGGCCGCGGCTTTGCGCCCGCCTCCACCGCCAAGCTGACCACCGCAGTGGCGCTGCTTTCCGTGTCGCGTCCGGACGAGCGGTTCACCACCGTGGCCGAGGCGGGCGACGCACCCGGCCAGGTCGTGCTCGTCGGGGGCGGCGACCCCACGCTCAGCGCCGCCCGGCCGGGCAAGCCCACGGAGTACCGCTCCGCCGCGCGGATGTACGACCTCGCGACCCAGACGCGCAAGGCTCTAGCCGGCACGCCGATCACCTCGATCGTGGTCGACGACTCGCGGTTCATCGGTCCCCGCACGGCGCCCGGCTGGCAGCCCGACGACGTGCCGTCCACCTACGCTTCGGCGATCACGCCGCTCATGGTCGACGGCGGCCTGCCCGCCACCGGCGGCGCCATGCGCAGCGCGGTACCGGATCTCGAGGCCGGTCGCGCCTTCGCCCGGCTCGCGGGCGTGCCGACTGTGCCGGTAACTATGGGGCGTGCCGCGCCGTCGGCCCGCAAACTCGGTGCAGTCACCTCCGCCACCATGCTCGATCTCATCGAGCAAATGCTGAAGGACTCCGACAATGTCATCGCCGAGCTCCTCGGCCGCGAAGTGGCCCGCCGCGTCCAGCAGCCGCCGTCGTTCACCGAGGCCGCGGCCGCGGTCACGTTAGAGGTCGCCAAGATCGGCGTCGCATCCGGTGTGCACCTCGTGGACGCCTCCGGGCTCTCCGAACTGGACCGGATCGCCCCCCGTTCGCTGGGCGCGCTCCTCCATGCCGTCGTGAGTGGCAAGTACCCGGCGCTCGGCAACGTGGTCGCCGCCATGCCTGTGGCCGCGTGGGACGGCACGCTCGCCACCCGCTTCGAGGTGGGCCGGTCCAAGTCCGGCGCCGGCCGGGTACGGGCGAAGACGGGGACGATCGCCAACGTGGTCACCCTGGCCGGGATCGTCCGGGACGTGTCGGGACGGGTGCTGCTCTTCGCGTTCATGGTCCGCGGCGTGCCCGACATCGACGCCGGCGAGAAGTCCTTGGACGCAGCGGCCGCGGCGCTGGCCCGCTGCGGGTGCACCTAGTGCTCTCGCCAGATCGGTAGCGTGGTTGAGGTGACCTCGCTGATCGACTGGGAGCTGGCCGCGTCGACCGCGCGCCGGATGGCGCCCGCACCGCCGCACGTCGAGCCGGACGAGGCCGCCGCCGTGGTCGCTGAGCTCGATTCTGCCGCCGAGGTGGCCGCCGGACATGTCGCCGAGATCACCGGCCTGCACGAACCGCCGCTGACCGCGATCACCCGGGTCGTCGACCGGCCCGGCTGGATCGACGTCAACGCCCGCGGCATGAGCAAGCTCACCCGGCCGCTCGTGGACAAGCTGAGCGAGAGCGCCAACATGGGGCGCCTCGGCGAGGTCATCGGGGGCCGGGTCACCGGTGCGCAGGCGGGCGCCTTGCTCGGCTTCATGTCCGGCAAGGTGCTCGGTCAGTTCGAGTTCTTCGACCAGCCCAATGGCCAACTGCTGCTGGTAGCGCCGAACGTGGTCGACGTGGAGCGCAAGCTCAACGTCAAGCCCAGCGACTTCAGGTTGTGGGTGTGTTTGCACGAGGTCACGCACCGGGTCCAGTTCACCGCGGTGCCCTGGATGCGCACACACATGCACGACGAGGTGGACGCCCTCACGGCGGGATTGGACCTCGATCCGGCCGCGATCAAGGAGCGGCTCGGCAAGGCCATGTCCGAGCTGATGAAGGTGATCCGCGGCGAGGGTGACGGCACGGGCATCGCGGGAGCCCTGGCCACGCCCGAGCAGCGCGAGGTGATCGACCGGCTGACCGGGTTCATGAGCCTGGTCGAGGGGCATGCGGAGTACGTGATGAACGCGGTCTCGCCGGCCGTGATCCCGAGTCAGCCGGAGATCGAGGCGCGTTTCGCGGTGCGCCGGCAGAAGGGCGGCAATCCGTTGGACCGGCTGGTGCGCCGGTTGCTCGGGCTGGACGCCAAGACCCGCCAGTACATCGAGGGATCCGCGTTCGTCCGTCAGGTCGTGGACAAGATCGGGCTGGACGGCTTCAACGCGATTTGGACCTCGCCGGAGACGCTGCCCGCCAAGGCCGAGATCTCCGAGCCGGACAAGTGGATCGCCCGCGTCCACGGCTGAGTCGACGAACGGTGCGGTGATGGGGCCGGATCCGGCGGTCGCCGAAGTACGCCGAGCGGTCCGTGATGCGATCGCCGCATTGCCTGACGGACCGCTGGTGTTGGCCTGCTCCGGCGGCGCCGACTCGACGGCGTTGGCGGCCGCGGTGGCGTTCGTCGCCGCTCGCGACTGCCGGTCGGCCGGGATGGTGACCGTCGACCACCAGCTTCAGCCGGGTTCGGCCCAACGCGCCCGGCAGACCGCCCAGCTCGGCTACGAGCTCGGTCTCGATCCGGTGCTGGTGGTGCCTGTAGACGTCGGCTCGGCCGGCGGTCCGGAGAACGCCGCGCGGATCGCCCGCTACGGCGCCCTGGACGCGGTGGCCGCCGAGACGCAGGGCTGGCTGCTGCTCGGCCATACCCGTGATGACCAGGCCGAGACCGTCCTACTCGGGCTGGGCCGCGGCTCCGGCGCCCGGTCTCTCGCCGGGATGCGCCCGCGGGACGGACGCCGGGTGCGTCCGCTGCTGGACGTGACCCGTCGGACGACCCGGGCGGCCTGCACAGCGCTTGGGCTGCCGTTCTGGGACGACCCGCACAACGTCGACGCCAGCTACACCCGAGCCCGGCTTCGGGCCGAAGCCTTGCCGCTGCTCGAGAGCATCCTCGGCGGCGGGGTGGCGGCGGCGCTGGCGCGCACCGCAGCGCAGTTGGGCGAGGACAACGCCGCCCTCGACGCGCTCGCCGTGCGGCTATTGCCGGATCTCGGCGACCCCCTCGAGGTCGAGACAGCGCGGGCCGAGCCCAAGGCAGTGCGGGTGCGGCTGCTGCGGATGTGGACCGGGACAGCCGGCACGGGGCCGCTCACGGCGGAGCACTACGCCGAGCTGGACCGGCTCCTCACCGACTGGCACGGGCAGGGGCCGGTCGACCTGCCTGGCGGTTATCGCGTCGAGCGGGCGTCTGGCAGGCTGCACATCAGCGCGCTTTGAGATCAGCCCTCAGATAGCCCCATGAGATCAGCCAACGCCCCCTCAGGAGCCTCCGTGCCCGTGCTGGACGCCGACATCGAGTCGATCATCATCACCGCCGACCAGATTCGGGACAAGATCGCCGAGCTGGCCGCTCGGATCGACGCCGACTACGCCGACCGCGAGGTCCTGCTGGTCGGCGTGCTCAAGGGTGCGGCCATGTTCATGTCCGACCTGGCCCGTGCATTGCAACGTCCGTCGACGATGGAGTTCATGGCGGTCAGCTCCTACGGCTCCTCGCACCGGACATCAGGGGTGGTGCGCATCCTCAAGGACCTCGACCGCGATATATCCGGTGAGCATGTCCTAGTCGTCGAGGACATCATCGACTCCGGGCTAACCCTGTCCTGGTTGCTGAAGAACCTACAGTCCCGCGCCCCGGCCTCGATGGAGATCGTCTCTCTGCTGCGCAAGTCCGACGCCGCCAAGGTCGAGTTGGACGTGAAGTACGTGGGGTTCGAGATCCCGAACGCGTTCGTCGTCGGATATGGCCTGGACTACGCCGAGCAGTACCGGGGCTTGCCCTACATCGGCATCCTCAAGTCCAGCGTGTACGGAGGCTAGGGGTGCCGCCCGATCTGCGCGCCCGTTTCCACCAACTGCATCGGCGCGACTTGTTCGTCATGCCCAACCCGTGGGACGTGGGCTCGGCGCGGCGGCTGGCCGAGCTGGGGTTCCACGCCCTGGCCACGACGAGCTCGGGGCTGGCCTGGTCGCTCGGCAAGGAGGACCAGCAGGTCACCCGCGGCGAGCTGCTGGTACACGTGGCCGCGCTCACCGGCGTGCTGACCGTGCCACTGAACGTCGACGCAGAGCGCTGCTACGCCGACGACCTGGCCGGCGTGGAACACACCGTCGAACTGGTCGCCGCCGCGGGCGCCGCGGGCATCTCCATCGAGGACTACGACCCGGCCACCGGCTCGATCGACGAATTGCCCAAGGCGACCGAACGAGTGGCGGCCGCGGCCACCGCGGCCAAACGGACCGGGCTCGTCCTAACCGCCCGCGCCGAGAACCACCTATACGGCCGATCCGACCTGGCCGACACCATCGAGCGGCTGACGGCCTACCGGGCCGCGGGAGCAGACGTTGTCTACGCGCCGGGACTCGTCGATCTCGACGACATCCACCGCATCGTCACCGAGGTGGGCGGTCCGGTCAACGTGTTGCGGCTGCCGAACGGCCCGAGCCTCGAGGAGCTGGCCGCGGCCGGGGTGCGGCGCGTCTCGACCGGCGGCGCGCTGGCTCGGACGGCGTACGCCGCGATGGCCGAGGCGGCGTCCCAGCTCCCGGTGGCGGTGCCAGCGCAGAAGTAAAGGGCGGCTTTTCGGCCTGCGGCGAACAGGGCTGAGGGGGCCTGGCGGCAGGGAACGTTGAGCGCGATAGCCGCGTTTCTCTATACAGGTTTCGCTCACGTACCGCCTGAGCGTGGGGGGCCCGCGGCAGCCGTGCCGTGTACCGTCTTTGCCAGGGGATTGCTGGCCGGTATCAGCGCTGAGCAGGAGGCAGGTGGGGCGCCGACGGGCCCGCCCACAAACTATGGATCGCAAGCGAGTCGTTCGGTCGTGGTGGCTGTGGGGACTGCTCATCCTCATCGGCCTCTTCGTCCTGCCCAGCCTGGTCTCCACGGGTGACAGCTACCACTCGATCGACACCTCCAAGGCGTTGTCTCAGGTCGACTCCGGCAACGTCACCAAGGCCGTCATCCACGACAAGGAGCAGGTCCTCGAGCTGGACCTGAAGAACGCGGTCGACGGCCACACCAAGGTCAAGACTTCCTACCCGGCCGACGCCACCCAGCAGATCTTCGGCGAGATCAAGTCGCACGTCAGCGGCAGCAACACCTTCACCACCAAGGTCAGCAAGGACAACCCCTGGCTATCCCTGCTGTTCTCGATGCTGCCCTTCCTGCTCCTGTTCGGGATCCTGTTCTTCATCCTCAGCCAGATGCAGGGCGGCGGGAACCGCGTCATGAGCTTCGGCCGCAGCAAGGCCAAGCTGGTCAACAAGGACATGCCCAAGACGACGTTCGCCGACGTGGCGGGCGTTGACGAGGCCATCGAGGAGCTTCAGGAAATCAAGGAGTTCCTGGAGAACCCGGCCAAGTTCCAGGCCATCGGCGCGAAGATCCC
>DATAEG010000104.1:0-1549 GCA_036258135.1 Jatrophihabitantaceae bacterium | reverse complement strand
CGTCGAGACGAACATCGTCATGCTCGAGCTGACCGCGGTCCGGATCGATGCACGCCAGTTGGTCGAGGCGGCCCGGGCCGAAGGTGTCCTGGCCGCGGCCGTCGGTCCACAGACAGTCCGGCTGATCACCCACCTGGACGTAACCGCCGACGACTGCCGCAAGGCAGCCGAGACGTTGGCCAGCCTGCTCGACACATAGCCGGGCTTGACAGTCCCCATCTGGTAGCTCACTATTCCTACCAACTTACTAGTAATGAAGGCATGGGTGGTGGCAGCCGATGACTGGGCTGGTTCTGATCGGTTTCGTCGGCTTGGCTGCGCAGTTCGTCGACGGCAGCCTGGGCATGGCTTACGGCGTGACGTCCACGACACTGCTGCTCGCCATCGGCGCCAATCCTGCGGCGGCGTCGGCCACCGTTCACTTGGCGGAGATCGGTACCACCCTTGTCTCCGGGATCTCGCACTGGCGGTTCGACAACGTGGATTGGAAGGTGGTCCGGCGCATCGCCCTTCCCGGAGCGCTAGGCGCCTTCGGCGGCGCTACGTTGCTGTCCTGGCTGTCGACGGAGATCGCAGCCCCATTGATGTCGGCGATCTTGCTGACCCTGGGCGTGTACATCCTGATCAGGTTCACCTTCCGTGGGCTCTCCAGCCAGCACCTGGGCAAGCCCCTCCGCAGGCGCTTTCTGGGGCCGCTGGGACTGTTCGCCGGATTCGTGGACGCGACCGGCGGCGGGGGCTGGGGACCGGTCGGCACACCGGCACTACTCGCGAGCGGCCGGATGGAGCCCCGCAAGGTCATCGGCTCGATCGACACCAGCGAGTTCATCGTGGCCGTCGCCGCCAGCATCGGCTTCCTGGTCGGCATTGGCGCGCAGAGCATCGACTTCTCCTGGGTGGCCGTACTGCTTCTCGGCGGCATGCTTGCGGCTCCGCTCGCTGCCTGGATGGTGCGACGGGTACCCGCTCGGGTCCTGGGATCCGCCGTTGGCGGCATGATCGTCTTGACGAACGTCAGGACGATCCTGCGCAGCGACTGGGTAGACGCCTCGGACTTGGCGCGTGTCGTCGCCTATGTCGTCATCGTGCTGATCTGGGCTGCCGCCACGGCGTACTCGATCCGTGAGTATCTGGCCGACCGCCGCGACATCCGCGTCGACACAGCCGCCGGGCCGGACGCTTCGCCCGTCGTCAGTGGCCCGGCCACACGCCTCAGGTGACGACTGACGACCGCATCGTGCTGAGCCGCACCGCCGGGCGTCTGCCCAGCAGCGGGGGCAAGCGGCGGACGGCCGAGGCCAGCTGACGCAGGTCTTCCCCCACCAATGCCTGCGGCCCGTCGACCAGTGCCTCCTCAGGTGAGGGATGAACATCGACGATGATGCCGTCTGCGCCGGCCGCGATCGCGGCCCGGGCGAGCGGAAGAACCAGGTCGCGCCGGCCACCGGAATGGGACGGGTCGACAATGACCGGCAGGTGCGAGAGCTGCTGGACGACGGGCACGGCCGAGATGTCGAGGGTGTTGCGGGTCGACGTTTCGAACGTGCGG
>DATAEG010000103.1:0-3276 GCA_036258135.1 Jatrophihabitantaceae bacterium | reverse complement strand
CGGCATCGTGCCCGATGGCGTGTCCCAGGCGCTGAACTACGGCATCGACAAGGCCCGGTTCCTTGCCCCGGTGCGGTCCGGGAAGCGGATCCGCGCCCACACCGTGCTGGCCGCGGCCGAGGAGAAGCCGGGCGGGCCCGTTCTGCTGACGGTGTCCTGCATGGTCGAGATCGAAGGCGAGGAGAAACCCGCGGTCGTCGCCGACCTGCTCAGCCTGATGCTCCCCGCCTAGCCAACGCCACCTGCGGATTGTGGCTACCGCGCGTCGACGCTGAGCTCAGCCGGAATCGTCGCCCGGTGTCCTTGACGACTGGGCGGCGATCGCCGCCATCGCCGTGCTGGCCCCGCCGAGGGACCAGCCGCCGTCGGCGGGCAGGACGACGCCGGTGACGTAGGCCGCCAGGGGCGATGCCAGGAACAGGCAGACGTCGGCGACGTCACGAGGTGTGCCCCAACGGGCGGCGGGCACGGTCGCCCGCACCAGCTCATGGGCCTCGGGGGTCGGCGCCAGTCGCCGCATCCCCTCGGTGCCCTCGATCGGGCCGGGGACGACCGAGTTGACCCGGACGCCGTCGCCTCCCCATTCGATGGCGAGCACGCGGGTCAGCATGTCGACGCCGGCCTTGGCGGCGCACACGTGCGCCTGCAGCCCCATGGGAACGAACGCCTGTGGTGCCGACACGTTGATGACGGCCGCACCGGGCTTGCGCAGCAGCGGGTAGGCAGCCCGGAGCACGTGGTAGGACCCGAGCAGGTCGATGTCGACGACGGAGCGGAAGGCGTTGGGTGACATGTCCAGCGCCGCCGCCGGGAAGTTCCCGGCCGCACCGGAGACGAGCACGTCGATCTCGCCGAACGCCGCGTGCGCGCGCCCAAGCGCCGCGCCGGTGGCCTCCGGGTCGCGCACGTCGGCCGCTCCACCGGTCGCCTCCGCGCCCAGCGCCTGCAGCCGCGTCACCGCGGCGTCGACCTTCTGCGGGGACCGGCTCATCACGGCCACGCGCGCCCCGGCGGCGGCGAACCCTTCGGCGATACCAAGGTTGATGCCGCTGGTGCCGCCGGCGACGAACACCGTCGTCCCGCTGAAATCCACTGTCACCTGGGCCACCGTCGGCCTCCTTTCCATGTCGAGCAGCTTCTGGAAGGCACGGTGGTCCCTGGTGTCCGGTGCGGGATGGACGTCACGGATTCACCGCGTGGATACCCCGTAGGCCCTTGATCTGGTCGCGCACTCGTGCGAAGCGGTCGATGCCGATGTTCAGACCCTCGGTGTTCTTGTACCGCGCCTAGCTCATGGTGGGCCTTCTGGCGGCAGAGGTCCCGCCCGAGTTGGTCAGGGGACAGGATCGATTCACCGCATCATGGCACGGCGACATCTGAGGCCGGTTGCAGGGCCACGATCGCCGCGGCGTACATCGTCGCCTTGATCGCGCCCAGGTGCCGGGGTCCTTGCCGGCCAGGGGCCGCACCAGCTCGATCGCCTTGGTCAGCACCTCGGCGTCGGGCACGGCGAATTCGACCAGCCCGGCACCGAGGGCCTCCGGCCCGCCGTACCGACGGCCGGTCGTCATCGCCGTCACCGCGGCCGCCGGGGTCAGCTTGGTTGCCGTGCCCGAAGCGCCGGCGCCGCGAAGCGCGCCCTTGAAGTTGTAGGGAGACTTGTCGCGCGGCAAGGCGTCAGGCTCACGCGGACGATCCAGTGGAAGCTTGCGGACGATAATGCCCTTCTGCGAACTAGGGGTCGTCCTGTGGTGGTCAGCGTTCGTCCCAGCCGAGTCTGGGGAGGGCCGCGCAGAGCACCGACAGGTCTCGGCCGGCTCGGAGGACGGTGCCGTCGGGGCGGATGGTGGCGGCGGTCGCGCGTCCCTCGCGCAACCAGCGGGCCAGCTCGGTGCCGGATCGGGCGACGACGAGCACCCCTCCGCGGTGCTGGACGGCGGTGCGCTGGTCCGGTGACGGGTCGGTCGAGGTGACGAGCGCGAACCGGCCGGCGGCCACGTCGTCGAACCGGACGCCGTCGGCGAGGACCGCGTTGGGGCACAGCCGGCCGGCGAGGGAACGGCGCAGCCGGGGCCGCACCACCAGCTCGCAGCGGTGCAGGGCGGGCGTCTCGCTGTTGAGAATGTGCGCTGAGATCCCGGGCACGAGGTGCAGCCGAGGTGCGAGCACGCGGCGCAGCACGTTGCCCACCTTGCCGCCTTCGGTCATCGCCATGCCGACGAGCTTGGCCAGCCGGATCAGCGCGCGGACGTGTGGCTTGCGTTCGATCTCGTAGGTGTCCAGCACGCGTTCGGGCAGCGCCCCGCTGAGCACGCCGGCGAGTTTCCAGGCGAGGTTCATCGCGTCGCGCACGCCGGCACCCATGCCTTGGCCGATGAACGGTGGGGTGAGGTGGGCGGCGTCGCCGAGCAGGAACACCCGCCGGTCGCGCCAGCGGTCGGCGACCTGTGCGCGGAAGGTGTATTCGGCCAGGCGCACCAGCTGCAGCCGCTCGGCCGGGATGTCTTTGGTCCACGGGGCGATCAGCGCATGCAGCCGCGTCAGGTCGCCGAAGTCGTCCGCGGTCTCCCCGGGGGCGAGCCGGAACTCCCAGCGATAACGGGTCGTGCCGACCCGCATGTAGGTCCCGGCCCGGTCCGGGTCGCAGACCTGGTGCACACCTTCCCACTCGGCGAGGTCGGCGTCGGTGTCCACGTCGACGACCAGCCAGCGCTGCTCGAACTTGAGGTCGCGCACGGTGGCGCCGATCGTGGTCCTGGTCAGGCTGTTGGCGCCGTCGCAGCCCAGCACGTAGTCGGCGTGGAGCGAGTCCTGGCGGCCGGTGGTCCGGTCGGTCACATCGACGCGCACTCGGCCGGCGGGGTCCTGGGTCAGCGCGGTGACCTCGGTGTCGCCGCGGAAGGTGACCGAGTCGTAGCGTTTGAGGTTCATCCGGAGGATCGCCTCCAGCGCCGGCTGGTCGAACATGTTGGCTTCGGGATAGCCGTGCCGGCCGTGCGCGGTGCCGCGCCGGAATTCGGCGAGCGGCCGCATGTCCGGGTCGAGCAGCCGCAGTCCGTGGCACGGCCGGGAGATCGCGGCGAACTCCTCGGCGAGTCCAAGCCGTGCCAGCACGCGGTAGACCTCGTCGTCGAGGTGGACCGCCCTGGGCTGCGGATAGACCGACGCCCACCGGTCCAGCACCAGGCATTCGACGCCGTACTGCCCGAGCAGCGTCGCGGCCGTCAACCCGGTCGGGCCCGCCCCGATGACGATCACCGGCACCGGGTTCATGGC
>DATAEG010000102.1:0-24200 GCA_036258135.1 Jatrophihabitantaceae bacterium | reverse complement strand
GGCCTCGACGGGCGCCTCCGACCGGTCCGGGGTGTGCTTCCGACGGTCCTCGCGCTGCGCGCGGCGGGCATGGACCGCATTGTGGTGCCGCAAGCTTGTGCTGCCGAGGCGGCGCTGGTGCCCGGTGCGCAGGTGCTGGCGGCCGGGTCACTGTCCGCAGTGATCGATTGGCTGCGTGACGCGGGGCCGGCGCCGCCGACCGCCGAGCCGGGTGAGGCGCCGGCCCAGCCGCCGCCCGCCGACCTGAGCGAGGTCGTCGGCCAGGGCACCGCCCGGCGGGCGCTCGAGGTAGCCGCGGCCGGCGGTCATCACATGTCCATGGTGGGGCCGCCGGGGGCCGGAAAGACCATGTTGGCGTCCCGCCTGCCCGGCATCCTTCCCGAGCTGGATGATTCCGAGGCCCTCGAGGTGACCGCCATCCACTCCGTGGCGGGCACGCTCCCCGACGGCACCGCCCTCATCCGCCGTCCTCCGCTTCAAGTACCGCATCACACCGCGACGGTGGCGTCGCTGGTAGGCGGCGGCAGCGGGCTCGCTCGGCCGGGCGCGGTGTCGCTGGCCCACCGCGGGATCCTGCTGCTCGACGAGGCCGCGGAGTTCCAGCCGGCGGCCTTGGAGGCGCTGCGGCAGCCTTTGGAATCCGGCAGCGTCGTCCTGCACCGCAGCGGCGGCGCGGTGACCTATCCGGCGCGGTTCCTGCTCGTCATGGCCGCCAACCCGTGCCCGTGCGCGGCGCCGCGGAGTCGCGACTGCGTCTGCGTGTCCATGGTGCGCCGCCGCTACCAGCAGAGACTGTCTGGTCCGCTGCGCGACCGCATCGATCTTCGCCTAGATCTCGACCCTGTCGCCCGCGCCGACCTGTCGGACGACTCTGCGACCGGCGAATGCAGCGCCGTAGTGGCCGCGCGCGTCGCGGCCGCTCGGCAGGCCAGCCGGGCCCGATGGCGCCGCTACGGCCACAGCCTCAACTCCGAAGTGCCCGGCGTTCTCCTGCGGCGTCCGCCATACCGGCCGGACGCCCGGGCCCTCCGGTCGCTGGACCGGGCCGTAGAGCAGGGCGTGCTCACGGCACGCGGCTACCACCGGACCCTGCGCGTCGGGTGGACTGTGGCCGACCTGAACGGGCACGAGGCCCCCGACCCCGGCGACCTCGCCGAGGCTTTGTTTTTGCGCTCCGGCCGAACGGAGCCGGCCGCATGAGATCACCCCCCGAAACCGCTCCGCACGGAACGCTCCGCGTTTCCGCGGGCAGGGCCGACGCTGCCGGTCACCAATGCCGGCCATGCCCGATCCGTGTGGTCCCGTCGATGGCATGCCCATGAGCGCCGCTGCCGCCGAGTCTCCGGCGGCGCCGGAGGTGCCCGACGAGGTACTGCTCGCTCGTGCGTACCTGAGTCGGGTGGCCGAGCCCGGATCGGTGCCGGTCAGCGAGTTCGTCAACCGGTTCGGCCCAGTGCAGGCCGCGGAGTTGATCCGTGCCGACGATGTCCCTGACCTGGTGCGCCGCGCAACCGCAGCCCGGAGGACGAGCTGCGATCCATCGGCCGATCTGCTTGTGGCCGAGAAGCACGGCATCGAGCTCGTCGTCCCGGAGTCGGCCCGGTGGCCGCACTTCGCTCTGTCAGCGCTCTACGTGGCTGCGGAGCGACGGCTGGCGGGATGGGCCGCCGGACAACGCACCGCCCGCTACGGCGGTGAGCCCACGGTGCCCCTGGCCCTCTGGGCCCGCGGCCCCTGTCCGGTCCCCGAACTCGGCGTCCGGTCCGTAGCCATTGTGGGCGCCCGGGCCGCCACGCCGTACGGTGACCACTTGGCCGCCGAACTTGGCCACGATCTCGCCGCGCACGGCATGGCGATCGTGTCCGGTGGTGCCTTCGGGATCGACGCCGCGGCGCACCGTGGTGCCCTGAGTACCGATGGCGTCACCGTGCTGGTGGCCGCCAACGGGCTGGACACCGCGTATCCGAGGGCGCACGAGCGGCTGTTCGAGCGGATCGCCGAGACCGGTCTCGTCGTGTCCGAAAGTCCGCCGGGATCCTTGCCCCATCGACGCCGGTTCCTGTCCCGGAACCGCCTGGTCGCCGCCTTCGCCGCCGGAACCGTCGTTGTCGAAGCCGCCGCGCGCTCAGGAGCCTTGAACACGGCCGGCCACTGCCAACTGCTGGGCCGGCCGTTGATGGCTGTCCCGGGACCGGTCACCTCGGCTCTGTCGGTCGGTTGCCACGCCCTGTTGCGCCACCCGACCAGGCCAGCGGCCTTGGTCACGTCGGCCGCGGACGTACTTGCCCGCGTCGGGCCGCCCGGCGTCTATTCGGCGCCAGACTCGTCAGACTCGGTCGGCCCGAGGAGCTCGGCCTTGGACGACCTCGATCCGGTGGCCCGTGCCGTCGCCGACGGGCTCCCCGCCCGAGGGTGGGTGAGCGAAGACGACCTGGCGGTGCGAAGCGGGGTCGACGTCGTGTCCGTATTGCGGGCGGTGCCGGTGCTCCGGTTGGCCGGCATCCTCGATTCCGGTCCCGACGGCCACCGGTTGCGCACGTCGCGATCAACCACCGCCGGCGACTGACCGCAGGTCGTGACCGTGGACGCCGCGTGGCGCCTTGACGACCGCCGGGCCTAGCGGCAACCGTCACCCCTGTGACCCGCCCCGGCCGGCCCGACCTGCTAGCGCAGCGTGCTGCGCTCCCACCCGCACTGGGCCAGGCCGTCGACGGCTTCGAGCGCTACCTGCTGCTGGAACGCGGCTGTTCGCCGCACACCGCTCGCGCCTACGCCGGGGACGTCGTCAGCCTGCTCGACTACGCCGCTGGGCTCGGCCCCACCGGGCCCGACGAGGTGGACCTGCGCATGCTGCGCGGCTGGCTTGCCCGGCTTCGTGGCAGCGGCGCTGCGCGGAGCACCCTGGCCCGGCGTGCGGCGGCGGCGCGCACGTTCACGGGCTGGTTGCGCCGCACCGGCCTGACGGCGGACGACGCCGGCGAGTTGCTGGCCAGCCCGCGACCGCACCGCACGCTCCCCGCGGTACTTGAGCAGGACGAGGCGGCCCGCATGATGGTCGCCTCCGCGTCGTCGCGCACCGATCGGAGACGCGGAACCCGGCACGACTCCGCTCTGGTCCTGCGTGACCGCCTGATCGCCGAGCTGCTCTACGCCACCGGAATCCGCGTGGCCGAACTCGTCGGCCTCGACACCGGAGACCTCGACCGGCGCCAACGTCTGCTGCGCGTGCTTGGCAAAGGGTCGAAGGAGCGCAGCGTCCCCTTCGGCATACCCGCAGACCGCGCGCTTCAGGCATGGCTGGACCACGGCCGTCCCGTGCTGCGAACGGAAGACAGCGGCACCGCGCTCTTGTTAGGCGCACGCGGCGGCCGCATCGACCCGCGCACCGTGCGCCGAGTCGTGCACCGACTGGCCGCGGCGGTGCCGGGCGCGCCCGACCTGAGCCCGCATGGGCTGAGGCACAGCGCCGCGACGCACATGGTCGAGGGCGGCGCCGACCTCCGGTCGGTCCAGGAGCTACTCGGCCACGCCAGCCTCGCCACCACTCAGCTCTACACGCATGTCTCGGTGGAACGGCTGCGCAAGACCTACGACCAGGCCCATCCCCGAGCCTGAGGGCGGCGGGGGAGAGCGGGCGCCAGAAGCGAAATGGGGCAGGCCGGGCACCGGGCCGTGCAAGGGCACCAGGCGGACGACGCCCAAGGCCCGCAACAGGCTGAGTGGGTCGAAATAGTGTCCGCCACGCCGGGCGCCCCAGTGCAGGCACGCGCCCGCCGGCCACGCGCCGTGCTTACCGAGGACATGCCCGATGACCTGACCGATACGCACCACCGCGCCGGCCGCCACGGCGGGGCGAACCGGCTCGTACTCAGTGAGTACGCCGTCCGGATGCGCGATCACGATGACGCCGCGCCCGGCCACGGGGCCGGAGAACCGGACGGTGCCAGCTCCGGCGGCGAGGACCTGCTGGCCTACGTGTGTGGCCAGATCGACGCCGCGGTGTCCCGCCGCGTACGGCGTGGGCGGCGGCTGGAACGGCCGGATGACCCGCAACGGAGCGACCGGCGGCCGGTAGACGCCGGTGACGGCCGTGCCCGTACCAGGCGCGACGGCGGGCCGCGCAGCATCAGCCGCCCCGGTTGCCAGGGCGGCCGCCACCGTTGCCCCTGCTGACAGGGACGCCAACGCGGCAACCCCCCTCAGTGACACACGCACCGGCCGATCGTCGGCCACCCGAGACGGCAAATGGAGCGGTCGGCACCATCTGTGCACAACGGCGGCCCTGTGGACAAGCAATGGTCAGGCGCGCCCAGAACCCGGCCGACGTGCGATCAGTCGATCAATGCGTCCCGGCGGGCAATGGCCGCGGCCTCGGTGCGGCTACCCGCTCCGAGCTTGGCCAAGATGTTCGACACGTGGACGCTGGCGGTCTTACCGCTGATAAACAGCGCCTGGCCGATCTGCCGGTTCGTCCGGCCCGCGGCCACCAGCGAGAGCACCTCCCGCTCTCTGGCGGTGAGGCCTTCCGCGGCATTGGCGGCGCTGCGCCTCGGCGCAGTTCCCAGCTCGCGCAACTCGGCCAGCAGCGGTTCGGCACCCAGCCGTCGCCCGGTCACGCGGGCCGCGTCGATGAGCTCGCGGGCTTCCTCCGTTTCCCCGGCGGCGAGCAGAAACGCGCCGAGCCGCGCCTGGCAGCGAGCCTGCTCGAACACCATGTTGTCCGCGGTGGCGCTCTCCAGTGCGATGCGCCAGGCCGCGATCAGCTCCGAAGGCGTCGGCGGGTCGACGTCGGCCAGCAGCCGCAGCCGCAGCCACTCCGCACGCAGCCGATCCAGCCAGGCCACTCCCTCGGGGCCCAACGGACGCACCGCATCCGCGCTGACCCACCCGTGTGCCGCCTCGGTGGCCTTCGCTACCACCGGGCTGAGCCGCTTCACCGCCGCCTTGCGCTCGGCCTCGCTCCAGTCCCGGGACGCCTTGGCGGCCACCCCGACCGCTACGGCGGCCAGCCGGATCTGGGCCAGGAACAGCGGGTTTCCCCAGCTCGCCGCGACCGAGGCCGCGATCTCGTCACGGATGTCGAGGGCGGCGATGGGATCGCCGGACAGCTGGAGCATCTCCATGGCCGGCGTGGCGATGTTGACCGGGATCAACGCGTCTTTCCGCCACCACGTGCGCAGCAGCGGCAGCAGCCGCAGCAGCTTGACCTGCCCGCGGCCGGCCATCACCAAGGTGGCCGCTGCGGCCAGCGCCGCCTCGGCATAGGGCGGCGGTGAGTCGCCGACGACCGAAGCAACCCGCTCCGATTCGTCCCAGTTGCCGCGGTTGTACTCGGCCAACGTCAGCAGCACCCGGGCGTCCATGGCGTGCACCGACCACGGCATCCCGGCTTCGGCGCCGCGCCGCACCGTAGCCTGCAACTGCTCGATGGCCTCGTCGACGCGACCGAGGTCGTAATACAGGAACGCGAGCGTCATCCTGACCCGCAACTCGGCCACGACCGCACCGGTCCCACCCGACGTAGCCCGCTCGACGGCTTCGATCAGCCACCGCTCGGCCTCCTCGGGCGCTCCTGACCGCTGGCCAATGCGCGCCAGCGTCTCCCGGGCACCGGCCTCGGTCTCCACCAAACCCAGCTCGCGCGCCTGCGCCAGCGCCTCCATAGCCCAACTGGACGCCTCTTCGTCGTGGTCCACTTCGAGCGCGGTCCGGGCCAGCAACGCCACGCTGCGTGCCCGGCCTTCGTTGGCCTGCGCGCCATCGGTAAGCGCCAGTGCCTCGGTGGCGTGCCGGTATGCCTCGTCGTACAAGGCGATGCTCACTTCGACGGTGGCAGCCTCGTGCAGCAGCCACAGCCGGTCGGCGGTGTCCGCATCGTCGGGCAGGCTGGCCAGCCGCTCGGCCAGCAACGACTGGGCACGGAACGGGTGGCCGGCCGCGGACATGGCCTCAGCCGCGCTCAACGTCAACGCCACCAGCTCCGGGTCGCCGGGGCTGCTATCCGGGTGCACTGCCGGCCACAACGCCAACGCTTCCTCGTAGTGCCGGGTGGCCTCCCACGGTGCGGCGACGTCCATCGCCTCCTTGGCCGCGCGGATGCTCGCCACAAGGGCGGTGGGCTGGTCGAGCGACTTGCGGGCGTGCCGGGCCAACTCGGCCGCCGTTCCAGGAATCTCCCCCTTCGCCAGCACCTGGGCGTACGCGGCGTGCAGCCGAACTCGCTCGCCGGGCAGCAGATCCTCGTAGACGGCCTCGGCCAGCAACGCGTGCCTAAAGGCGTAACCGCTGTCGCCGCTGAGCACCAACACGTAGGAGTCCACCGCGACCCGGATGGCCTGATCCAATTCGTTGTCAGGCAGATCGAGCACAGCCGCGAGCAGCGGATGCGAGACGCGCCGTCCGGCCACCGCCGCGGCGCGGACTATCTGCCGTGCATCTGCGCTCAGCCGCTCGACCCGCACCATCAGCAGCTCGGCCAGATCCAGCGGCAGCAGCGCGGACGAGTCGTCGAGGGCGGCCACAAGCTCCTCGGCGAAGAACGCATTGCCCTCGGCCCGGTCGATGATGGCCCGCATCGACTGCTCGGTCACCGGACCGGAACGCAGGCTGTGCACGAGCTGGCGTACATCCGAGGCGCGCAGCGGACCCAACGCCAGCCGGGCCACGCCGTCCAGCCGTCCCCATTCCGCGAGAGCGGCGCGCAGCGGATGACGCCGGTGCAGGTCGTCGCTGCGGTAGGAGGCGACGATCCGCACCGGACTGTCCGACGGACGCGCCAACAGGAAGCTGAGCAGGTGCCGGGACGACTCGTCGGCCCAGTGGACGTCCTCGATGACCAGCAGCACGGGTTGGTCGGCGGCCAGCGTTACCAGCGCGTCGTAGACCGCCTCATACAGCTCGGAGCGGTCGACCCTGCTGTCCTCAGCCTCGACTTGGCCCATCATCCGCCGGGACGGGAACAGGCGGGCGATGGCGGGCGCGGCGGTTATGGCCAGATCGGCCTGCTCGGGGTGCTCGCGACGCAGCCGCCCGAAGGCGTCGCTGAAGGGGAGATAGGGCAAGGCGCCGGCGTCCAGGTCGAGGCAGTGCCCGACGAGGACGAGAGCTCCGTCCTCCTGGGCCTGGAGGGCGAGTTCACGAAGGAGCCGGGTCTTGCCGACGCCGGCCTCGCCAGCCAGCAGAGCGGCATGCGCGCCAAGACTGCCGGCTTCGGGATCGAGCAGTGCGCGGAGCCGGGCAAAGTCTTCGTCGCGGCCGACGAAGGGGGTCGGGGACAGCACCACGTCGTCAATCATGGCCGACCACACTGACGACTGGCACCGATTTCAGCGGCCAGAAAACGCGGCCAAGCGATGACGGGAGGATGAAGGACAGGGTCGGACCGGACGGGCTCAGGCGTGGGCCGGGCGCACAGAGGCGCGGGCCTGGCGAACACGGCCGTGCTGGCGGCGAAGCCGCCGCCAGCTGTGCCGTCCTCTTCCGTTCGCGGCCGCGAAGTCGTCGGCAATCTTGCTCTGCCGGTAGGTGACCTCGTAGGCGACGAAGTCGGTTCCGAGCGTCATTTCGGTCTCCTCTGGTTGGCTTCCGACGCTGTTCAGGTTGCTCGCCTGAGGTGGCTCGAGACATCGGCACAACGGCGTATATCCGCGGCCGCTCGGGTGCCTTAGGGCCTTACCCGACAGCCCAAGCACGGATTCGGCGCCGCCACGGGTGGCCGGGTACAGTGGTGCCCGATCTGGCCCGCTCGTCGGGTCTGGTCACCAGCGCCGGCGCGAGCCGGTGACTTCGCGTGCCCGTCCGGTCCACGCCGGATAGGCGGCCATCCTCGGTCCGATTCGCAACGTTTCGGTGCGGCCGGCCGCGACACCGGGCACCAGGGCGACCCGGCCACCCCGGCCGTGGTCGCGACAACCGAGGCCGCGGCGCGGTGCCCGGCGGACGTCCGCCCGCCACCGCCCCGCATGAGCACGACAGGGAGGCGCCGGCATGGCCGTCGTCACTATGCGAGAAATGCTGGATTCCGGCGTCCACTTCGGGCACCAGACCCGCCGCTGGAATCCCAAGATGAAGAGATTCATCTTCACCGAGCGCAACGGCATCTACATCATCGACCTCCAACAGACGCTGACATATATCGATCAGGCGTACGAATTCGTCAAGGAGACGGTCGCGCACGGCGGCAGCGTGCTCTTCGTCGGGACGAAGAAGCAGGCGCAGCAGGCCATCGCCGACCAGGCCACCCGCGTCGGGATGCCGTACGTGAACCAGCGCTGGCTGGGCGGGATGCTCACCAACTTCCAGACGGTGCACTCGCGGTTGCAGCGGCTGAAGGACCTCGAGGCCATGGAGCAAGCCGGCTGGGAGGGCGTGGCCACCAAGAAGGAACAGCTCATGCTCACCCGAGAAAAGGACAAGCTGGAACGCACCCTCGGCGGCATCCGGGAGATGTCGCGGGTGCCCAGCGCCGTGTGGATCGTGGACACCAAGAAGGAGCACATCGCCGTCGGCGAGGCGCGCAAGCTCAACATCCCGGTCATCGCGATCCTGGACACCAACTGCGATCCCGACGAGGTCGACTACAAGATCCCCGGCAACGACGACGCCATCCGCTCCGCCGCGCTCCTCACCCGCGTCATCGCCGACGCCGTGGCCGAGGGCTTGATGGCCCGAGCCGCGGGCGCGGCCAACGCCGGGCGGGACACCACGGGAGACACCAAGCCGGAGCGCGGTCAGCTGGGTGCCGACGAGCCGTTGCCCGAATGGGAGCGCGAATTGCTTACCAGCAGCGCCGCGGCGGCGCCGCCCGCTGAGGGCGAGGCCGCCCCGACTGATTCCCGACCCGAGACAGGACTGTGATGGCGAACGTCTCTGCCGCTGATGTCAAGCGGCTCCGCGAGCTGACCGGCGCTGGCATGCTCGACTGCAAGAAGGCGCTGGAGGAGGCCGACGGCGAGTTCGACGCCGCCGTCGAGATACTGCGCGTCAAGGCCGGCGCGAAGGTGCAGAAGCGTGGCGCCGAGCGGGAGGCCACCAACGGCCTCATAGCCGCCGCCGAGGGTGCGATGATCGAGCTGGCCTGCGAGACCGACTTCGTGGCCAAGAACGAGCAGTTCCAGACCCTGGCTGGCGACATCGTCGCCCACTTGGCCGGCTCGCCGGCCATCGAGGCGTCCGCCGGTGCGCACGATCCGATCGGCCTGGCTGCCGAGCTCGGCAACGAGACCCTGAAGGACGGCCGCTCCGTCCAGGAGAACATCGACGCCGTCGCCGCTGTCATCGGCGAGAAGATCGAGCTGCGCCGGGCGGTGAAGCTGTCGGGGCAGGTGGCCACCTATCTGCACCGCAAGTCCGCGGACCTGCCGCCGCAGATCGGCGTCCTCGTGCAGTACGCCGGTGGTGACCTTGCGGCGGCTCGAGGCGCGGCGATGCAGATCTCTGCCATGCGGCCGCGGTTCCTCGCTCGCGAGGACGTCCCTGCCGATCTCGTCGCGCACGAGCGGCGCATCGCCGAGGCCACCGCCCGCGAGGAAGGCAAGCCCGAGCCGGCCCTGCCCAAGATCATCGAGGGCCGGTTGAACGGCTTCTTCAAGGACAACGTGCTGCTCGAGCAGGCCTCCGTCCACGACAGCAAGAAGTCGGTCAAGGCGGTCCTGGACGAGGCGGGCGTGTTCGTCACCGGCTTCGCGCACTTCGAAGTAGGCGCCTGAGATCACCCCACGAAACCGCTGCGCACAGAACGCTCCACGCTTTCGCGTGGACCCCGATCCGTGTGGTCCCGTTAATGGTGCGCCGATGAGCGCCGATACGGCAGGATCGGCACCGGCGCGCACACGGGAGGTGAGGCGGTTGTGAGCGAGTCCGATCCGTCCCGTTCGGGCCAGTACCGACGGGTGATGCTCAAGCTGTCCGGCGAGGTCTTCGGCGGCGGCGAGATCGGCGTCGACCCGGCGATCGTCGACAGCATCGCTGCGGAGATCGTCGCGGTGGTCGATTCCGGCACACAGGTGTGCGTGGTCATCGGCGGCGGCAACTACTTCCGCGGTACCGAGCTCAGCGAGGGCGGTATGGAACGCGACCGCGCCGACTACATGGCCATGCTGGGCACGGTGATGAACTGCCTGGCGTTGCAGGACTTCCTCGAGAAGCGCGGCGTGCAGACCCGGGTTCAGACCGCCATCGCGATGGGCCAGGTGGCCGAGCCGTACATCCCGCGTCGCGCCGAGCGGCATCTGGAGAAGGGCCGGGTCGTCATCTTCGGCGCCGGCGTCGGCATGCCGTTCTTCTCCACCGACACGGCGGCCGCTCAACGCGCGCTGGAGCTCGGCTGTGATGTATTGCTCATGGGCAAGAACGGCGTCGACGGCGTCTACGACTCCGACCCGCGGACCAATCCCGCCGCGGTGCGCTTCGACACGATCTCCTTCGACGAGGTGCTGCAACGCGACCTGAAGGTCGCCGACGCCACCGCGGTGAGCCTGTGCCGCGACAACGCGCTGCCCATGATCTTCTTCCCGCTCAGTGCCGGGGCCATCATCCGCGTCGTCAGGGGTGAAAAGATCGGCACGTTGGTCAACACCATCGGTTGATGGCAACCGGCCGTCCCCGAACCGAGATAAGCGAGGCAAGCGTGATCGACGAGACGCTCTTCGAAGCGGAAGAGAAGATGGAGAAGGCGGTCTCGGTCGCCCGCGAGGAACTCGGCATCATCCGCACCGGCCGCGCGAGCCCGAACGCGTTCGCGCGCCTCTCGGTGGACTACTACGGCGCTCCCACGCCGTTTCAACAGATGGCGTCGGTGAACATCCCCGAGGCGCGTATGGCGGTGATCAAGCCGTACGACGCCTCGCAGATGTCCGCCATCGAGAAGGCCATCCGTAACAGCGACCTCGGTGTCAACCCGACCAATGACGGCCAGGTCATTCGCGTGGTGTTCCCGCAGCTCACCGAGGAGCGGCGCAAGGAGATGGTCCGGGTAGCCCGGCACAAGGGCGAGGAGGCCAAGGTCTCCATCCGCTCCGTCCGCCGGCATGCCAAGGACGCGCTGGACAAGCTGGCCAAGGACGGCGAGGTCGGCGAGGACGACGTGCACCGCGCCGAGGGCGAGCTGGACAAGATCACCGCCAAATACACCGCGCATGTCGACGAGATCGTCAAGCACAAAGAAGCCGAGCTGCTCGAGGTCTAGCCCGTGTCGAACCAGCCGCCGCGGCCCGGGCGCAGGCACGCCCGTGAGGACGACGACGAGGACCTGACCCCCGAGCAGCTGATGGCCATCGAGGCCGCCTATATCGAGGAGGCCCCGTCGGGCCGGCACTCCCGGTCGCTGCGCCAGACGCTGGACACCGCGACCCTGCCGCCCGCGCTCCGGCCCGTGCTGATCGGCGAGGTGGTCCCCGGCACTAGGGCCGGACGCAATCTGCCCGCGGCCATCGGTGTCGGGGTCGCCCTGGGTGCCTTGATCCTCGCCACCCTGCTCCTGTGGCGGCCCGGCTTCGTAATCCTCGTCTGCGTCGCCGTCGTCTACGCCCTGTACGAGCTGGCTACCGGAATCGCCACCGTCGAGGCACGGGTGCCGCTCGTCCCGATGGTCATCGGTGCCGTGGCCATGGACCTGGTGGCCTGGTATCGGGGCAGCAGCGGCTTGGTCACCGGGCTGCTGCTGACCGTTACCGCGGTCGCCATCTGGCGGTTGGCCGACGGCGCGCTCGGGTACCTGCGCGACGTCAGCGTCGCGATTTTCTGTGCGCTCTACGTGCCGCTCCTGGCCGGCTTCGCCGTGCTCATGGTGCACCCGGACGACGGCGCGGGCCGCGTCGTCGCGTTCGTGCTGACCGTCGTGTGCAGTGACGTCGGCGGATACGCCACAGGGGTGTTCCTCGGCCGTCACCCGATGGCGCCCACGGTGTCGCCCAAGAAGTCATGGGAAGGTTTCGCGGGGTCGCTGATCGCTTGCACGGTCTGCGGTGCCCTGCTCATGGCTCTGCTGTTCCACCAAGAGTGGTGGAAGGGCGCGCTCTTCGGCCTCGCCATCGTCGTCACCGCCACGTTGGGCGACCTGGGCGAGTCGATGATCAAGCGCGATCTCGGCCTGAAGGACATGGGACGGCTGCTGCCCGGCCACGGCGGGCTGATGGACCGCTTGGACTCGCTCCTGCCCTGTGCCGCGGTGGCCTATCTGGTCCTCATCGTCGCTGTGCCCACATGAGCGCGCCGGAAGTGCCGATCGAGACCCACCTGGATGCCGCTCCGCCGCACGTGCTCGCCCTGTTCGAGCGGTTCCGGGCCCTCGTCGACGCGTGCGGGCCTACGACGTTGCGGGTGACGAAGACCGCGATCGCGTTCAAGGGCATCCGGCGCGGTTTCGCCGGCGCTACCCCGCACCAGTCGTGGCTCGGCGGCTACCTGGACCTCCAACGGGAGGCGGCACACCCGACCATCCGTTCGGTGGCGCCCTACACCAAGCAGCTCTACGTCCACCATTTCCACATCACCGACCTCGATCAGATGGACGACGACTTCTCAAGGCTGGTGGCCGAGGCGTACGCCGTCGGCGCCGGGGCGCACGTGCGGGCGACATCGTGAGCGTCCCCGAGCTCGAGCTCGCCGACTGGCGAGACACCGTCGCCTCGCTGTACCTCTCAGACGTCGATCTGGCCGGGTTCCGGCTGCTTCGCGACCAGTTGTTCGCGACGCATCCCCAGTCACCCATCCCCGCGGACGAACGGGGACGCTTCCACGGGCTGCGCTATTACCCGCCGAGCGCCGACGCCGTGGCCGAGGTCGAGCTGGAGCCTGCGGAGGGTGAGATCAAGATCAACACCGGGGGAGAGGACGGCGTGCTCACCTACCGCCGGCTGGGGATCTGCGCCACGCCTTGGGGACGGCTGACGCTCTGGTGGCTGCACACCTACGGCGGCGGGCTGTTCCTGCCCGTTCGGGATGCGACTTCGGGCACGTCCACCTACGGCGGCGGACGGTACCTGACCGACACCGTCAAGGGCACCTTCGGACGGGGCCTGGTCGACATAGGCGCCCGCCGGCTGCGCCTCGACATGAACTATCTCTACAACCCGTCGTGCGCCTACGACGTGCGGTGGGCCTGCCCGCTGGCACCCGACGAGAACCGCCTCGCGGTGCCGGTCGAGGCCGGCGAGCAGGCCTACGTCCACACCTGAGCGTCAGTCGGTAACCAGCACCGCCTCAGGCTCGGTATCAATAACCGGCTCGTGGGCGCGCGGACGGCGCATGCCGAACAGAACCATCGCGAGCGATGCGGCGATAAGCGCACTGGCCACCAGGAAGCCGCGGTCCGCGCCCACGATGAACGCGTGCCGGGCCTGCTCGGCCGGGTTGGCGCTCACGATCGAGGCGTGCCGGCTGGCCGTGCCGAACACGGTCACCAGGATGGCCAGCCCCAGCGAGCCGCCGACCTGTTGCATCACGTTGACCAGGCCGGAGGCGGCACCGGCGTCAGCGGGCGCCACGCCCTGAAGCCCGGCCGCGGTCAGCGGGACGAACGCGAGACCGTTGCCGAGGCCGAAGACCAGCAGCGGCGCCACCAACGCGATGTAGGAGCTGTTCTCCGACAGGTGGCTCAACCACCAGAGACCGGACGTCGAGAAGAGCAGCCCGACGATCATGAGCCGTTGCGGGTCGAAGCGCTCGGAGAGCACCCGCGCCGAAAGCTGCGAGGCGACGAAGAGCATCACCGTCAGCGGGATGAACGCCATGCCGGCGGCGAGCGCGGTGTAGCCGAGCACGCCCTGCAGGAATTGGGTCAGGAAGAAGAACATCCCCATCATCCCGGCCACCAGCAACAACCGGACCAGATACGAGCTGGCCCGGGTGCGGTCGGCGAACAGACGCAACGGCGTGATGGGAGCGGCGGCCCGTCGTTCGATGGCCAGAAACGTGCCGAGCAACAGCGCGCCCATGGCGAAGACACCGATCGTCCACGTGTCGCTCCAGCCGTCCTCAGCGGCGCGGACGAAGCCGTAGACCAGCGCGGTCATGCCCGCGGTCGACGTCAGCGCCCCGCTGATGTCGAAGTGGCCGGTCCGTCGTGGCGTCTCGGTCAGCACCAGAGCGGCCGCCCCGATGAGCGCCAAGCCGATGGGGACGTTCACGAAGAACACCCAGCGCCACGAGACCCACTGGGTCAACATGCCGCCGGCCACCAGCCCGATGGTCGCACCGCCGATCGAGACCGCGGTGAACAGGCCGATGGCCCGGGTGCGCTCCCGTGGCTCCGGGAAGAGCGTCATAAGCAGGGCGAGCGCAGCGGGAGCGGCGAAGGCGCCGCCGACACCTTGTATGGCCCGAGCGGCCAGCAGCGTCCCGCCGGACGCGGCCAGTCCGCCGGCCAGTGATGCGGCCACGAACACACCGATGCCAGCCAGGAACGTGCGCCGTCTGCCCAGCAGGTCACCGGCCCGGGCACCGAGGAGGAGCAGGCCGCCGAAGGTCAGCGTGTAGGCGTTGACGACCCACGAGAGGTCCTCGGCGGTGAAGCCTAGGGCCGTCCTGATGTCGGGCAGGGCGATGTTCACGATCGAGGCGTCGAGCACCACCATCAGCTGGCTGACCAGAATCACCGCGAGGACGACGCGAGGGTGGGCCAGACGTCGACGCAGCGGCGAGTGGGCCGGCCGCGTGGCGGACAAGACTGGTGTGGTCACGAGCAACTCCTGCGAGGTACGATTCGGGTTAAGTGGAAGGTGCCTCCGGTAACGATATGGAGGAAGCCTCCGCTTAGCAAGTCATTATTTGGAGGTGGCGTGATGAGTTCGCCGGTGGCGAACGCCGCGGCGGGACAGCCGCGCGTAGCTGCGCGCCCCTTGCGCGCCGACGCGCGACGCAACCGAGATCTCATCCTCCAGGCGGCCGCTACCGCATTTGGCGACCAGGGGGAGACCGCGTCCCTGGAGGACATCGCCCGTCACGCGGGGGTGGGGATCGGGACGCTCTACCGGCATTTCCCGAGCCGCGAGGCGCTGCTCGAAGCCGTCTACCGAGACCAGGTCGATCAGCTCTGCGATGCCGCTCCGCAGCTGCTGGCCACCATGCCGCCGGACGCCGCGCTCAACGAGTGGTGCCGCCGCTTCGTGGCCTACGCGGCCGCGAAGAAAGGCTGGGCTGGGGCGTTGAAAGCGGCGCTAGGGCCGGGCTCGGACGTGTTCGCGACCGGCCGGCAGCGGCTGCTGGGCGCGCTCGACTCGTTGATCGAAGCCAACGTCCAGGCCGGGCTGATGCGCAGCGATGTGACCGCCGACGATGTGTTGCGCGCCATAGGTGCGCTGTGTCACACCGTCGACACGCCCGACTGGCAGGAGGCCACAACCCGGCTGGCCCGGCTCTTCCTCGACGGGCTCCGCTACGGGGCGCCGGCCAGCGCTGATCGGTGAGCCAACCGCGTACAACCCAACCGCAGTGGCGGTGTAACCGGCGGCTACCGCCGGAACGCTGAACGCCATATAGGCCACCTGTAAGCGAAGGCGAACAGTTCGCCCTCCGCCGCCTCCGCGTCGCCCGGCACGAGCAAACTGGATTCGTGGACTTGATCGACGCGGTCGCGGAACGGGTGGTCGTGCTCGACGGTGGGCTGGCCAGCGAGCTCGAACGCCGCGGTCACGACCTGTCGTCCGAATTGTGGTCGGCGCGGTTGCTCCGCGACGATCCCGCGGCGATCGTCGACGTGCACCGCGCGTTCGCGGACGCGGGCGCGGAGGTAGTGACGAGCGCGAGCTACCAGGCGTCGTTCGAAAAGCTGGGCGACGACGCCGGGCCGCTGCTGAGGCGGAGCGTGGCGCTGGCTCGCGAAGCCGGTACGCCGTGGGTGGCCGCCTCGGTGGGCCCGTACGGCGCGATGTTGGCCGACGGCTCGGAGTACCGCGGCGATTACGGCCTCACCGTGGCCCAGCTGCGGCAGTGGCACCGTCGACGACTGGCGGCCCTGGATGACGCTGACCCCGATGTGTTGGCAGTGGAGACCATCCCGTGTCTCGCCGAGGTCGAGGCGTTGTGCGCCGAGCTGACGGCGCTCGCCACACCGGCGTGGCTCTCGATCACATGCGACGGTACCGAGACGCGGGCGGGCGAGCCCGCGAGCGAGGCCTTCGCCATGGCGCGCGACTGCGACGCGATAGTCGCGGTCGGCGTCAACTGCACGGCGCCGGATGACGTCGCGGAGCTGGTGCGCGAGGCCGCAAACGCGAGCGACAAGCCCGTAGTCGTCTACCCGAACAGCGGCGAGGCGTGGAACCCAGAGCGCCGACGGTGGGTGGGGGAGCCCGCGTTCAACGCCGAGGCGGTGACCGTCTGGACCGACAACGGCGCCCGACTGGTCGGCGGCTGTTGCCGGGTCCGGCCGGAGGACGTCGCCGACATCAGGGCAGTTGTGGACGCACGAACGGGAACGCCAGCGTCGAACGGATCCCGGCGCCGGTCAGCATCATGACGACCCGATCCACGCCGATGCCGAGGCCGCCGGTGGGCGGCATTGCGTACTCCAGCGCGGTCAGGAACGGCTCGTCGATCTGCATCGCCTCGGAGTCCCCGGCGGCGGCGCGCAGAGACTGTTCGACGAGACGCTCGCGCTGGTCGATGGGGTCGATGAGCTCGGAGTAAGCCGTGCCGATCTCGGTTCCGAACGCGACGAGGTCCCACCGTTCGGCGAGCGCCGGGTCCTCACGGTGCCTCCGCGTCAGCGGCGAGGACTCCAACGGGAAGTCGGTGTAGAACGTCGGGAAGTCGGTGTCCTTCGCCACGAGCTGCTCATAGAGCCGGACGACCAGATCGCCGGCGCTGGCTTGGGTGGGCGTGCGCACCTTGTGGGCGGCGCAGATCTCGTGCAGTTGCGCGCAAGAGGTCATCGGCGAGATCGGGATGCCGACCGCCTTGCTCACCGCATCGTGGACGGTGATCACCGGCCACGGTCGGGTCAGATCGATGCGAGTCGGCCGGCCGTCAGTACCGGGGCGCACGGCCACTGGCGAGCCGTGTACCGCGGTGGCCACTTCGAGGAGCAGCTCACGGGTGGTCTCGCGCATGTCGTTGTAGTCGGTGTAGGCCTGGTAGGCCTCGACGGAGGTGAACTCGGGGTTGTGCGTCGAGTCGGCGCCCTCGTTGCGGAAGCTGCGGTTCAGCTCGAAGATCTTGCCCATGCCGGCAACGCAGAGCCGCTTGAGGTACAGCTCCGGCGCGATGCGCAGAAACAGCTCGACGTTGTAGGCATTGCTGTAGGTCCGGAACGGTCGAGCCGCGGCGCCACCGTGGACGGCGTGCAGCATCGGTGTCTCGACCTCGGCGAAGCCACGACGGACGAACCCGTCCCGGAACGCCTGCACCGCGCGGCTGCGCAGCTGGAGGGTGGCCAGCGAGTGCGGGTTGACGATCAGGTCTAGATTCCGCTGCCGCACCAGCGCGTCCGGATCCGAGAGGCCGGCGTGCCGGTCCGGTAGCGGACGCAGGCACTTGGCGGCCATCTGCCAGGACATCACCAACACCGACAGCTCGCCCCGTCGGGACGCGACCACCTCACCGGACACCGACACCAGGTCGCCTAGGTCGACGGCCCGCTTCCACAGGGCGAAGGCGTCGGCGGGTGTCTCATCGGCGGTCAGCATCGCCTGGACCTGCGCGCCGTCGCCCTGCAACACGGCGAAGATCACCCCGCCGAGGTCGCGGACGGCTCGCACCCGCCCGGCCACGGCCACGTGATCGCCGGTGCTCTCGCCGGGACCGACGTTCGGATGGTCCGCGCGCACCGCGGCGATCGTGGCGCTGCGCGCCACCGAGACCGGATAGGCCTGCTGCCCCGCCTCGGCCAGCCGGGCGATCTTCTCGCGGCGCACCCGCTGTTGCTCGGTGACCGAACGGCGCGGCCGGGGCGCCTGGAGCAGGTGCTCCTCCTGCCGACGAACCGCCTCGGTGAACGCCAGCGGCTCGGTCCCGTCCACGGTCACCTTGTCCGCCGCCGCCCGCCTCGGCCGTGGCCTGACCGAGGGCAGGAAGCCTTCGGCCATTCCGGCGGCCACGGCGGCGCGGGTGAGCGTGAGGGAGGAGTCGAAGCACATCAGCCGGGGCACCCACGTCGGCAGGTACTTCGCGTTCGAGCGGTACAGCGTCTCGATCTGCCAGAACCGCGAGGCGAACCCGAGCGCAGAGTCGGTCAGCCGGACCACCGGGCCGGCACCGATGCGCTCGCTGGAGCTGAATATCGACCGGAACATGGCGAAGTTCAGCGACACCCGGCGCACCGCCATCGTCGGGCACGCCTCGACCAATCTCGTCACCATGAACTCGATGACGCCGTTCTCCGCGGCCCGGTCGCGGCGCATCAGGTCGAGCGAGAGCCCGCGCGCACCCCACGGAACGAACGAAAGCAGGCCGCGCAGCTCCCCGGTCCGGTCCCGCGCGGTGACCATCACGCAGCGGGCGTCCGCGGCGTCGCCCAGCCGGTTCAGGGCCATCGAGAAGCCACGCTCGGTCGCCTCGCCGCGCCACTTCTCGGCCAGATCCGCGAGCTGGGCAAGCTCTCCGAGGTCAATCTCGCCGTGGCGGCGCACGTCGACGGTGTACCCGACGCGCTGGATGCGGGTGACGGCCTGCCGTACTGGCCGCATCGCGTGACCGTCCAAGGTGAAGCTGTCGACGTCGATGATGGCTTCGTCGCCCAGGTTCAGTGCCTTCAGGCCGGCCGCGACGTAGGCGCGAGCGCCTGGCTCGCTCACCGACAGCGCCGCCGGGAACCAGCCGTGCGAACGGGCCTCGGTCACCCATGCGTCGATCGCCGCCGGCCACGCGGCCGGATGCCCTATCGGGTCGGCACTGGCCAGGCTCACCGACGCGAGAACGCGGTAGGTGACCGCGGCGCGGCCGTCCCGCGAGAAGATCACCGACTTGTCCCGGCGGGTGGCGAAGTAGCCCAGCGAATCGCCTTCGCCGGCCTCGAGCAACAGCCGCCGGACGTGCAGCTCCTCGTCCGCGCCGAGGTACTGCTTGGCGCGGGCCGACCGCAGGAACGTCCAGGCCGCGGCGAGCACCGAAGCTGCGGAGAGGACACCGGCGACCGCGGCCACCCAGTGGTGGCCGACGTGCCCGTTGACCGGGATGGCGGCGGGGTCGCCGACCGCGGCCCGGATCGACCAGCCGATCCGCTCGCCCGGGCCCTCCAGAGAATTCGGGAAGAACTCGGTGAGCATGATCGCGACGGACATCGAGAGGAGCAGCCCGCCGACGAGCACCGTCACCGCCGCCAGCCGGGAGCCCGGCGCCAGCCGGGCCGGGAACGCGCTGCGGCACGACCAGAGCACTAGGGCGAGGATCACACCGGTCCCCGCGCTGATGAGCGCGAAGATCCCGTTCAGCCGGGTGTGGTCGGGATCGGCGGTGTGCAGCGAGTTCCAGTGCATGGCCACGACGGCGAACAGCGCCGCGCTCAGCACCGCGGATAGCGCCTCCCAGACCACCGACAGCAGGAGCGCCGCGCGCAGTCGGCGGCGCAATGCGCTACCCAGCAGCAGCAGCGAGATGACAAGGAAGATGCTGGAGCCGGCCGGGATATTGAACAGGCCGAAGGCGTCGTCGATCCAGTCCGGCCACTGGAACGGGCGCAACGGGATGCTGACCAGCGACCAAAGTCCGGCCAGGGTGACGATGCGTCCGGCCCAAGCGGCGAGTTGCTCGCGGGCCTGCACCGTGCGCGGAACCCACTGCCGACGGTCGGCGGTCAGCGCCACTCAGGGCTCCCGGCCTGCACCCGACCATTGTGACGTATCGCCCGGCCGTCGAGTTTCGGAAAGAGTGCGGCGCCGTCGAGGGGTGCCCCTATCGGCCCCCCTCGACGAGAGGCGGATCAGAGCTTGTTGGAGAGCGCCACCAGGACACCGGCCAGCGCGAAGTACTTGTTGGCGCCGAGGTCGCGAACGGTCTTGATCCCGAACGCGTGGTCCAGCAGTTGTGCGTCGTTGTCGCTCACGCCGGCCAGGGCGGCGGGCGACGCATCGAGGATCTCTTCGAGGCTCTTGTCCTCATAGGCCTTGTCGAGGCCCTTCGACAGGTCGATCGAGACTGCCATAACGTGCTCCTCGTCTCCGCCCGCCGGATTGGGGCGGTCAGTGCGCCAGCCTTTGTAACGGGGCGAGCCGGAGCAAGCGGACGCCGGCCAGCTCAGATGATCTCGGTGAGCCGCCGCACCGGGTAGCCGTGTGCCTCAGCCACCGGCCCGTTGACGACCTCGCCTTCGAAGATGTTCAGCCCGCCGGCGAGGGTCGGGTCGCGGCGCAGCGCGTCACGCCAGCCCCGGTTGGCCAGCTCCACCGCGTAGGGCAGCGTGACGTTGGTTAATGCGTACGTGGAGGTGTGCGGCACCGCACCCGGCATGTTAGCCACGCAGTAGAACACCGACTCGTGCACCTTGTACGTCGGGTCGTCGTGGGTGGTCGGGTGCGAGTCCTCGAAGCAGCCGCCCTGGTCGATGGCGATGTCGACGAGCACCGATCCCGGCAACATGCGGGACACCAGCTCGTTGCTGATCAGCTTCGGTGCCTTGGCCCCGGGCACCAGCACCGCGCCGATGACCAGGTCCGCGTCGAGCACGGCCCGTTCCACTTCGAAGGAGTTGGAGGCGACGGTCTGGCAGTGGCCCTGGTAAATGGCGTCCATCTGGCGCAGCCGGGCCACGTTGCGGTCGAGCAGCAGCACCTCGGCTTCCATGCCGAGCGCGATCGCGGCCGCGTTCTGCCCGGCCACCCCAGCGCCGATGATCACGACCTTGGCCGCGTACACGCCGGGCACGCCGCCCATCAGCGTCCCACGGCCACCGACCGGGCGCATGAGGTGGTACGAGCCCACCTGCGCCGCCAACCGGCCGGCTACCTCGCTCATCGGAGCCAGCAGCGGCAGCGTCCCGTCGGGCAGCTGGACGGTCTCATAGGCGATGGCCGTCGTGCCCGCCTCGAGCAGCGCGTCGGTGCATTCCTTGGACGCGGCCAGGTGCAGATAGGTGAAGAGCACCTGGTCCTTGCGCATTCGGTGGTATTCCTCGGCAATCGGCTCCTTGACCTTCAAGATCAAATCGCCTTCGGCCCAGACATCGTCGACGTCGGGCAGCATGGTCGCCCCGGCGGCGACGAACGACTCGTCCGGCAGCGAGGAACCGACACCCGCGTCCTGCTGGACGAACACCTGATGACCGTCGCCGACCAACTCGTGCACCCCCGCGGGGGTGATGGCGACCCGGTACTCGTTGTTCTTGACCTCTTTGGGAATGCCGATCTTCACCGGAAGTCCTCACGACGACGTGGTAACTGCGTCTGGCGCAGGCTGATGAGAGATTTTGAATCATCGTCCGTCCATGCCGCTAGGCAGCTGAGCAAGATTCGCTAGATTCGCGCTGTGTCAGTCGTTTCTTCGCGGTCGCGGACTGGTCCGGGCGCTCGGACGAACGATGTTCAGCCGGTCACCGGCCCGGTCGCTGCCGCGAGCATCGACGAGACCGATCGTGCCATTCTCCGCCTGCTGGCCCGCGACGCCCGGCTGCCGAACAACGCGATAGCGGAGCGGGTGGGAATTGCCCCGTCGACCTGCCTGGGTCGTATCCGCGCCATGCGCGACAAGGGCGTCATCCGTGGCTACCACGCCGACATCGACCCGGCCGCGCTCGGCCAGTCCGTGCAGGCCATGATCGCGGTCCGGCTCCAAGCGCACGCCCGTGGCCACCTCAGCGAGTTCGCCGAGACAATGGTGGCGCTCCCCGAGGTGCTCAACGTGTTCTTCCTAGCCGGCGCCGTCGACTTCTACGTGCACATCGCGGCGAGCAGCACCGACACCCTGCGCGACTTCGTGGTTGACAACCTGAGCGCGAATCCCGACGTGGCCCTCACGGAGACCAACTTGATCTTCGAGCACGTCCGCGCCCCTGGACTGGTCCACGACTAGCCTCGACGCGGTGGGGCTCGTGACGGCGACGTTGGCGGCACACGGCCAGATCGGTGCGTTGCTGGCCGAGGTCCTGGCCGACCTGCGGGCTCGGCGTCCCGGTGCCGAGGTGCAGGTCCTCGACTGCGCCGGCGGCAGCGGCAGCTTGGCCGTGCCGCTCGCGGTCGACGGAGCGCGAGTCACCGTGGTCGACACCAGCGTCAACGCGCTCGCCACCCTGGCTCGGCGGGCGGCGGAGGCGGGCGTCCCCAATCGGGTCCAGGCGGTCCAGGGCGAACTCGAGAACCTAGACGCCTACGTCGGTGCCAGGGGATATGACTTGGTCATGCTGCACGACGTCCTCACGCTGGTGGACGACCCGGGCGGGCTCGTCGCCTCCGCAGCGGGCGCCGCGCGTCCGGACGGCGTGGTCAGCATTCGCGTGGCCAACGCGGCCGCCGCCGTCTACGCGCGGGCCACGGCCGCGGATCACGCGGGCGCCGAGGCAGCCCTCGAGTCGGTCCGGGCGGGAACGTCAGTGGCCGCGCAGGTGATCGGGTGGGCGGCCGACGCCGGGCTTACCGTGGAGCGGGTCAGCGGGCTGGGCGCGATATCGGGCTGGGTGGGACTGGCCGACGGCAGCTGGGCGCATCCACCGCGCGACTCGCTGGCCGCCCTGGACCGCGCCGCGGCCGAGCTGGCGCCGTTCCGCGACGTGGCCCCGGCCCTGCACGTTCTGGCCCGCTGCGGCGGCTGACCGTGGGGCGCAGCGCTGACCTGCCCCGTCGGTCCGGCGAGACCGACGGCGACGACACCGGCTGCCACATCCTGCATGTCGACATGGACGCGTTCTTCGCCAGCGTCGAGGTGCGTCGCCGTCCGGAGCTGCGCGGCCGACCGGTGATCGTCGGCGGCGGGGTGCGCGGCGTGGTTTCGGCAGCGTCCTACGAAGCCCGCCAGTTCGGCGTCCGCAGCGCCATGCCGATGACCCGCGCGCTGCGGCTGTGTCCAGGCGCGGAGGTGGTCCGGCCCGACCATGCCGCCTACCGCCAGGTGTCAGGGCAGGTGATGGCGATCTTGGCGGAGGTGACCGACCTCGTCGAGCCGCTGTCCTTGGACGAGGCGTTCCTCGACGTCTCGGGCGCGGTCCGTCGGCTGGGCCGGCCCGCCGACATCGCCCGCCGGATCCGAAGCCGGGTGGCCGCCGATCTCTCTCTGACCTGCTCGGTCGGGGTGGCCGCGACCAAGTTCGTGGCCAAACTCGCGTCCTCGCTGTGCAAGCCGGATGGGCTGCTCGTCGTCCCGGCCGCGGAGACCCTCGACTTCCTGCACCCGCTGCCGGTGAACGCGCTCTGGGGCGTCGGGCCGAGCACGGCGGCGGCGTTGCGTCGGCGCGCGATCACCACGGTCGTCGACGTGGCCGTGACCCCGCCGGATGTCCTGCGCCGCGTCGTCGGCGCGAGTGCCGCCGAGCATCTGGCCGCGCTGGCCCGCGGTGACGATCCGCGCCAGGTCGAGCCTGGCCGAGTGGAGAAATCCATCAGCTCGGACCGGACGTTCGAAGTGGATCTGACCGACACCGCCGACATCGAGCGCGAGCTGTTGCGGCTGAGCGAAGAGGTCGGTGTTCGGCTGCGGGCCCGGGAGATGGTCGCGCGGACCGTGGGCATAAAGGTGCGCTTCGCCGACTTCCGCACCCTGACCCGGGCCCACACGCTCGCGGACTGGACCGACCACACCGCGGAGATTCACGCGGGCGTCCGAGCGCTATACGCCGCGCTGCGGCTGGACCGGCCGCGGATCCGGCTGCTCGGCGTCAAGGTGGAGAACCTCGGCCCGGCGGCCGGGGTGGCCTACCAGGACACGCTGGACTTCGGCGACGCGGCGCCGGATGAGACTGAGTCAGCCGCGGCGTCAGCCCGGTCCGCGGCCGCCCAACGTGCCGCCGACGCGGCCACGCGCCGCTTCGGCCCCGAGACGGTGCGGCCAGCGTCGCTGCTCGGCGCCGATCCACCGTCCCCGGCGAGTGCTCGCGATGCTGTGCGGTAAGCGTTGCAGACTCGTTTCCCACCGGAGCGTTGTCTGCCTTTCGCGAGGGCGGAACGGCTCGTATGCTCGTCATAGCGGGGCTCGCACCCGCCGGACGTCCCGAACCAGTCAGTGATCGCGCTGGCGCATCGTTGAGGAGGGCATGAAGATGCCGCTCTCCGAGCACGAGCAACGGCTGCTCGAGCAGATCGAGCAGGGGCTCTATGCCGAAGATCCGAAGTTCGCTGCCACCG
>DATAEG010000101.1:0-2537 GCA_036258135.1 Jatrophihabitantaceae bacterium | reverse complement strand
GGTGGAGCGGACGCTGCGTGCACGGCCTGGCCCGGGGCGGTCGCGCCGTCCGGTCTCCCGCCGCTCCCTTGGTCATGGAGTCGTCGAGCATGACGGCGAGGCGGTGCTGGCCAGAGACGCACGTCCACAACTGGATCCTGTCATTCCGCTCCGCGCCGCGGCCGGCGCAGCTCAGGCCGGTCTGGTGTTGTCGCCGGCGACTGTCGAACGGCTCGCAATCGAATGTCCGCCATTGCCGCCGGTCTGGCCGGACGCAGCGCGTGACGCGCTCGTCGCGCTGCTTGGCGCGGGCCGGGCAGCGGTGCCGGTGTGGGACTCGCTCGAGGCGGCCGGTCTGATCGTTCGCTGGTTTCCGGAGTGGGAGCCGGTGCGATATCGGCCGCAGCGCACACCGGTGCACCGGCACACGGTCGATCGACATCAGGTCGAGGCGGCAGTCGTGGCGGCCGGCCTCACACGGCGGGTATCGCGGCCGGACCTGCTGTTGCTTGCGGCCCTGTTCCACGATCTCGGGAAAGGCGGACCGGGGGACCACAGCGAGACCGGCGCGGCGATCGGCACGGAGCTGGGCAGGCGGCTCGGGCTGTCTCTCGTTGATGCGGAGCGGCTCGGGCTGCTGGTGCGCCATCACCTGCTGCTTCCGGCCATGGCAACTCGTCGTGATCTCGACGATCCGACCACGATCGACGCGGTGGCGCGGGCCTGCGGATCGGTCGAAGTACTCGACTTGCTCGCGGCGCTGACCGAGGCCGACGCCACGGCAGCAGGGCCACTCGCGTGGTCGCCCATGCGGGCGCGGCTAGTCGCCGAGTTGGTGACCCGGGTCCGGCTGGTGCTGGGCGGAAAGCGATTCCGGAAGCCACCGACGCTGGAGCCCGCCCAGCGGGAACTCGCGCAATCCACCACACTTGCCGTGCGGGTCGATGTACCCGACCAGCCGGACGGTTCGTGTCGAGTCACGGTCGTCGTGCCAGGGCGTGCCGACGCGCTGGCGCCAGTAGCAGGTGTGCTCGCTGTGCACCGCCTCGACGTGCGAGCCGCGACCATCCAGACGGCCGGCGGCCGGGCCGTGCAAGTGTGGCACGCGTCGACCGGATTCCGCGGTCCACCCGGCGCCGATGTGCTGAGAACCGACATCGCACGTGCGCTCGATGGCGGAGTCGATCTCGCTGCCAAACTCCGCGCCCGGGCCGGTGAGCGGCGGCGTCGAGTCGTTGCGCACGCCGATCCCCATGTCGAGGTGTTGCCCGGGGCGTCCGCGGACGCCACAGTGATCGAAGTCCGCGCTCACGACACGGCTGGCCTGCTGTACCGCTTGGTGTCTGCAATAGCGGAATGCCGGGCCATGGTGCGCTCCGCGGTGGTCGGCACGCTCGGCGCCGAGGCGGTGGACGTGTTCTACCTCGTCGACTCCCTCGGAAAGCAGCTCCCCGAAGACACAGTCGACGGCCTGGTCACCACCATCTACGCCACCCTTGCTTCCGCCTGACGATCACAGCGGACGGCCTGCTCCTTCCGCAGACGAGCGAAGCCTTCCGCGGTGGGGGGCGGAGGCGGTGCAATGGCAAGGCGACTAACGTCGGTGATAGCAGCCGCCGGGATGCATTCCCGGCGCGACAGGGGGGACGGTGGCCGGGGTGGCGCACGGGAAGCCGGACGGGCGAGCTCGCAGTACTGGCGGGGCGTTCGTCGCAATCGCCGTGGCACTGGCGTTGATTGTCGGAGGCGTCTACTGGTTCGTCGGCCGAGGCAACGACACCGCGCCGGTCGACGAGAGCGCTGACGAGGCGGCGGCCGCGCCCGCACCCGCCGATCGGCAGGACTGCACGCAGCTCGTGTCGCCTCGTCACCGGAGAAGCACGCGATCTTGAGTGCCTTGGCGGGCGAGTACAACGCCGCCAACCGGGAGGTGACCGGGTCCTGCTCCTGGGTGGAGGTGACCCGGCCGTCCTCCGGCGCCGCGGCTGCTGCGCTTGCACGCGGTTGGGACGAGACCACAGACGGCCCGCGGCCCGACGTCTGGAGCCCAGCGTCCAGCGCCTGGGTCGAAATCGCGCGGCTTGACGCCCGCGAGGCGGACCAGGCCGACATCTTCCCGGCCGAGAACACGTCGATCGTGTCCTCCCCGCTTGTCGTTGCGATGCCCCGCCCGATGGCCGAGGCGCTGGGGTGGCCGGACGCCGCACTCGGCTGGGGCGACCTGTTGACCCTGGCCGATGACCCGCAGGGGTGGGGGTCCCTCGATCACCCGGAGTGGGGGCGGTTCAAGCTCGGCAAGACCAACCCCAACCTGTCCACCAGCGGCCTGCACGCCACGGTCGGCGCTTTCTTCGCCGCCACCGGCGTCGCCAGCGACCTCACGCGGTGGCCCAGTTGCAGGATCCAGCCACCGCCGAATACGTGCGTCGGCTCGAGAGCACGGTCGTCCACTACGGCGACACAACACTGACCTTCCTCGACAACCTGCTGACTGCCGACGCCGAAGGTCAAGGCCTCACCTACGTCTCGGCCGTGACGGTCGAGGAGAAGAGTGTCCT
>DATAEG010000100.1:0-3727 GCA_036258135.1 Jatrophihabitantaceae bacterium | reverse complement strand
TGGATATAGACGGAACTGATGCCCCGGTCGCTGCAGGAGAGCAAGCTCGCCAACCTGGACATGAACCTGCTCGTGTCGCTGGACGCGCTGCTGCAGGAGCGCAGCGTCAGCCGGGCGGCTGAGCGGCTCGGCCTGAGCCAGCCCTCGCTGAGCGCCTCCCTGGCCCGGCTGCGCCGTCACTTCCGCGACGATCTGCTCGCCCGCGTCGGCAACCGGTACGAGCTGACCCCACTGGCCGCGCAACTGGCCGAGCAGACCACAAGCGCGCTGGCCGCGGTGGCCCGCGTGTTCGCCAGCGAGCCCGACTTCGACCCGGCGACCTCCGAACGCGAGTTCACCGTGCTGATCTCCGATTACGCGATCACCGTGCTGGGCCCGCTGCTGGCCGGGCTCCTGCAGCAAGCACCGCACGTCCGGCTCCGGCTGCACCAGCTTCCCGTGTCCGCGGTCGACGATGCCGCCCAGGCGCTGCGCGACGTCGACGCGATGGTGCTGCCACACGGGTTCCTGTCGGACCTGCCGTCACGGCAGCTATTCACCGACCAGTGGGTCTGCATCGTCGCCGCCGGCCATTCCGCCATCGGCGAGAAGCTGACCATGGCCGACCTCGAGCGGCTGCCGATGGTAGTGACGTATCAGACACCGACCGCTTACACGCCCGCGGGCAAGCAACTCAGCATCCTGGGCGTGCAGCCCCGGGTCCAGCTCGTAACGGAGACCTTCCTGGCCCTGCCGTTTCTCGTCGCCGCCAGCAACGGCGTGGCGCTGATCCAGGAACGGCTGGCGCGCCAGCTCACTCCGGCCGTCCCGATCCGCGTCCTGCCCTGTCCCTTCGACGTGGCGCCGCTCATGGAGGCGCTGTGGTGGCATCCCATGTACAACCGGGACGCCGGGCACCGCTGGCTGCTCCAGCTGTTCACCGAGGCCGCACGGTCCGTGCACACCGGGACGGACTGAAGAATCCGGTTCACCATCAATCTGGCCGATACCGCCTATCGGCGATGTCGTCTTCCCTGCCGCGGTGAGAGCCACCGATGCTGTTGGGAAGCCAACGAACATTGCTGAAAGGGGCGCCCACGATGGCGCAGATCATCCTCGATCACGTGGAAAAGGCCTACCCGGGCGGCGTGAAGGCCGTCGACGGGCTGAGCCTGGACATTCAGGACGGCGAGTTCATGGTCCTGGTCGGCCCGTCGGGCTGCGGTAAGTCGACGGCGCTGCGGTCCATCGCGGGGCTGGAGGAGATCACCGCGGGCACGATCTCGATCGGTGACCGGGTGGTGAACGACCTGCCGCCGAAGGACCGGGACATCGCCATGGTGTTCCAGAACTACGCCCTGTACCCGCACATGACCGTCGAGCAGAATCTGGCCTTCGGCCTGCAACTGCGCAAGACCCCCAAGACCGAGATCCAGCGCCGGGTGGACGAGGCGGCTAAGATGCTCGGCCTCAAGCCCTACCTCAAGCGCAAGCCCGCCGCGCTGTCCGGCGGGCAGCGGCAACGGGTCGCGATGGGCCGGGCCATCGTCCGCGAGCCGCGAGCCTTCTTGATGGACGAGCCGCTGTCTAACCTGGACGCCAAGCTCCGCGTCTCTATGCGCGCCTCACTCAACCAGCTGCACGAACGGCTTGGCGTCACCACCGTCTACGTCACCCACGACCAAGTAGAAGCCATGACGCTCGGCGACCGCGTCTGCGTCCTGCGGGACGGGCGGCTGCAGCAGGTCGACACCCCGCAGGCCCTGTTCGAATCGCCCGTCAACCTGTTCGTGGCCGGATTCATCGGCTCCCCAGCTATGAACTTCGTCACCGCTGAGCTGGTCCGCGACGACGGCGCGGCGGTCACCTTCGCCGGCTACAAGCTGCCGGTACCCGCCGAGGTCCTGGACGCCAAAGCCGGCCTGGCGGACTACTTCGGCAAGCAGGTGATCCTGGGCATCCGCCCGTCGGACTTCGAAGACGCCACCCTCGGCAACGCCAGCCGCGGGATGATACGCGTGACCGCGGGCGTGACCGAGGAGCTGGGCAGCGAGATCATGGTGATCTTCACCATCGACGCCCCGCACGTGGAGCACGCCGCCATCGTGGCAGCCGAGGAAGCGGCCGCCGAGGACGAGGCCGAGGCCACGGCCGCGCTGGTCGGTGGCAAGTCGCTGTGGACGGCCCGGGTGTCCAAGGAGAGCCGAGTCCGGCACGGCCAGCCGCTCGAGCTGGCCGTCGACACCCGTTACCTGCAGTTCTTCGATCCGGGGAGCGGGCTGTCCATCGGCCACCCCCAGGTCGCGTCGGTAACGGCAGGGTGAGGGCTTAGTCCACGGCGCGATAGCGGAAGTCGCTAAAGGTCACGGCGCCGGGGCCGGCGGCGAAGAGCGCCGGGCGCAGGCTGAGCAAATCGCTCGCCGTGTTGGCGTTGTAGCCGCTCGTCTCGAACCGCACGCCGTGCCGGGTCCAGTCCATGCCGTCGGCGCTGTGGAAGAACGTCACGATGTGATGGTCGTTCCTGATACGCAGATGCAGCGCGTCCGAAGGCGTGACCGGCTCCCGGAAGTGGCTGCGGTGGCCCCCGCTGTACGTAGTCATCGTCACGCCGTCCCAGCCCATGCCGAGGTACAGCGCACGGTTGAAGAACAGCAGCAGTCCGCCGTGCGCACCGGGCTCGACTCCGGACACGGTGACCTCGACCTCGTACGCACGGTCCCCGGCGGGCACGGTCAGCGGGGACCCGTCCGAGGGCTCAGATCCCTTCCCCGCCAGGCACAGCGCGCCGCCGGTGAACCGCAGGCGGGTCGCCTCGTCTCGGGCCGGCGCGTAGAAGGTCCACTGAGGCCCGAGCGCGGGGCCGGCCAGCCGGTCGGACAACGGCATACCCGGTCGCGGCCCGGGCCGGGAGGCCGGCATGCGGATCGGCGTTGACAGGTCGCCGCCAGTCGCCCGGAACCAGCCGTCACGCGTCCATTCGACCGGTTCGAGCAGTACCTGGCGGCCGAGCGTCCGGTAGCCATGCTCGTAGCCGTGGTACACGAGCCACCAGCCGCCGTCAGGTCCTTCGACCGCGGTCGCGTGACCGCGCGACCACCACGCCTCATCCGCGCTGCGGGTGCGCACGACCGGGTTCGCGGGGTCGTCCTCCCACGGGCCGTGCACGGACCGGGCCCGGGCCACCGTCACCATGTGGCTCGTCGGCGGCCCGGCCGTGCCGCCGACGGCGCTGACCAGGTAGAACCATTGCCCGCGGCGAAAGAGCTTGGGCCCCTCCAGGGCATACGCCTCAGTCACCCAGTCGTCCGGATAGCGCCAGCCGTCGTAGACGTGCTCGACCGGTCCGTCGGTGGCCAGGCCGTCGTCGGCCAGCCGGACACGACGCACCCCGTTCAGGAACAGGTAGCGCTTCCCGTCCTCGCCGACCACGTGCCCCGGATCGATGGCGTCGGTGATGCCGAGGTCGACGGGCTCGCTCCACGGTCCGGCCATGCGGTCGGCGTGGATGACGAAGATCCGCGGGTGCGACCCGAAGTCCGGCGCCCACGGCGACGGGATGAACGGGATGTAGATGAAGTACCGGCCGTCGTGCCGGACGAGGTCGACCGCGAAGACCGTGGTGAGCGGGCGCGGCAGGGCGAACGTGAGCGGAGCCCAGCTGACCAGGTCCCGCGAGTGGTGGATCAGGAGGCCTGGCGACGCGTCGAAGGACGACGTCGTGAGGTAGTAGTCCGCGCCGTCCTTGAGC
>DATAEG010000099.1:0-9568 GCA_036258135.1 Jatrophihabitantaceae bacterium | reverse complement strand
TGGTGGCAGTTATCCTGCTCACGGTCCGCGCCTATCGTCTCGCACTTCGAAGCAATGGTCCATCGGAGGCCTTAGCACGGAGACTGTTGCACGATTGTGGCCTCATCGCGGCCTCCGTGTAACGGCTTGCCGCCACTAGTGCCCCGCGTTTGAAGTGTTCTTACGGTTGGCTTTCTTGAGGATCTCGTCTGCGGTCTTGGTCCAGGTGAAGGCCAGCTGTCGATGTAGGCGCGGATCTTGGCGTTGAGGTCCTTGACCGAGCCGAAGGTGCCGCGGTGGATGGCCTGGCGTTCGATCAGGGAGAACCACACCTCGACCAGGTTCATCCACGAGGCGTGGGTCGGGGTGAAGTGCACGTGTACGCGACGATTCGCCGCGAGCCAGCGGCGCACCTCGACGCGGTTGTGCGCGGCGTAGCTTCCATCACCAGGTGCAGCTCGACGTCGGGTAGGGCATCGCGGCCTGTCTGAGGAAGCACAGGAACTCCTGGCGCCGATGCCGTGGCTGGCCGACCGCGGTCACCTTGCCCGTGGCGATCCGCACCGCCGCGAACAGCGTGGTGGTGCCGCGCCGCCGACAGTCATGGGTACGCCGGTCGGGCAGATCCGAGCGCCGCGCGCAGCCCGAGCCCGAGCATGGCGGACCGAGCGGGCTCGCATGCTAGGTTGACGTTATGTCAAGCGAGGCGGCGCTCTACGGCGATCCTGAGACGCGGCGTCGGATCCTCCAGGCAACATGGGAATTGCTCGAGCAGCAGGGTGCTGAAGTGAGGCTCGTCGATGTTGCTGACCGCGCAGGGGTCTCGCGCCAGGCCGTCTATCTGCATTTCGGTGACCGCTCTCGGTTATTGGTGGCCCTCGTCGACTTCATCGACGTCAGCCTTGGAGCCGTCCACCTCCGCGCGCACATCCACGGTGGCGCCACCGGCGTGGAGAGCCTGCAGCGATGGATCCAGACGATGAGCTGGTACACCGCCAAGATCGATCGGATCACCCAGGTGCTAGAGAGCAGCCAATACCAGGACGAGGCGCTGGCCGCCGCCTGGCGGGATCGGATGGGTCGCCGCCAGACGCACATTCGGTCAATCGTCGAGCGCATCGCCGCAGAAGGCCGTCTCGCCGAGGGGTGGTCGCTCGATGCTGCGGTGGACCTCATCTATGTCATCACAATGCCCGGAGCCTGGCGGGAGCTCACTCGCGAACTCGGATGGACGGCCGAGCAGTACACCCGGAACCTCACTCGGCTGGTTCAGAGCGCTCTGCTCAACGACTGACGGCGGGCCCACCAACGGCACTTGACACAATGTCTAGCGCGCGCGTAGGTTTACGTGCCGTAAACCTACGTTGACGCCATGGGAGGGGATGCGGTGGACGGATCACTTCTTTACGTCGGCACGCACGCGATCACACTGGGCAAGCTCGACGTTGCCAAGCAGGCCAGCCGCGAGATGGGCGAGTTTCTGGAAGCGAACCACCCACGCATGTTGCACTTTGGGATCTACATCGATGACGACGCCCGTCAGATGACCGTGATCCAGATCCACCCGGACGAGGATTCCCTGGTGTTTCATCTCAAGCTGGCCCGTGAACGGATTGCCAGGGCCTATGACTTCCTCGACGCAACCACCAAGATCGAGATCTACGGCAGGCCGAGCGATGCCCTAGTCGATCAGATCAGGCAGATGGGAATGGGTGCGCCGATCAGGTTCAACGTCGCCGCTGCTGGTTTCAGCCGCCTCGCCTCGATCGGAGTCTGACCACCCGCGCTAGTGCGGCCTGTCATTAGTTGGTTGACGCTTCGGTGCGGTGAGAATGGTGCATGCCTGCTCGTTCTGCGCCGGCGTTGGGACGGTTCGAGTCCGATCGGTTACGGCAGAACGAACTGGTGGCAGCCGGCTGGCGCGTGCTGCGGTTCACTTGGCGGATGCTGTACGACGACCCGGATCGCGTCCTAGCCCGATCATGAAACTCCTGGCCGCGTGACCCGGCCGAAAGTTGCCTGATCGTGCGGGGCGGCGGGTGGCGATTGGAGCTCGACGCCGAGGAGGGCGTCCACGGCGGCTGAGATCGTGGCGCCGGCCGAGGGGTCCTCCGCCGCGCCCGTGTTAGTCGCGGCCGCCCAGGCGTCGACAGCGGCGAGCGCCGCGGTGGTGTCCAGGTCGTTGGCGAGTGCGGCGCGCAGTTCAGCGATCACACGATCGGTCGCCGCCCCGGCGCCGCTGCGCACCGCGGCCCGCCAGCGCTCCAGCCGCCGTTCCGCTCCGGTGAGCCGGCCACCGCTCCACTCCCGGTCGGCGCGGTAGTGCCCGTCAAGCAGTGCGAGCCGGATCGCCATGGGTTCGACCCCGGCGCCCCACAGCTTGGAGACGAAGACGAGATTGCCACGGGACTTGCTCATCTTCTCCCCGTCCAGCTCGATCATGCCGGCGTGGACGTAGAGGTCGGCGAAGGTGGCCTCGCCGGTGAGCGCCCGCGCGTGCGATGCGGAGTGCTCGTGGTGCGGGAAGATCAAGTCGGTGCCGCCGCCCTGGACCAGAAAGCCCATGCCGAGCCTGGTCAGCGCGATCACCGAGCACTCGATGTGCCAGCCGGGGCGGCCCGGTCCGTTCGGACTTTCCCACTTCGGCTCGCTGGGACGCGGGCCGCGCCAGAGCAACGAGTCCAGCGGATCGTCTTTGCTGAGACGGTCGGGGTCGCCGCCGCGTTCGGCGAACAGCGCCAGCATGTCGGCGCGGCTCAGCCCCGACACCGAACCGAACTTCGGATCCGCGGCGATGCGGAAATAGATGTCCTCGTCCACCCGGTACGCCGCGGAGGACGCGAGCAGCTCCGTGATGGCTTCGCCCAGCTCGGGGATCGTCTCCACCGCGCCGACGTAGAAGTCGGGCGGCAGCGCGCGCAGCGCCGCCATGTCCTGCTTGAACAGCTCGGTTTCGCGGTGGGCGAGCGCCTGCCAGTCCTCACCGGTCGCGGCGGCCCGCTCCAGCAGCGGATCGTCGACATCGGTGACGTTCTGCACGTACCGCACCGAGACGCCCTTGTCGCGCCACACACGTTGGACGAGGTCGAACGCGAGGTAGGTGGCGGCATGGCCCAGGTGGGTGGCGTCGTACGGCGTGATGCCGCAGACGTAGATGCCGGCGGTGCCGTCGACCGGCATGGCTGTCCGGACCGCCCCTGACGAGGTGTCGTACAGCCGGAGGGGCGCGCCCTCCCCGGGGACGCGCGGCAACGCGGGGCTGGGCCAGGCCTGCATGACCGCCACGCTAGCGCCAGACTGGGGCGTGCCCTCGGTCGTTTTCGGTGGAACGGCGTCACGCCCTGAGACAGCTCACCAGGGCGGCCAAGGCGTGGCCGGCCAGTCGCCGCTTGGTTCCGGGAACCGGCCGCTGGCGATGAGCCGGTCCAGCCGACGGCGGGTGGCCCGGACCTCGCCAGAAGTCAGCAGCGCGGCGAGCTCTGCCCCCAACGCGCCGTCCATCTCGCCGCGCAGCCGCAAGACGGCCTCGGCGCAGTCGCCGGGCAGCTTCTCCCCCGCCCAGTTCCAGAGGATCGTGCGCAGCTTCTCCTCGACGTGGAAGCTCACCCCGTGGTCGACGGCGTACAGGTGACCGTCCGCGGTCGGCAAGAGATGGCCGCCCTTGCGGTCCGCGTTGTTGATCAACGCGTCGAAGACGACGAGCTGTTGTAGTTGGGTACGCCACCCGCGCAGCACGGCACGCAGGTCGATCTCGTCCGGCACGTCGATCCAGAGCTGCACCATGCCGGGACCGAATGGTCCGTCCTCGCGGCGCACGGTCGGCGGTACGATCCCCCAGCCGGAGCTGCGGGACACGGTGTACGCAGCCGTCTCGCGGCAGGCCAGGGTGCCGTCCGGGAAGTCCCACAGCGGGCGCTCTCCGGACTCGGGCTTGTACACGCACGCGCCGGTGACGCCATCCAGGGTGGCCGCGCAGTACAGCGTGGCGTTGGACGCGTCCACCAGCCGTCCTTCGATGGTGAGCTCGCCGCGGGTGAGCAGCTCGAGTGCGTCCGGCTCGGCCAGCACCACGGCCGGGGTGAGCTGCTCGCGCAGGTCGCGTTCGTCAGGCGCAGACATGGGGCTAAGCCTCAGCGATGCGCCGGTAGCCGTTGAGGCGGGGGCAGAGATGGCCCTGCGGGTCCAGCGGCATGCTGCACAGCGGGCAGGGCGGGCGGCCAGCGGCCACCACGCGCCGCGCGCGGACTACGAAGGCCACCGCGGCCGGTGCCGGCAGCCGGACCCGCAAGGCGTCTGGGCCGTCTGTGACGTCCTCGAGCAGGGTGGACTCGGCTTCGTCCGGATCCTCGCTGGGCGCCTGCGCCTCGATGATGACCGCTTCGTCCTCGGCGTCCCAGGCCAGGCCGAGCGCGGCGACCCGGAACTCCTCGTCGATGGGCTGCTCCAGCGCCTCGGTGTCGAGCGCCGCCGCCTCCGTCAGTGACCGCCCGGTCCGCACGGAGATCTCCTCGAGCATCTCTTGCAGCCGCTCGGCCAAGCGCTGCACCTGCTCCTTCTCGAGCGCCACGCTGACGACCTGCCCGTGGTCGGAGACCTGGAGGAAGAAGGTCCGGTCGCCGGGTTGGCCCACCGTCCCCACGACGAAACGGCGGGGTCGGTCGAAGAAGTAGAACTGTCGAGGCATCCCCGCCGACTCTACCGGCGCTGACTTGGTGGCCCGAGCCTCAGACGCGGCCGCCGCGGGCCCCGCCGCCGACGGCGGCGTCGTCCGAGCCACGCCTGCGTCGCCTGGTCCGGGGCGGCAGGTAGGGGGCCAGGTCGCCGCCGGTGTCGTTCGTACGCAGCACGAACGGACGCGTCTTCGTGTAGCGCACGACCGAGACCGATCCGGGGTCCACGACGATCCGCTGGAACTGGTCCAGGTGCAGCCCCAACGCGTCCGCTAACACGGCCTTGATCACGTCGCCGTGGCTGCACGCCACCCAGATCGCCTTCTCGCCGAGGTCGGTGTCCCACTCACGGACGGCGGCCACTCCCCGGGCGGCAATCTCCGCCATCGACTCACCGTCGGGGAACACGGCCGCGGATGGGTGCTGCTGGACGACCGCCCACATCGGCTCCTTGACAAGGTCCTTCATCGGCCGTCCGGTCCACTTGCCGTACCGGGCCTCGATGAGGCGGTCGTCCACATGCCAGGCGGGCTCACGTCCGGCGGCGCGCTGGGCGTCGACGACCGCCTGGGCGGTGTCGACGCAGCGGTCCAGCGGGCTGGTGACAATGGCCGCCAGCGGCAGGACGGCCATCCGTGCCGCCGCGGCCTGGGCCTGCTGGACGCCCTTGTCGCTGAGATGGACACCGGGCGTGTGGCCGGTCAGCACCGAGCCCGTCTCGGCGGTCACGCCGTGCCGGAGCAGCAAGACGGTGCTCATGTCGCCGAAATAACGCCGGTGGCCAGCAACGCGATCAGAAGGATGCCCATGGCGATGCGGTAAATGACGAAGATCAGCAGCGAGTGGCGCTGCACGTAGCGCATCAGCCAGGCGATGGACGCCAGCCCCACGACGAAGGAGATGATCGTGGCCAGGCCTGTGACGCCCGCGCCCGCGCTGCCCTTCTCGCCTATGTGGCGCGCCTCGAATATCCCCGAGAGGACGACTGCCGGGATCGACAGCAGGAACGAGAAACGGGCGGCGGTGGGCCGGTCGAGGCCGCGCAGCATCCCGGCGGAGATGGTGGCACCGGACCGCGAGGTGCCCGGTATAAGTGCAAGCGCCTGAGCCACGCCGACCGCGGCCGCGTCGGTGACGTTGACCTCCTCCTCGCCACGCGTCTGCGAGCCGATTCGGTCCGCCACCCACAGCAGCAGGGCGAAGAAGATCAGCGCGGAGGCAATGAGCCACAGGTTCCGGGCGCCCGTCTCGATCTGGTCGGAGAAGACGAGGCCGAAGAAGCTGACCGGGATGGTGGCCAGGATCAGGTAGTTACCCATCCGGAACTCCAGCGAGTGACGGTCGTAGCGGCTGAACCAGCCGCGCAGCCAACCCGCCAGGATCGCGACCAACTCACGCCAGAAGTAGATGACCACGGCCGCGGTGGTGCCCAGTTGGATGACGGCCGAGAACGCCGCGCCCGGGTCGTCCCAGCCGAAGAGGGCCTGGACGATGCGCAGATGTCCAGTGGACGACACCGGCAGGTACTCGGTCAGGCCCTGCACCAAGCCGTAGACGACGGCCTGGGGCAGTGTCACGTCCACTGCGACACCGACGACGTCAACGCGTCCCCACAGATCCGTAGCGCCTCGATGCGATCGTCGACCTCCGGAGCCATCGGCAGCAGCGACAGCGTGGTGACGCCCGCGTCAGACACCTCACGCAGCCGGGCCGCGATCCGCTCCGGCGGGCCGAGCAAGGAGGTGGCGTCGAGGAACTCGAACGGTACGGTGGCAGCGGCGGCCGCGTAGTCGCGGGACAGGTACGCCCGCTGCACCTCGTCGGCGGCGGCGCCGAAGCCCATCCGGCTGGCCAACGCGTGATAGAAGTTCTGGTCCCGGCTGCCCATGCCGCCGAGGTAGAGCGCGGCGAAGGCCCGGACCGGGGCCGCGCAGGCCTCCGGGTCGTCGCCGACCACGATGGGCATGTTCGCGACGACGTCGAAGCCGGTCAGATCCAGGCCGCGCTGGGCCCGGCCGACCCGGAGCCGTTCCAGCTGCTCCGCGGCGTGCCCGACCGAGAAGAAGATCGACAGCCATCCGTCGGCGATCTCCCCGGTGAGCTCGAGGTTCTTGGGACCGATGGACGCCAGGTAGACCGGTATGTGCGAGCGCACGGGATGCAGCGCGAGCATCAACGGTTTGCCCGGCCCGTCGGGCAAGGGCAGCTGGTAGTGCGCGCCGTCGAAGCGGACCCGTTCGCGTCGCAGCACCGCGTTGACGATGCTCACGTACTCCCGGGTGCGGGCCAGCGGCTTGTCGAAACGGACGCCGTGCCAGCCCTCGGAGACCTGCGGGCCGGACACGCCCAGACCCAGCCGGAACCGGCCACCGGAGAGGGCGTCCAGCGTGGCTGCGGTCATCGCCGTCATGGCGGGCGAGCGAGCCGGTATCTGCAACACGCCGGCGCCGAGGTCGATCCGCTCAGTGTGCCCGACCAGCCACCCGAGTACGGCCGGGACGTCAGTGCCGTATGCCTCAGCCACCCACACGACGCGATAGCCCAGCCGGTCGGCCGCACGCACCAGACGAAGGTTCTCTGTCGCGTTGCCGGCGCCCCATTGCCCCAGGTTCAGCCCCAACTGCACGCGGACACGCTACCTGCGTCCCCAGCCCGGCCCGTCGGCCGGAGCGCGGCCGGCCCCGGCAGTAGGTTCACTCGCTGTGGAGCTACGCAGAGTGGGGCGCAGCGGGCTGACCGTGTCCGAACTCGGGCTCGGCACCGCCAGCTGGGGTCGTGAGACCAGCCCGGACGAGGCCGCCGACGTGCTGATCGCCTTCCGGGACGCCGGCGGCACGCTCGTCGACACCGCGGCCAGCTACGGCAACGGCGCCGCGGAGACCGCACTCGGCTCGCTGCTCGAGGACGTCGTCCCGCGTGACGAGCTGGTGATCTCGGCCAAGGCAGGCGTGGCGTTCGGCCGCGATGGACGGCGGGTGGATGCGTCGCGCGGGGCGTTGTTGCGTCAGCTCGACCGTACGCTCGTGCAGCTCGGCGTCGACTATGTCGACCTGTGGCAGATCCACACCGTCGACCCGACCGTGGCCACCGAGGAGACGTTGTCGGCGCTGGACGCTGCCGTCGGCGCGGGCAAGGCGCGGTACACCGGGGTGTCGAACTACCCGGGCTGGCGACTGGCGCAGGCGGCCACCTGGCAGCAGTGCGGCGCCGGCCGGGCACCGATCGTGGCCAACCAGGTCGAGTACTCGCTGCTGGAACGCGGCGTCGAACGCGAGGTGGTGCCCGCCTGCGAGCAATTCGGCGTCGGGCTGCTGCCCTACTCGCCTCTGGGTGGTGGAGTGCTGACCGGCAAGTACCGGACCGGCATCCCCAGTGATTCCCGCGCGGCCAGGCACGGCGGCGCGCTCGGCGCGCACGGCGACAACCGCGCCAGCGGAATCGTGCAGGCGGTCGCGACGGCGGCGGACGGCCTGGCGGTGGCCCCGCTCGCGGTTGCCCTGTCGTGGCTGCGCGATCGGCCGACGGTAAGCAGCATCCTGGTCGGCCCGCGCACCGTGGCCCAGCTCGAAGGGGCGCTTGCCTCGCTCAGCGTGACGCTGCCGGACGCCATCCGGGTGGCCCTGGACGACGTATCGGCGCCCACGCTCGGCTACCCCGAATGTCCACCCTGAGCACGGCGGCCGCCGAGCGACGCGTCTTCGCCGAGTTCTGCGCCGCGGGACTCTGGCCGGGCCTGGGCCGGACCTTGGCCGATGCCCTGCCCGCGGCCGGCATCATCTCGCCCGCTGACGTCACTTTGGACGCGCTGGCCGCCCTGCCGAAGGTGACCGCACGCCGGGCGTCCCGGCTGCTGTCATCGTTCGTGGCCGCGGGGCCGTTGCTCGAGCTGTGTGCGTTGCTGCTCGACGCCGGCGTCGACGTGCGCTGGGCCGCCCGCGCCCAAGCGCATCTCGGCGCCGACGCGGCCCGGCAGCTGCGCGACGATCCCTGGGCCCTGCTCCGGCTGCCCGGTATCGACGTGAACACCGCCGACCGTTTCGCCCGGCAGTGCCTCCCGGGCGTGACGCCGGACGATCCGCGGCGCCTGGCTGGGTTGGTGTGCTGGGCGCTGGCGCGACGGGCCCGTGAAGGTCACACCGTGGCCGGGGTGGCCGAGATCGGTGCGGAGATCGCGCCGTACCGCGTGGCCGACGCGACCGCGGCGGTGACAGCGGCGGACGACGCTGGGATGGTCGTCGTCCACGACGACGAACCGCCCCGGCTCGCGCTGGCCCGGTTTGCGCAGGCCGAGGAGTCGGTGGCCGAGTCGGTCGCCCGCTTGCTGGCCACCGCCGAGGTCATCTCGGGATCGCCGGACGAGCTCACTGGCGAGCTGGCGAGGCTCGACCCCGAGCAGCGGGCCGCGGTGCAGCACGGCCTGCGCGGCGGGGTGAGCGTCCTCACCGGCGGGCCGGGCACGGGTAAGAGCCGCACCGTGGCCGCGGTCGTCGCGCTCGCCGAGCGCGCCGGCAAGGTGGTCGAGCTGGCCGCGCCGACCGGGCGGGCGGCGAAACGGCTGGAAGAGCTGTGCGGCGCGCCCGCGTCGACCATCCACCGGCTGCTCGGCGCGCAGGGACGCCGCGACGAGGACAGCGAGGCGGTGCGGTCCACGTTCGCCCGCGGCGAGGACTGGCCCCTCGACGCCGACGTAGTGGTCGTGGACGAGGCGTCCATGCTGGACGTGGAACTGGCCGACGCGCTCCTCAGCGCGTGCCCGGACGGTGCCCACCTGGTGCTGGTCGGCGACCCCGCCCAACTCCCGTCCATCGGTCCGGGACGGGTGCTCGGCGACGTCATCGACTCCGGGCTGGTGCCAACGACGGAGCTGCGCACGCTGTACCGCCAGGCTGAGGGCGGCACCATCGCCCGGCTGGCCACCG
>DATAEG010000098.1:0-4931 GCA_036258135.1 Jatrophihabitantaceae bacterium | reverse complement strand
TTGGCGTACCGGCTGTCCGGCAACCGCGCGGACGCTGAGGATTTGACCCAGGAGACGTTCGTCCGGGTCTTCAAATCGCTCGCCGAGTACACCCCCGGAACATTCGAGGGCTGGCTGCACCGCATCACGACGAACCTGTTCCTGGACATGGTCCGGCGCCGGCAGCGCATCCGATTCGATGCATTGCCCGACGACGCGGGTGACCGGCTGGCGTCGAACTCCGCCGGCCCCGAGCAGGCGTACGCCGAGATGCATCTGGATCCGGAAATCCAACGGGCCCTCGATGCGCTCCCCGCTGACTTCCGTGCCGCGGTTGTCTTGTGCGACCTGGAGGAGCTCTCCTACGAAGAGATCGCAGCCACCCTCGGCATCAAGGTGGGAACCGTGCGCTCTCGGATCCACCGCGGCCGGGTACTGCTGCGTGAAGCGCTAGCGCATCGCGCGCCGGGCGTTCGCCCAATGGAGCCAGGCACTAAGCCCGTTCCCGCGGTCCCGCTGACTGGAGCGGCCGACCGACCATGAACTTCCCCGTGCAGCACCTGTCCGACGAGGCCGTCGCCGCGTACGCCGACGGTGTCCTCGGCAGGACTGCTCGCATGCGCGCCGAGCGCCACCTGGCCGAGTGCCCCGAGTGCGCCTATGCGGTGAGCATCCAGCGGGAGGCTGTATTCGCCCTTCGTGGCGCACCCCTTCCGGCCTTGCCGAGTGGTTTGCTCGACCGTCTCCGGGCTGTGCCAACGACGACGATCCTGACGTCGCCGCCGCTCGCCCTGTCGCCGGATGGGGCTGCGGCATTCCCAGCCCATGGCACGTCCGTAGCGGAGCGGGACGACGCCGCCACGATGTCTGCTCACCCGATGGGTTTGACCCCGTCGATCGTCCCGCGCTCCCGCTGGTATGGCCGCTTTGGCAGTGTGGGCATGGCCACAGTCGTCGCGGTTGCTGCGGTTGCCGTCCTGACGGTCGGACTGCGTGCGTCCGAGGGCGCTGGCACGTCGCCGGCCGCTCCGGCGCCCGCCGAGGTGGATCAGCAATCGGTCAGAGCTACTACGGCTGCCATCGAGCCCGCCCTGGTCGTAACACCGGCCTTCATGTCCGCACCGCAGGACGAGTCCGCCCGCCACTAGGGCGGCCGCTGGGACACGGCTCGTCGACGCGCCCGCCGCACACGCTCTGCCAACCCGTCCGCTTCTCTCAGCAACCGCTGGGTGGGCGGGGGTTATCTCAGTAAGGCAAACTCGGTCAGACGGCGTGAGTGCCGGAGGAGGCGCAGCACCAGATGGGTGAGGACAGGCCAGCCGCCCGGCCCGGCGAGCAGCCGGGCGAAGGGCGGGACGCGGACTATCTGCGTCCGCCCGGCGTCACTGGCTCGTTCGCCCCGCGCGCCGATGAGCCGGACTACCGCCCGCCACCGCCCACGGTGTCTCCGCAGGAGCGGGCCGAGTACAGCCGACCGGCCGGCAGCGCCGTGCTGTTCGCGCCGATGCCGGGCGAGCGCATGCCACCGACCCACCGGCTGCCACCGCCGCCGGTCGACGAGCGCACCGCCCGATCCTTCGGCCCGACGACGCCCGGGGCGGGTACCGAGGGCTTCGAGGCGCCACTCGGCAGCCGGATCTGGCCCACCCTCCACAAGGCGCAGTCGCCGTGGTGGAAGCCAGACGCGGCGCGAGACCCGTGGCGGGACCCGGCTTCGCCCTTTTGGCTAGGGCGTCCAGCGATCTTTACGTCCGACGGCTTGCAGCAGCTTTCCCCCGACGTCGATACGGAACACACCGACGAGGAGGGCACGGAACCGGAGCCGGCGAAGACGAAGGAGCCGCGCGGCACCGGTCGAGGCCGGTTCGGGCTCAGCGCCCTGCTGCTGACGTTGATCACGGCACTGCTCGCCGGAGTGGTGGGCGGCGGCGCTGGTTGGTGGCTGGCCGAGCGGTCCAACCGAGTGCTGACTAACGGCGGGGTAACGCTCGGCACCGCGGGATCGGCGGCAAACCGTCCACCGGGGTCGGTGGCTGACATTGCCAAGCGCGTGTCACCCGCCGTGGTGTCCATCGATGTGAAGGGATCCGGCGTCACCGGGACGGGCTCCGGGTTCGTGATCGACCGCAGCGGTTACATCCTGACCAACAATCACGTTGCGTCAGTGGCGGCGGCATCGGGCACGATCCGGGTGACCTACAGCGACCGAGCCAGCGAGCCGGCGAAGATCGTCGGCCGCGATCCCCTCACCGACCTCGCCGTACTCAAGGTCACCCGTACCGACCTCACGGTCGCCAGCCTGGGCGACTCGTCCAAGGTCGCGGTCGGTGATCCGGTCATTGCCATCGGCTCGCCGTTGGGGCTGCGGGGCACGGTGACGTCCGGCATCGTCTCCGCGCTCGACCGCCCGGTACATCTCTCCGGCGACGGCAGCGACACGGACGCGGTCATCGATGCGATCCAGACGGACGCCGCGATCAACCCCGGTAACTCCGGCGGCCCCTTGGTGGATGCGTCCGGTGCCGTAATCGGGGTGAACTCGGCGATCGCGTCCCTCGGCGGAAGCGGAGAGAGCGGCAGCATCGGTGTTGGATTCGCGATCCCGATGAACTCCGCCCGCGACATTGCCCAGCAGCTGATCCACACCGGCAAGGCCGTCCATGCGTCCGACGGCATTTCTGCCCGCAGCGTCACCGACGGCAGCCGCGACGGCGCCTTCGTGCTGCAGGTGACCCCCAACGGTCCGGGCGCCCAGGCCGGGCTGAAGCCGGGCGACGTGATCACCGCCGTGGACAACACGCTCATCGAGTCCGCTGACGAACTGACCGTCGCCGTGCAGGCGCACAAGCCGGGCGACACGGTGCGCATGCACTTCTTCCGCGGCAGTCAGGAATCCGACGTATCCGTCACGCTGTCAAGCGTCTGAGGCCCGCTCAACTCTCGAACATCGCGTTTCCGGCTTACACTCGGCTCGTGTTCAACATCGGGCCGATGGAGCTGCTGGTCCTAGCTCTGGTTGGCCTGATCGTGATTGGTCCGGACAAGCTGCCCGGCCTCGCCCGAGACGCCGCCCGCATGTTGCGGAGCCTCCGGGAGGTGGCGACCGGGGCACGCACCCAGCTGCGGGACGAGCTCGGGCCGGAGTTCGCGGATCTCGACCTGCGATCGTTGAATCCCCGCACGGCCATCCAGCGGGCGCTTCTGGGGGACGAGGACCTGTCCGAGCTCAATCCGCGAGCCGCACTGCGCGACGCCATGTCGGACGAGCCGCCGACGCCGGCGCCGCCGGCGCCCCCACCCGGCCAGCGGCCGCTCGGGCGGGGCGAGAAAGCGCCCTTCGACGAGGACGCGACCTAGCGGGACCCTGGCGTCTTGCGCAACACAGAGTTCGACCTGGGACGCCCCCCAGCCATCCCAGGTCGAACGATTTTGGATGATCAGTTCAGCTGCGCACCGTCGCGGACTGCGCCGCGAATGGCACGAGGATCACGATCACAAGTCCCACCAACAGGTTCGTGCCGGCCAAAGCAACCTGCGCGCTGAGGTGCGCCGCCGACATGGTGAACGGAATGAGAGTGGCGAGGACGGTCAGCAGCCCGGTGAGCCAGCAGTAGAACAGCGTCGGCCGAGGCGCGATGTGCAGCATCGCGTTGTAGAGAGCAGCGGCTGCGAACGCGATGCCAGCGGCAATGAGGCCGTAGCTGAGGGCGTGGACCGGCGTCAGCTGCCCGTTGTCCTGCGTAAGCACCGGCACGTGGGCGATGCCGTGCGTGACGACGAGGCCGATGACACCGGCCAGGGCCGCGACGATCGCCGTAATGACAGCGCCGACCCAGTAGCGCATCTGGTCGAGTCGTGGTCGCGGCGCCGCGGCACGAGGCGCTGCTGACGTCGGCGATGCCGGCTCAACCGCAGTGAAGGGGCTGTCGTAGTAGTGGTTGGGAAGAGTTGTGGTGTTGGACACGATCCACCTCGTTGGGGATTTTGGCTTGAGGCCAGGGGATTCGTCGGCGGTTGCCGGCTGACTAAAGTCTCCGGCCGGCTGGGGCGCCGTGGGATCGACCGGTTGGCGGCTTGACCGGCTGATCCGCTGTCCACCGACCGGATGACCAGTTCATCGGGGCGTCGAGGCAAGGGTGCGTGCCCAAGGCGTCGCGTCGTGCGCGCGCATGTGACTCGCGTGCACTGCTGGTCGGCTCACCCGTCCCATCCGTCCCACGAGTGCGCGCGAGCCGACGGTTCGCTCGCCCGCGGCGAGCGCGGCTGGGTTGTCTAGACGCTTACGCGCGGCTCGGCGTCAGGCCGAGCGAACGGCCGACGAGGGACGCCTGGCGGCGGGACAGGATGTCCGCAACTCCGCGCAGCGCCTCAGCGGCCGGCGAGTCCGGCTGATGGAGCACGACCGGCCGCCCGTCGTCGCCGCCTTCGCGTACCCGCTGGTCGATGGGCACCTGACCGAGGAGCGGCACCCGGGTGCCGGTGGCTACGGCCAGGGAGTCAGCTACGGCTTGTCCGCCGCCGGATCCGAACAGCTCCAGGCGAGAGCCGTCCGGTAGCTCGAGCCACGACATGTTCTCGACGACCCCCACGATCTGTTGATGCGTCTGCAGCGCGATCGACCCGGCCCGTTCTGCCACCTCACGAGCCGCGATCTGCGGAGTTGTGACGACCAGCAACTCGGCCGACGGGACGAGCTGGGCGACTGAGATCGCGATATCTCCGGTGCCGGGCGGCAAATCCATCAGCAGCACGTCAAGATCACCCCAGTACACGTCTCCCAGGAATTGCTGTAAGGCGCGGTGCAGCATCGGGCCGCGCCACACGACCGCGGTATTGCCCGGAGTGAACATTCCGATCGAGATGACCTTGACGTCATACGCGACCGGCGGCATGATCATCTGCTCGACCTGGGTGGGCTTACCGATGACCCCGAGCATCCGGGGCACCGAGAA
>DATAEG010000097.1:0-9057 GCA_036258135.1 Jatrophihabitantaceae bacterium | reverse complement strand
GTAGACGTCGTCGGGGGTGAGACCGCGGGCGAGCATGAGCACTTGGACGTGGTAGAGCAACTGGCTGATCTCCGCCGCGGTGCGCTCCGGCGTCTCGTGCTCGGCGGCCATCCAGACCTCGGCCGCCTCCTCGACCACCTTTTTGCCGACGGTGTGCACGCCGACGTCCAGCCAGCGCACCGTCTCCGAGTCGGCGGGGCGCTCGCGGGCCCGTTCGGCGAGCTCGGCGAAGAGGGTGTCGAAGGTCTTCATGTCCGAGCCAGCGTATCTGCGCCGATCTTGATAGTGACCGCGAGTCACCACTCGTCGTCACTATCAAGATCGGCTACCCGAGATCGACAATGGCGGCGACCGGGCCGCCGCCGTCCGGCCCCTGGTGTGCCGCGGAAACCGATACGAAGACCGCCGGGTCACCGGCCACCGCCGCCACTACTCCCCCGACACATGCCTTGATCTGCCGGTGCCAGTGCACGTCGGAGTCGTCCAGCATGGCGTTGCGCCGGCCGCGCACGGTGCCGTCCTGGCTGGCCTCGCACTTGCAGAACACGTTCACCAGCCGGCCGTCGAGGTCGTCGGGGCGCGGACGGTCGGGCAGCTCGAGTCCCGCGGACCGGATGGCCGCCCATACCCCGTCCGCGTCGAGAGCGTCCCGCATGACCGAATGGCCGATGCAGTACCGGCCGCCTACACCGATGGCGTTGCCCACCACAACCACCTGGGCCCGGTCCAGTTCGACGCCGGACGAACACGAAGCCACCGCCGAGTACAGCGCCCGGTTGACGAGCACGTCGGCGTCGGACGGCATCTCGATCTCGCCGAGGGCGACCGCGATGCCCAGGGCGGTCGTGCCGTTCGACAGGTCCATCGAGTGAAGCGTGTCCTCGGTCCAAACGGTCTCGCCGCGCCGCTTGGCATCGCGGATGGTGTCGATGGTCAGCAGCGGCGTCTTCGTCTGCACGTAGTGGACATCGGCGGCGTCGGTGATGCCCGCCTGGGTCATCGCGGCGCGCACCGCGTCGGCCACCTTGGTGATCATCGGCGTGCGCCCGATGTCCTCTGGCAGCAGCGGCTCGCTCATCGCGAAGCCCACGGTCAGCCGCGGCCCGTCCGAAGGCACAACCCGGTCGGGGCGAACGGTGGCGAAGATTGTGGCGTGCGGGCTGAGCACTCCGTCGGTGCCGCCAGACCAGACGATCGGCACCCGTGCCACCTCGTCGGCAGGCCGGGTGCCCTTGGCCGTCAAAACCTCGCGGAACGCCCGGTCAGCGATGATGCGGGTGAAGTCATTGACTCCGCCGTTGCCCTCTGTCTTGCCGATGACGGCCACGACCCGGTCGGCGTCCATCACCCCGTCGTCGATGAGCCGGGCCAGCTCGCTGGCGTCGGACACACTGTGCAACGGCACCTTGCGGACCTCGATGGCCTCAGGCATTTGGCCTACCCTCCGCTTTCGGCGTCTGGACGACTGTGCCGGCGCGACCGGCCGCGCCGTCGAAGATCTTCTCCAATGACGTGATCACGCCGCGCTCGCCGCCGGCCTCGACGAAGCGGCACACCGCTTCCACCTTCGGCCGCATCGAACCGCCCTCGAACTCGGCGCCGTATCCACGCAGCTCGGCGGGCGTCGTGTCGCCGATCGGCTTCGCGTCGGCGGTGCCATAGCCGATCACGGCCGCGTCGACATCCGTGGCGATGACGAGGACGTCGGCGCCGATGGCTCGTGCCAGGACGGCGGCGGCCAGGTCCTTGTCGATCACCGCCTCGACGCCTCGAATCGACCCGTCGGGCTCGTCCACCACCGGTATGCCACCGCCGCCGCTGGCGACCACGACGAAGCCGGCGGAGGCCAGGGCGCGGATCGCGGGGGCGTCCAGAATCTGCTCCGGCTCCGGCGAGGCGACCACCCGACGCCAGCCGCGGGCGCCGCGGTCCTGCCAGATCTGACCATGCTCGACCATCGGGCGGGCCTCGGCCTCGGGCAGGTACCGGCCGATCGGCTTGGCCGGGTCGGCGAACCCCGGATCGTCGTCCGCGACGAGAGTGCGGGTGACCACGGTGGCCACCGGCGTGGCCAGCCCGCGGGCGGCGAACGCCCGTTCGAGGGCGTTGACGAGGATGAATCCGATGGTCGCCTGGGTCTGGGCCACGCACCAGTCCAGCGGAACCGGCGGTACCACCGCGGCAGCGAGCTCGTTCTTGACCAGCAGGTTGCCGACCTGAGGGCCGTTGCCGTGGGTGATGAGCACCTCGTGCCCGGCCGCGACGAGGTCGGCGATCGGCTCCGCGGCGCGGCGCACCGCGGCGATCTGGTCCTCCGGGCGGGCCGAGCCGTCCGGCGCGGTCATCGCGTTGCCGCCGACCGCCACCAGAACCCGCATAGCCGCGACGCTACGGGGCGGGCTCGCGGGCCACATGATGAAGCGTTGCCAATGCCGCTGGGCGCGGTTCGGTCAGCCGTCCAGCCACTCTCGGATGGCGGCGGCGTGCTCGTCGAGGAGCGGCGGCGGGGCGTGCTCGGCCCGGGTGGTCTCGACGACGCCGTCCTCGGACGCGGCGAAGAAGCGCAGCGGCGAGCCGGGCAGCGTGATCGCGCCGAGCGTGGGGTGGGCCACCTCCAGAGCCAGCCGCTGGCTGCGGGTCTGTGCCCAGCCGTACACCTCGTCCAGCGTCCGCACCCGACCGGACGGAACACCCGCGGCGTCGAGGCGGCCCAGCAGCTCGGCCCCGGCGAGTTCAGCGAAGGCGGACTCCAACAAGGCGATCACGTCGTCGCGGTGGATGACGCGTTCGGCGTTGGTGGCCATCCCCTCGGCGTCCGGGTCCAAAGCGAACTCCGCGCATAGCCGGCGCCACAGCCCTTCGCTTCCACAGGCCAGCTGCACCGCGCCGTCCCGGCAGTGGAAGAGCCCGTACGGGCTGATCGACGGATGGTGGTTGCCCTGCGCGCGCGGCACCTCGCCAGCGACGGTCCACCGGGTGCCCTGGAAGGCGTGCACGCCGACCAGGCCGGCCAGCAGCGACGTACGCACGATCTGGCCGCGGCCGGTGCGTTCCCGTTCCAGTAGCGCGGCCAGGACGCCGTAGGCACCCCACATGCCGGCGATCAAGTCGCCGACCGGGACGCCGGTCTTCTGCGGGTCGTCCGGGCCGGACCCGGTGAGCGACATGAGACCGGACTCGCCCTGCGCGATCTGGTCGTACCCGGGCCGCCCGCCCTCCGGGCCGTCGTGCCCGAAGCCGGAGATGGACAGGACGACTAGGCGGGGGTTGATCTCCAGTAGCCGTTCGTCGGAGAGACCCAGGCGGGCCATCACGCCGCTGCGGAAGTTCTCGCAGACGACGTCGGCTCGACCGAGCAGGTCGGTGAGCGTCGAGAGCCCCTCGGCGGACTTGAGGTCGAGGACGATCGACTCCTTGTCGCGGTTGGTGGACAGGAAGTACGTCGACTGCGGTTCGCTTTCGTCGTGGGGCCTGACAAATGGTGGGCCCCAGCCACGGGAGTCGTCGCCCCCGCCCGGCGCCTCGACCTTGATGACCCGAGCGCCCAAGTCGCCGAACATCATCGTGGCGTGCGGCCCGGCCAGTGCCCGGCTGAGGTCGACCACCACGAGCCCCGCTAACGGGCCGGTGCCAGGCGCGGTCATCGCTTCTCCTCCTCGTCCGACACCGGGCCGGACATCACGTAGTGCGGCAGGTTGTCGCCGTAGAGGAACTCCTCCCCCTCGGTGCGCAGGCCGAACCGCCGGTAGAACCCGACCGCAGTGGTCCGCGCATTGCACCACACCCGGCGCCCACCGGCCCGGCGCGCGTGGGCCATCGCGAAAGCCAGCAGCGCCGCGCCCACGCCGGTACCGCGCACGGACGGATCCGTGGCCATCCCGCGAATGCGCCAGTCTCCGAGTGCGGGTCGGGTGGGATGCGGCTCCGGACTCACCGAGACGATGCCGATGACCGTGCCGGCGTCGTCCCGGGCGACCGCATGGAGGGCGCCGGGCAGCGCATCACCCTCGTACACCAACTCGTCGGGCCGTTGCTTCGGCCGCAACAGCGCCGAACGCATCGGCCGGACCTCGGCGGCATCCACGGCCACGATCTGCACCTGCCCTTCCTACCTGGCGGGGCAGACTGACGACGTGCCAATACCGGTGGTCCTCGACGTTGACACCGGCGTGGACGATGCCCTCGCCCTATTGCTGGCGGCGCTTCATCCCGATCTTGAGCTGCACGCGGTCACGTGCGTCCAGGGCAACACCAACGTCGAGCAAGTGGCCCGCAACACCCTCACGGTGTTGGACGCGGCCGGGGCCCGGCACGTCCCGGTGGCCATCGGAGCGGATCGTCCACTTGTGGAGCGGCCTGGTCCGACCCGCCTCCAACACGGCATGGACGGCATGGCCGACCTCGGTCGTACCGCCCCGTCCCGTCGCCCGGACTCGCGACCGGCGACGCAGCTGCTGCGCGACACCCTCAACCCGCAGGCGCCGGTGGTCCTGGTCACCCTGGCGCCGTTGACCAACATCGCGGCACTGCTTGCGGAGGTGCCGAGGGCCGTAGCGAGGATCAGCCGCGTCGTGACCGTCGGCGGCTTCAACGTCGCCCACGACCCGGAGGCCGCGGCTGCCGTCCTCTCGGCGCTGTCGACTGCCGGCGTGCCGGTCACGTACTACGGGACGGACGTCTTCTACCGTCCGCTCATCTCGGCCGAGCAGGGTGGGACGCTTCCCGACACGCCCGCCGGGGCGCTGGCCGCGGACCTGCTGCGGTTCTCGTTCGCCCGCTACGGCGCACCGGCGGCCACGATCGGGGACGCGGGCGCGGTCTGCGCCGTGCTCGACCCGTCCGGGCTGGACTCTATGCGGCGCACGGTGCGCGTCGAGTTAACCGGACCTGACCGCGGACGGCTCGTGGACGATCCGGCCGGCGCGTCGGTAGACCTGGCCGTGGCCATCGACGGCCCGCACTACGCCAACGTCTGGCTCGGCGCGTTCGGCTGACGCGTCCCTCACAGCCAGTCCAGGGGTGAGCTGGACTCGCCGCCGGACAGGCGTGCATAGCCGGGACCGCGGTCGAAGAACGGCACCCGCTCGGGCCGCTCCGCCCGCATCCGGGCGCGCATGGCCTCGGTGGCCGCCAGACCTGGCGTCGGGTCGTCGCCGACTTCGGCGAAGACCACACCGTAGTCTCGCTCGGCGCCGGCCAGCGACACCTTGCCCCAGCGCACGTCGCGGGCCACGGCCTCGGGCGGCCGGTCCAGCGGATCGCCCCATCCCCCGCCGCCGGTGGTCCGGATGCGGATCACCTCGCCGGCCTTGACCGGCTCCGCATCGGCCAGCGCGTCCACGTCGCGCTCTGCGGGGCCGCCGGGGTCGATCGTCACCTGGAAGGAGCCACCGGCCTTGCCGCCGCGCACTCCCCAGCAGGCCAGGATCGAGCGGTCGGCGATGGACATGAAATGCGCGTCGCGGAGCATCCGGATGTGCTTTTCGTAGCCGAGCCCGCCGCGGTGGTAGCCGGGACCGCCGGAGTCGACGGCCAGGCCCAGCCGCTCGACACGCAGCGGAAAACGGGCCTCACTGAATTCGGTGGGCAGGTTGCGGCTGTCCGGGACGACGTGGATGGTGTCCTCGCCGTCGGCGTAAAAGCGGCCGCCAGACCCGCCGCCCAGCACCTCGCGCATCAGGTATTGGTGACCGTCGAGGTCGGCGCCGTAGACGCCGGTGTATCTGATGGTCTCCTGGTCGGCAGGCATGTGTCCGTCCACGGCCTTGGCCAGCACACCGGCGAGCACGCCGAGCAGCCGGAGGATCACGAACGTGCGGGCGTTGGTGGGCGCCGGGAAGACCGGTGTCAGCAGCGTGCCGGGCGGCGGGAAACGCATCTCGATCAGCGGGACGACGCCCTCGTTGACGTCGAGCTGGGCCATGCGCTCCGGGGTGTCGGCGAGATTGCGCAGGATCGGCGCCAGCCACTTCTTGAGGAAGTTCCCGTCGGCGAAGTTGCCGCAGTGGTTGATCGGACCTTTCGCCTGCGGGCTGGTGCCGGCGAAGTCGAGCACGAGCCGAGGACCGTCAGGATCGTCGTCTGGGGTGCGGGTGAGCGTGATGCGCTGGGCGTGCAGCTTCGGCTCGTCGACGCCGTCGTGCTCGGCGTAGTCCTCCCATGTCCAGGTGCCCACCGGGATGCGAGCGAGGATCTCGCGCCGGAACGTCTCGGTGGTGCGTTCGACGATGGCGTCGAAACAGCCTTCGACGGCGTCGCGGCCGTAGCGGTCGAACAGCTCCGTGAGCCGTCGACCGCCCATGAGGCACGCGGAGCACTCCGCGTCGAGATCAGCGGCCAGCGAATCGGGCATCCGCGAGTTGCGGGTCATGATCGTGAGAGCGGCCTGGTTGCGCACGCCTTAGTCCCACAGCTTGATCGGCGGAACCATCAGGCCTTCCTCGAACGCGCTGGTGGCGTGACTGGGCATAGATCCCGGCACCGCACCGCCGATGTCGTCGTGGTGTCCGAACGCCTGGACGAATGCCACCACCACGCCGTCGTGGAACACCGGCACGGTGACACATAGATCGGGCAGGTGACCGATGCCGCCCTCGGAGAGGTAGACGTCGTTGTGGAAGAAGACGTCTCCCGGTCGCATCGTGTCGAGCGGAAAGTCGCGGGCCACCGGGTGGACGAGGGCGGAGTAGCTCCGTCCGGTCAACTTGCGCAGCCTGCGATCGTGCATGCCGGCCCGGAAGTCGTGCGCGTCGCGGATCATCGGGCTGCGCGAGGTACGGGCGATCGCGGTCTCGACCTCCCGCTCGATCGAGGCCAGGCTGCCTTGCACGATCGACAACAGAACCGGATCGGGCGTCGTCATTTCCGCTGCACCATGAGGTTGCCGAACTCGTCCACCCGCGCGCCGAAGCCGGGATGGATCGGCACTGTAGAGCTGAACTCCTCGATCACTGCCGGCCCGAGAACCACCTGGCCGGCCCCGAGCGTTGGGCGTTGGTAGATGGCGGTCTCGACGGCGTCCGCGTCGAAGTGCACCGGGCGGTGGCCGCTGGGCTCGCCGGCCCGAGCCGAGCCCGGGCCCTGGCTCGGCTCGGGCCGACGGATCGGCCCGACGCCGGCAACCCGCAGGTTGACCCACTCCACCCGTTGATGCGGGTCGGTGGCGAAGTCGTACCCGTAGAGGGCGCGGTGCGCCGCATGGAAGGAGGCGGCCACGGTGTCGGCGGCGGCGGCGTCTAGTTCGCCGTCCGGTACCGGGACGCGCACCTCGAACCCCTGTCCGAAATAGCGCAGGTCGGCAGTGCGCTCGTAGCGGTGATCGGCGCGCGTGAAGCCCTGGGCGTCAAGTGCACCGGCGGCCCGCTCGGTCAGCGCGCCGTAGATCTTGGCCAGTTCGCCGTGGTCCAGTTCGGCGTGCGCGCGGACCCATGTCTGGACGTAGTCGCTGCGCACGTCGACGGTGAGCAGCCCGAACGCGGACAGGTTGCCTGGATTCACCGGGACGAGCACCCCGCGCAGGCTCAGGATGTCGACCAGGCGGCAGGCCAGCAGCGGCCCGGACCCGCCGAACGCGGCCAGCAGGAAGTCCCGGACGTCGAGCCCTCGGGCCACTGTGACCTGCCGCAGGGCGTCGGCTTGGTTCCATGCCGAGACTTCGAGCACGCCGAGCGCGCAGGCCACAGCATCGAGCCCGAGCCGCGCGCCGAGCTGGGCTAGGCCAGCACGGGCGGCGGACGCGTCCAATGGGATCTCACCGCCCAGCAGGTGCGGCGGAATCCGACCGAGGACGACATGCGCGTCGGTGACCGTCGCCTGCGTGCCGCCACGGCGGTAGCAGATTGGGCCTGGGTCGGCGCCGGCCGACTGCGGTCCCACCCGAAGCAGCCCCTCAGGAGACGCCGCCGCGATGGAACCGCCGCCGGCTCCGACGGTCACCACATCGATCATCGGGATCTTCGACGGATATCCGCCGACACTGCCCTCGGTGGTGAGGGCGGGCTGGCCGTCCAGCACTACGGACACGTCCGTCGACGTGCCTCCGCCGTCGCAGGTCAAAATGCGGTCGTAACCTGCCCGGCCCGCGACCAGCGCGGCCCCGAGCGCGCCCGCCGCGGGACCGGAGAGCACGGTGGTGATCGGCTGCTCGACGACCTCCTCGGCGGAAAGCACGCCGCCGTTCGATTTCATCACGTAGAACGGGACGCGCCGGCCGCCGAACCGGTCGAGCTGGGCGGCGATGGCGGCGACGTAGCGGGCCATGCGTGGCTTCACGGCGGCATCGACGAGCGTCGTCATCGACCGCTCGTATTCGCGGTACTCGCGGAGCACATCGGCCGAGATCGACACCACTGCATCGGGATGCTCCTGGGCGAGGATGTCGCGCATCCGGAGCTCATGGTCCGGGTTGGCATAGCTGTGCAGGAGGCACACGCCGATCGTGTCGATATCCTGCGACCGGAACCAGCGCGCCACCTCTCGCGCCTGCGCAGCGTCGAACGGACGCACCTCAGCGCCGGTGTGGTCCAGCCTGCCGCCGACGGTGCGTACGAGGTGCGCGGGCACGATGCGGGGCGGCTTCACCCAGAAGTAGCTGTTGCCGTAACCGTCCGGGACCGACTGCCGGGCGATCTCGAGGATGAACTCATAGCCCTCGGTGGTGATGAAGCCGAGCCGCTCGATCTTGCCCTCGAGAAGCTGGTTCGTGGCCACGGTGGTGCCGTGCACGACCGAGCCGAGCTCGTCCGCGTCGACGTCCCTCTTGGTGAGCGCCGCCCGAACTCCGGCCATGAAGCCCTGCGCGGGATCGTGCGGCGTCGACGGGATCTTGGTCGTTAGCACCGAGCCGTCGGACTCGTCGATGGCCACGACGTCGGTGAACGTGCCACCGGTGTCGATCCCGATCCGAATCCGGGCCGCCATGCCGCGAGTCAACCAAGGCGGCGCCGCGATCGGCGTCGTCGAGTCCTGCCGAAACCTAGCCGCTGTCCACAGCCGTGTTCGATTTCCGCCCCCTGTCCACAGATTTTGGTGATCTCGGTCGGGTGGGGTTGCGTGTTC
>DATAEG010000096.1:0-11709 GCA_036258135.1 Jatrophihabitantaceae bacterium | reverse complement strand
GCGGTGGCCACCGCTTGCAATACCGCCCGCGCCTTGTTCTGCGTCTCCTTCTCCTCCAGGTACGGCTGGCTGTCCGCGACGATGCCGGCCGAAGCCTGGACGTAGACGGTGCGCCGATGCACGACCGCGGTCCGGATGGCGATGGCAAGGTCGAGGTCGCCGGCCGGGTCGAGATAGCCGACCGCCCCGCCGTAGATGCCGCGGCGCACTGGCTCGAACTCCTCGATCAGCTCCATGGCGCGGACCTTCGGTGCGCCGGTCAGGGTCCCGGCCGGGAAGGTGGCCCGCAGCACGTCGAAGGCGTCCTTGCCGTCGGCCACCTGGCACGTGACCGTCGAGACGATGTGCCACACGTGGCTGTAACGCTCGACGGCGGCGAACTCGCTGACCTGGACCGTGCCCGGCTCGGCGATGCGGCCGAGGTCGTTGCGGGCCAGGTCGACGAGCATGACGTGCTCGGCGCGCTCCTTCGGGTCGGCCACCAGTTCTGCGGCCAGGGCCGCGTCCCGGTCTGGAGTGGCCCCGCGGCGCCGGGTCCCGGCGATCGGGTGGAGCACGGCGGTTCGCCCGGTGACGGTGACGAGTGCCTCTGGGCTGCAGCCGACGACGTCGACGTCCTCGAGGCGCAGGAAGTACATGTAGGGCGAGGGATTCAGCGTGCGCAGCACCCGGTAGATGTCGAACGGGTCGGCCGAGGTCTCGGTGCGGAAGCGCTGGCCCACCTGAATCTGGAACACTTCGCCGGCCCGCACCGCCTCCAGCGCCAGCTCGACGCTGCGCTGGTACTCACCCGGTGGCGTCCGGGACGCGGCTTCTTTGGGCGGAGCGCTGCCCAGCACAGCGACGGTGGCCGGCGCGTCACCGCCGAGCGCGCGCTGCATGCCGTCCAGCCGGGCGAGCGCGTCGGCGTGCGCGGCGGCCAACTCGGCGGAGCTCATCTTGCCGTCCACCAGGACGTTGGCGATCAAGGTCACCTTGCACTCGTGGTGGTCGTACGCGGCGACGTCCGTTACCAGCAGCATCGTCAGCTCCGGGAGCTCGAGCTCGTCGACGGCGAGCTCGGGAAGCTGCTCGATCCAGCGGGCCACGTCGTAGCCGAGGTAGCCGACCAGGCCGCCGGTCAACGACGGCAGACCGGGCAGCCGCGGGCTCTTCAGGTACCGCCAGGCGGCGCCCAGCGCGGCCAGCGGATCTCCAGTGGTGGCCGCGGCCAGACCGGCCGGGACCGCACCGACCCAACGGGCGTGATCGCCGTCGGCGACCAGGCAGGCGGGCGCAGTCACGCCGATGAACGACCAGCGCGAGAACGACCGTCCGGGCTCGGCGGACTCGAACAGGAAGGTGCTCGGCCGACCGGCCGCGAGCTTGCGGTAGACGCCGACCGGTGTCTCCCCATCGGCGAAGAGGACCCGGTGCAGCGGCACCAGTCGATGGGTACCGGCGAGCTCCGCCAGTTCCTCGACGCTGATCATTCGCTGATTGTGCCTGCCTTGATGATTCCGTCCGTGAAGCAGGTGGGCGCGCCGGTGTGACACGCCGGCCCGGTTTGGTCCACCTGGATGAGCAGCGCGTCGCCGTCGCAGTCCAGCGCCACCGACCGCACCCGCTGCACGTGCCCGGAGGTCTCGCCCTTCACCCAGTACTCGCCACGCGACCGGGACCAATAGGTGGCCCGTCCGGTGGTCAGGGTGCGGTGCAGCGCCTCGTCGTCCATCCAGCCGACCATAAGGACCTCGCCGGTGCCGTGTTGCTGCACCACCACGGCCACCAGCCCATCCGGATCCCGCTTGAGCCGGGCGGCCACCGCCGGGTCGAGCGCAGACGGAACGCGAGCCAGCCGGGTCATGCCTCGATTCTGCCCGAGGCCTCCGCGGCGGGCAGGCGCAGCGTGACGGTGCTGCCCTCCTCCGGGCTGCTCTCGAAGTCCACCTCCCCGCCGTGGGTACGCACGATCTGGGCGACGATGGCCAGGCCCAGCCCGCTGCCGCCGCGGGCCCGCGATCGCGCCCGGTCGGCCCGCCAGAACCGTTCGAACACGTGCTTGACCTCGTCCGGTGGTAGCCCCGGACCGGCGTCGATCACCTTGACGAGCACGAACGTGCCGTCCTTGTGGGACTCCACCCGGATCGGGCCGGACGGCCGGGTGTGCACCGCCGCGTTGATCAGCAGGTTGCGCACGGCGCGCAGCAGCTGGTCCGGATCGCCGATGACCGCCAGGTCGGCGTCGGTGTCGACGTTGATGGGCCGGTCCGGGTAGCTCGCGCGCAGCCCCTCGACGGCCTCGTCGACCACGTCGGAGATGTCGACGAGAACGCGGACACTCGGCATCGCGCTCTCGTCGTCGCCGCGGGCCAGCATGAGCAGATCGTCCACCAGCCGCGACATGCGGGTGCCCTCGGTCTCGATGCGGCCGATGGCGTCGCCAGTGTCCGCAGTGCCGCCCATGCGGGCCAGTTCGGCGTAGCCGCGGATGGAGGTCAGCGGGGTGCGTAGCTCGTGGCTGGCGTCGGCCAGGAACTGCCGCATCCGGTTCTCCGACTCGCGCCGGACGGTGAACTGCGTCTGCACGACGGAGAGCATCGTGTTAAAGGAGGCAGCCAGCTCGCCTACCTCAGTGGTGGAATCGCCGGTCACCACGCGGCGGTCCAAGCCGGTCCCCTCCGGGGTCATCTCCGCGGTCACTTCCTGTGCGGTGCGGGTGATCCGGCGCAGCGGGCGCAGGCTCAGGCTCATGCCCGTGGCGGTGATGACGAAGGCGAGGACGACTGCGGCGGCGCCGATCGCCACTTCCAACAGCAGCACCCGGGCCATCGTCTCCGTGACGTCGTGCTCGGACAGGCCGACGATGAACGTGACGTGCTCGAAAGCGGTCTTACCGGTCGACGGGTCGGTCACCCGTGCGTCCACCGGCAGCCAGAGCACCCGCAGTCGTTCCCCGTCCGTGTCCGTCAACGAGGTCGGCTTGCGGGCCGGGCCGCTGGTCAAGTGTGCCCGGTCACTGCTCTCGAGCGATAGCGTGGTCAGGTTCCGCGCGGTGGCGAGGATCTGCAACTGGCCGGACGAGTCGTAGGCGGCCACGTACACCAGCTGTGGCGCGGACACCTCCGGGCCGGGTCCATTGGCCGAGGTCAACAACGTGGCCAGCGGCGAACTCGCGGTGGAGACCAGCTGCTGGTCCAGCCGGGTACGCAGGAACGACGAGAGCAGTACCGCGGTGAGCGTCCCCGTGACCACGACCACCACGACGACGACAGCGACAACCCCCAGCACGAGCCGGGCGGTCAGAGAGCGTGGGAGCCACCGCCGACGTCGTGCGGGCGTCGGCGCGGCCGTCATTTCCTGGGCGCTTTGAGGACGTACCCCGCGCCGCGAATCGTGTGGATCAGCTTCGGCTCCACGTTGTCGACCTTCTTGCGCAGGTAGCCGATGTACAGCTCGACGATATTGGACTGACCCTTGAAGTCGTACCGCCATACCCGGTCGAGGATCTGCCCCTTGCTCAGCACCACGCGCTCGTTGCGCATCAGGTAGCGGAGCAACTCGAACTCGGTGGTGGTCAGGTTGACCTCCACACCGTTGCGGGTGACCTCGTGGCTGTTCTCATCGAGTTCGAGGTCGGCGACGCGCAACAGGCCCTCCCGGTTCGGGTCGAGGTTCGTCCGGCGCAGCACCGCGTGCACCCGGGCGAGGAGTTCTTCAACGCTGAACGGCTTGACCACGTAGTCGTCGGCGCCGCTGCGCAGGCCGCGGACCCGGTCGGCGGCCGTGTCGCGGGCGGTGAGGAAGATCACCGGCACGTTGCAGCCGGCCTTGCGCAGCTTGCTCAGCAGTCCAAAGCCGTCGAGATCGGGCATCATCACGTCGAGGACGAGCAGGTCCGGGTCGTATTCGGCGACGGCGGCGAGCGCGCTGTTGCCGTTGTCGGCCGTGGCCGTCTCGAAGCCGTCGAAACGCAGCGCCGACGAGACGAGGTGGGCCACGTTCTCTTCGTCGTCGACGACGAGCACGCGCCGCTTGGTGTCCGTGACCGTCGTCATCGTTTCTCCTCAGCTCGCAGCCAGCCCGGACCCCGACAGCCGGACAGACACGCCCAACGTTTGTGGCACAGCCTGAGTCAAAGGTAGGCGCTAGCTATGAATCCGCTGTGTGAAAGGGAAATCCTCACCACGCCTTGCCGGACCACCGGGCGATGAGCGCTTGCGCGAAGAGCAGATCGCCGGGCGCGGCGCCGAAGGCGCCGCATGCCAGCGCGCGACAGCGCGCTACCGATGGGAGTGCCCGCCCATGGCGGGCGCGAGCATCGGTCCGCGATCATAAGAATCGGACTGCAATATTCCTCTCGCGGAGGGCGGCCTTGATCTCGCCGACGCTCAACAGGCCGTAGTGAAGCACGCTGGCGGCCAGTACCGCGTCGGCACCGGCGGCGACGGCGGGCGGGAAATGGGCCGCGGCGCCGGCACCACCGCTGGCGATCACCGGTACGTCGACCTGGGCCCGCACGGCCCGGATCAGCTCCAGGTCGAACCCGGCGCGCGTGCCGTCGGCGTCCATCGAGTTGAGCAGGATCTCCCCAGCGCCCAGGTCGGCCGCACGGCGCACCCAGTCGAGCGCGTCGATCCCGGCACTACGCCGGCCGCCGTGTGTGGTCACCTCGAAACCGCTCGGTGTCGGCGCACCACCGGCGGGCACCCGGCGGGCGTCGAGGGACAGCACCAGCACCTGCCGGCCGAAGCGCTCGGCGATCTCGGCGATGAGCTGGGGACGGGCAATGGCCGCGGTGTTGACACCCACCTTGTCCGCGCCGCAGCGAAGCAGCCGGTCGACGTCGTCGACGCTGCGCACCCCGCCGCCCACCGTGAGCGGGATGAACACGCAGTCGGCGGTGCGGCGCACCACGTCGTAGGTGGTCTCGCGATCGCCGGATGACGCAGTGATGTCGAGGAACGTGAGCTCGTCTGCGCCCTGCGCCGCGTAGCGACGCGCCAGCTCGACCGGGTCGCCCGCCTCACGGAGGTTCTCGAAGTTGACGCCCTTCACTACTCGGCCGGCATCCACGTCCAGGCACGGGATCACCCTGACCGCGAGCATCAGTCGGCCACCGCGGCCAGCGCCTCGGCCAGCGTAAACGCGCCCGCGTACAACGCCTTGCCGACGATGGCCCCTTCCACGCCGATCTGCGTGAGCTGCGCCAGCGCCCTCAGGTCGGCCAGCGACGAGACGCCGCCGCTGGCCACCACGGGCGCGTTGGTGGCCCGGCACACCGCCCGCAGCAGACCAAGGTTGGGCCCGGTGAGCGTCCCGTCCCGGTGCACATCGGTGACGACGTAACGGGCGCAGCCGTCCGCGTCGAGCCGGGCCAGCGTCTCCCAGAGGTCGCCGCCCTCCTGCGTCCATCCGCGCGCGGCCAGCGTGGTGCCGCGGACGTCGAGGCCGACGGCGATAGCCGCGCCGTACTTGCCGATCGCCGAGCGCACCCAGTCCGGCGACTCCAAGGCCGCGGTGCCGAGGTTGACCCGCGTCGCGCCAGTGGCCAGCGCTGCCGCCAGGGACTTCTCGTCGCGGATGCCGCCGGAGATCTCCACCTCGATGTCCAGGGCGGCCACCACCTCGGCAAGGACGGCCCGGTTGGAGCCGCGCCCGAAGGCGGCGTCCAGGTCGACCAAGTGGATCCACTCCGCGCCATCGCGCTGGAAGGCCAGGGCTGCTTCACGAGGGTCGCCGTAGCCGGTCTCGGAGCCTGCCTCGCCGCGCACCAGGCGGACCGCCGCGCCGTCGGCGACGTCGACTGCGGGCAGCAACGTCAGCGGCACAGTGACCTCACCCAGTTCTCCAGGAGCGCCGCGCCGGCGTCGCCCGACTTCTCCGGATGAAACTGCGTCGCGCTCACTGCGCCCGCCTCCACCGCCGCGACGAAGGTCTGGCCGTAGTCGGTGGTTGCCACGACGGCTATGTCGTGCAGCGGCCGGGTGGGAAGCGCCGCGTAGCTGTGCACGAAATAGAAGCGGGTGCCGTCGGGCACGCCGGCGAACAACTGCGAGCCAGGCTCGGGCGAGACGGTGTTCCACCCCATGTGCGGTCGCACCGGCGCGTCCAACGGACCGACCTCCCCCGGCAGGAGGCCGAGTCCGGCCGTACGCACACCGTGCTCCAGGCCAGCGTCGAAGAGCACCTGCATGCCGACGCAGATGCCGAGGACGGGGGCACCGGCGGCCAGTAGGCGCTTGATCAGCGCCGGGCCGCCCACGTCACGCAGGCCGGTCATGCAGGCCGCGAACGCGCCGACGCCCGGCACCACCAGACCGTCCGCACGCTCGGCGACCGCCGCATCGGCGCTCACCGCCACGTCGGCGCCGACCCGCTCAAGGGCACGCTGGGCCGAGCGGATGTTGCCGAAGCCGTAGTCGAGCACGACCACCGTCGGCCGAGCCATGCGTCCTCCGAGATGTTCGCCGCCTAGAGGACGCCCTTGGTGCTCGGCACGCCGGCCACCCGGGGATCGATCTCCACGGCGATACGCAGGGCCCGGGCCACCGCCTTGTACTGCGCCTCGACGATGTGGTGCCAGTCCCGCCCGCTGTGCACGACGACGTGCAGGCCGACCCGCGCATGCACGACGAAAGACTCGAACACGTGCCGGGTCAACGTCGTCACGTACTGGCTGCCGATCGTCGGCGGCGCTCCGTTCGGCTCGCGGTGCACGAGGTATGGGCGTCCGGACAGGTCGACGGCCGCCTGCACCAGCGCCTCGTCCATGGGAATGAGCGCGTCCCCGAAGCGGCGGGTGCCTGCCTTGTCCCCGGCGGCCTCGGCGAACGCGTCGCCCAACGCGATCGCGGCGTCCTCGACGCAGTGGTGTGCGTCGATCTGGAGGTCGCCCTCGACGGCCAGGGTCAGGTTGAACAGCCCGTGCTTGCCGAACGCGTCGATCATGTGGTCGAAGAAGCCGACGCCGGTGGCCACGTCGGTGTGCCCGGCACCGTCGAGATTGATCTCAGCCAGCACCTTGGTCTCCGCGGTCTCCCGCTCCACCCGTCCGATGCGACTCACCGTCTGCCTGCCCTCATATTCGCCGTGCCACCTGCTCCACAGTCTCGCGCACTGATGCCTCCGCGAGCACATCGCGCAGCGCCACGAGAAAGGCCGTCGTCTCCGCCGGCGTCCCTGCCGTGACCCGCAGCCATCCCGGGAGGCCGACGTCGCGCACCAGCACGCCGCGCTCCAGCAGCTTCGACCAGACCTGACCCGAATCGGAGAGGCCGCCGAACAGCACGAAGTTCGCGTCACTCGGCGCCACCGTCAGTCCGAGCGTGGTCAGCTCAGTGACCAGCCGATCGCGCTGCGCCTTGATCTCGTCCACGGTCCTGAGCAGCTCGGTCACGTGGGCCAGCGCCGCCCGGGCCGCGGCCTGCGAGAGCGCCGAGAGGTGGTACGGCAGCCGGACCAGATGGACTGCGTCTACGACCGCGGCCGCGGCGGCGAGGTAGCCCAGCCGCAGCCCGGCCATACCGAATGCCTTGCTCATAGTGCGGGTCACCACCAGCCGCGGCGAGGTCGGCAGCAAGGTCAGCGCGGACGCCGTGCCCTCGCGCGCGAACTCCGCGTAGGCCTCGTCCACGACAACCATGCCCGTCGCCGTCGAGACGACGGCCGAGATGACTTCGAGGTCGAGGGCGGTGCCGGTGGGGTTATTCGGCGAGCACAGCAACACCACGTCCGGCCGCCGTCGTTCGACCTCGGCCACCGCGTGCTCGGCGCCGAGCGAGAAGTCGGCGGCCCGCCTGCCGTCTACAAAGCGGGCGCCGACACCCCGGGTGATCAGCTCGTGCATCGAGTAGGACGGGGTGAAGCCGAGCACGGTCGCCCCCGGTCCGGCGAAGGCCTGGAGCAACTGCTGGAGGATCTCGTTGGAGCCGTTTGCCGGCCATACCTCATTGGCGGACAGCCCGTGCCCGAGATAACCGGCCAGGTCAGCACGGAGCGCGCGGGCCTCCCGGTCCGGGTAGCGGTTCAGGCCGCCGGCGACCCGACGGGTGGCGTCGACGATGTCCTCCACAAGACCAGCCGGGAGCGGGTACGAGTTCTCGTTTGTGTTCAGCGCCACCGGGACGGAAAGCTGCGGGGCGCCGTAGGGATGCTGGCCGCGCAGGTCGGCGCGCAGCGGCAGGTCGGCCAGGTCGACCGGCGCCGCGCCGCCCTCACTCATCGCCGACGCGGATGGTGATCGCGCTCGCGTGCGCCGGCAGGTCCTCGGCCTCGGCAAGCGCAACGACGTGCGGCGCCGCATCAGCGAGCGCCGCCGCGGAGTACTCGACCAGATGGACGCCCTTGAGAAAGGTCTGCACCGACAGCCCCGACCCGTGCCGGGCGGTTCCGCCGGTCGGCAGGACGTGGTTCGAACCGGCGCAGTAGTCGCCGAGCGACACGGGCGAGTGCGCACCCACGAAGACACATCCGGCGTTGCGCACCCGTTCGGCCACCGCCCGCGGGTACAGGGTGATGACCTCGAGATGCTCGGCAGCATAGGCGTTGACCACCTCGATGCCGTGGTCGACATCGCGCACGATCAGGCTCGCCGATTGCGGTCCGGTGAGGGCCGTGGTGACGCGCTCGGCGTGCTTGGTAGCCGGGACCTGGCGGGCCAGCTCGGCGTCGACGGCGTCCGCCAGTGCGCGGGACGGCGTGACCAGAACGGATGCCGCCAGCGGGTCGTGCTCCGCCTGGCTGATGAGGTCGGCGGCCACGTGCGCGGGATCGGCGCTGTAGTCGGCGAGGATCGCGATCTCGGTCGGGCCGGCCTCGGAGTCGACGCCCACTACGCCGCGCAGCAACCGCTTGGCGGCCACCACGTAGATGTTGCCAGGCCCGGTGATCATGTCGACCGGACTCAGGCCGAGCCCGGCGTCTCCATACGCGAGCAACGCGACGGCCTGCGCGCCGCCGACGGCGTACACCTCGTCGACGCCGAGCAGCCCACAGGCCGCCAGGATGGTCGGATGCACGCGTCCCGCATGCTCCCGCTGTGGCGGTGAGGCCACCGCCAGCGAACGGACGCCGGCGATCTGGGCCGGGACGACGTTCATCACCACGCTGGACGGCAGCACGTTGAGGCCACCGGGCACGTACAGGCCAACCCGTTCCACCGGGATCCAGGTTTCGGTCACCGTGCCGCCCGCGACGACGGTCGTGGTCACCGTCTCGCGACGCTGGGCCTCGTGGGCGACCCGGGCCCGCCGAATGGACTCTTCAAGCGCGGCCCGAACCTGTGGGTCCAGCCGGGTCAGCGCGCTGGCGAGCTCGCCGGGAGTGACCCGCGGAGCGGCGACGTCGGCCCCGTCGAAACGCCGCGACGCGTCCCGGGCAGCTGCGTAACCGCGGCGCGCCACGTCCTCGACGATGGGGCGCACCGCCTCGGTGGCCGCCGCCACGTCGACCGTGGCGCGGGGCAGGACGCCGCGCGCCGGAGCACCCGGTTCGGCGCGCAGGTCGAGTCTGCGCAGCATCCGCTGAGTCTATTGGGCAGGCATCGGACCACCGGCCGCCGCTGTCCAGCACGAGCGAAATCGAGAATCTGTGTCTACCGTCACACATGTGGGAGACCTGTTACCCATCTTCCCCCTGCAGTACGTCTTGCTGCCCGGGGTGCCGCTCCCGCTACACATCTTCGAGCCGCGCTATCAGCAGCTGATCGCCGATGTCACCGCGGACGGGAGCGAGTGCTTCGGCATCGTCACTCTGCGGCGCGGCATGGAGACCGACACCGACGTGCTCATCGCCACGGTCGGCACCGTGGCCGACATCATCGAACGCGAGCCGTATCCGGACGACCGGATCGACCTGCTCACGGTGGGCACCCGCCGGTTCCGGATCGCCTCCGTCGACACCGACGCCACTTACCTGCGCGCGGAGGTCGAGTGGCTCGAGGAGGACTTCGGCAAGATCGACGCGAGCCTGCTCGGCGACGTGCGCCGCAACTGCCGCAGTTACCTCACGCGGCTGGCCGGACTCGGCCTGCGCGCCGAGGACGACCTGTCGCACGACCCGCTGAAGCTCTCCTACCAGGTGGCCGCTCACCTGCAATTGCCGCTGGAAGAACGGCTCAGGCTGCTGGACCAGCCCACCGTCGCTGCCCGGCTGGCCGCCGAGCGCGAGCTACTGCGGCGCGAGATCGCCCTGCTGAGCGCCACTCGGGCGATACCCGTGCCTCCGCGGGTCATCGGGTCGGTATTCGGCGCCGGCTGACCCGGGCGTCGGTGCCGGGACGCCGCCGCCCGAACCGCTGCGGGAAACGCCGAGGTCGTCCGACGCGGAGGCGAGCGCAGCCACGAGATACACCGCCAGGGCAGCGATGGCCTGGACGAGGAAGAGCCCGTTCATGCGCACCGACAGGGGCAACTGCTTCACGACGTTGGTGTTGGCGACGACGATGTGGTTGCCCCCGCCGGTCAGGTGACCTACCCAGGCGGCGATGAGGCTGCCGAGCACCCCGCCGACGGCCAGGGCCGCCACCATCGCCGGTCCGCGGACTGCCCGCCAGCGCCAGGCCAGCAGCCCGGCGGCCAGGCCGATGACGCCGGTGATGATCCCGAAGTGCGCGTCGGCGCCGATCCAGTCCTCGGTCTCGTCCGGGATGATCACGCCGTTGCCGATGTTGAATCCTTGCGTCCGGACCGTCCATGCCTGCCACAGGAGACCGGCGAGTACCCCGACCAAGACCAGCGCCAGGACGACCACGCCGGCGGCGCGTAGCTCGCGGCGGGTGAGCCAGGGCGTCGGCGGCGTTGGCGGGGGGAGCGGCGGGATCTCCGCCGCCGGCGGGACGGTCGCCCAGGGTGGCGGCGTCGGCGGCCGAGGCGGTCCCGGTGGCGCAGCCGGCCACTGACCTGACCAGGGCGACGGCGGGCTTGGTTTCTGCGGCGGCACGGTCACCGCCTCACCTGCCCCCGGTACTTATGCACGTCGTCCATCCTCGCAAACTCTGGCGTGTCGGTGGGCAGGAGCAGCCGGCCGTCAGCCACCACGGCGACGACGGTGCGCCAGAGCCCGGGCTCCTGCAACGGATCTCCCGGCAGCACGACGAGGGCGGCCGGCTCGCCCATACGAAGGCGTCCGGTACGGCCGCGGATGCCGGGCGCGGCCGCCGCGCCCTCGGTGGCCGCGCGCAACGCGCCGAGCCGGCCCAGCCCGGCGTCGGCGAGCCGATCCAGCTCTCGCGGGTCCACGCCGGGTCCGGTGCCGATGTTGCCGAGATCGGTGCCATAGCGGAGCGTCACCCCGGCCTCGACGAGGTCCGCGGCGTTCGCGGCGGCGGTCGTTCCGGTGCCGCTGGAGAAGAACGTCTGGAGGGTCGAGACCACCCCGATCCGCGCCGCCGCGATCCGTTCGACGAGCTCGGCCGGCAGGCGCTCGGTCGGGGTATGCGCCAACTCGTCGACCCCGGCGTCCACGGCACGGCGCACCATGTCGACGCGCAGCGCGTGCGCCACGACCAGCAAACCCGCCGAGTGCGCGGCCTCCACCACGGCGCGGACTGTGGCCGGATCCGGCACCGGCCATCCCGCTGGGCCCGGCTCCAGCGCGATCTTGATCACATCGGCGGTCATGGCCAGACGGTGCACCACCACCCGGGCCTGCGCCGGATCGGCGGCGAAGGCGGCGAAGCCGTCCCGGCCCCACGTCGCGGACGGATAGCCGCCAGGTGCGGTGACGATC
>DATAEG010000095.1:0-15707 GCA_036258135.1 Jatrophihabitantaceae bacterium | reverse complement strand
GCCCCACCTGGTCACCAACGCATCGAGGGGATCCTCGGTCAGTCCGATCAGCCCACGCAGCTCGTGACGCACCAGCGCGACGAGATCGGCGTCGTCACGCTGAAGGACCCTCGTCTGGTCGGAGCGGCCCACCGAGGCGCGCAGCAGGCTGAGTCCCGACGGGTAGCCGGGCCACTTCTGCGACGTGAACGTCACGCCTTTGACCGCCCGGCTGGCCGACGCCGGCACCAGGAATCCGCTGCCCGGCGGCAGCCGCGCGTCGCGATACGCCAAGCTGATCACGGCGACGCTGGTGGACTCGATACCCGCCAGCTCGGCGGCCGCGGCGGGTGACACCTCGCGCAACAGCGGCGCGGCCTTGCCGGCGGGCAAGGCAACGACAACGGCGTCCGCCGTGACGGCCTGGGCCTGCGGCGTCGGGCCGAACTCCAATGCGAAGGCCTCCGGCGTCCGGCGCAGCCCGCGGACCGCGGCCCGGGTGCGGATCTCGAACCGACCCCGGGCGACCGCCTCGGCCAGGCTGGCCAGACCGCCGGGGAACGACACGAACAGCGGACCGGTCGCGCTTGCGGTCGCGGCGTTGACGGCCCGGGCGGCGTCCACCAGCGATCCGTGCTCGGTCAGCTCGGCGGCCAGCGCCGGGATCGTCGCGCGCAGGGACAGGCCGTCGGCGGTGGCCGCGTAGACCCCACCGAGGAGCGGGTCCACCAGCCGGTCGACGACCTCGCCGCCGAGCCGCTGACGGACCAACGCGCCCACGGACACGTCCTCGTCGAGAGTCGGATGGGTCGTCGCCGCCTCGTCGGCAGCCGCGGCCAAGGCACCGTCCGACAGCACGCCGGCCTGGGCCACCGCGGCCAGGTCGGCGGGGATGCCCATGACCGTACCGGCGGGCAGCGGGCGCAGGCCGCCGAGCCACAGCCCGGCGGATGTCGTGGACGCTGCCTGGACGTGATCTGCGAGACCCACCTGTTCGGCCAGCTCCAGTCCTTCGGGACGGCGGGCCAGCATGGCCTCGGCGCCGATGTCGACGCGTACGCCCGCCAGCTCGGCGGCCCGCAGCTTGCCGCCCACCCGGTCGGCCTGTTCGAGCAGGGTGACCCGCGCGGTGCCGCTGAGGAAATGCGCCGCGGCCAGGCCGGAGATACCTCCGCCGACCACCACGACGTGCGGTACTCCATCCGGGGTCCCCGCGAAAACGCGCAGCGTTCTGTGCGGAGCGTTTTCGTGGGGTGATCTCATAGCGCGTGGAGGTGGGCGACGATGCGGGTGAGCACGTCCGGGTCGCTGTCCGGCGGCACGCCGTGTCCCAGGTTGAAGATGTGCCCGTCGGTGAGCCGGCCCTCGGCGACGATCCGGTCGACGGCCGCCTCGACCACCGGCCACGGCGCGCCTAGCAGTGCCGGGTCCAGGTTGCCCTGGACCGCGGCGCCGCGACCGATGCGTCTGGCCGCCTCGGGCAGGGAGACGCGCCAGTCAACGCCGACGACCTCCGCCCCCGCGTCCCGCATGAGCCGGAGCAGCTCGCCGCAGCCCACGCCGAAGTGGATGCGCGGTGCGCCGAGGCCGGCGACGGCGGTCAACGCCGCCGTGCTGTACGGAAGGACGAACTCGGCGTAGTCGGCGGGTGATAGCGCGCCGGCCCACGAGTCGAACAACTGGACGACGCTCGCACCGGCCTCGACCTGAACCCGCAGGAACTCGCCGGCGATGCCGGCCAGCCGTCCGGCTAGGTCGTGCCACAGCGCCGGTTCGGCGTGCATCAACGCCTTGGTGCGGGCGTAGTCGCGGGACGGACCACCCTCGATCAGGTAGCTGGCGAGCGTGAACGGCGCCCCGGCGAAGCCGATCAGAGGCACGTCCGACTCGGCCGCCAAGATGCGCACCGCCTCGCTGACATAGTCGACGTCGGCGGCGTCGAGTGGGCGGATGGCGGCCACGTCGGCGGCGGTTCGGACGGGCGCCCCCATCACCGGGCCGACGCCGGCCTTGACGTCCACGTCGACGCCGACCGCGGCCAGCGGGACGACGATGTCGCTGAACAGGACCGCCGCGTCCACGTGGTGGCGACGCACCGGTTGCATGGTCAGCTCGGCCACCATGTCGGGGTTTCGGCAGGCCTCAAGCATCCCGGTGCTCCCCCGCGCCCGCCGGTATTCAGGCAGCGAACGGCCGGCCTGGCGCATGAACCAGACCGGCGGGCGCTGGACCGCCTCGCCCCGAGCGGCCCGTACCAGCAGGGGCGCGCTGTGGTCGCGCGGCTCGACGGTCATCACGGCCATGATGGCACGGCGAGCCTCCGCGACACCGTCGGCAGCAGGTGGCACGGTACGAACGAACGGCCGATCGAATCGGAGGGCGACATGGAGGTCGAGTTCCTGCCCTGCCCGACGTGCGGAGTCGTCGTCGCGGTGGACGTGCCGCCGTGCGCGGACGGGCACAGCCCGGGCGAATGCCCCGACCGGGCCTGCACCCAGTGTGGGACTGCTCTGGTTCGCGACCCGATGGTGCTCTCACCCCACGAAAAGCTCCCCGCGGTCGCGAGCTCCGTCCGACGCTCCGCCGCCTGAGCCGCCGGTGACGACCTATACGGAGCCGACGAGCGACCGGTCCGCGGACCCGGCCGCCTTCCGGCGTGCCGTCGAGTCGCTCGAGTCGGTGCGGGTGCGCAGCGAGGCCACCGTCGAGTCGATCCGACCGCCGCAACGGCTGGCCCCGTACAGCTACGCGCTCAGCGTGGACGTCACCCCGCTCCGCGGCGACGATCGCGACGGTGCCACCGGACGGCTGGTCCTCCTGCACGACCCGGCCGGCTTCGAGGCCTGGGACGGCGAGCTGCGCCTGGTCGGCTACGCCTCAGCCGAACTCAGCGCCGACATGGCCGGGGATCCGCTGCTGCCCCAGGTCGGCTGGAGTTGGCTCACCGACTCCCTCGACGAGCGGGGCGCCCGATACACCGCGGTCGGCGGCACGGTGACCCAGACGACGTCCACCCGCTTCGGCGACGTGCACGGTCCCGCCACCACGACGGCGTTGGAGCTGCGCGGATCGTGGACGCCGCTGGAGTCCGACCTGCGCCTACACCTGCTGGCGTTCGTCGACATGCTCGCCATCGCCGCCGGCTTGCCACCGGAGGGCGTCACCCTCCTTGACCGCCGCTGACATGGGAGCGTCGCATACGGTGTGACCGTGCACCATGAAGCCTCGCCTTCCGGCGAGGACGGGAAAGCAGCCGGCGTCGCGCTGGGCGCGCACGCCGCACCTCCGGCGACGCTCATCAGCGTGCCTGCCGAGCCCTGGCTGGGCCCGGTACGAACGGCCGCGGAGATCGATGCGGCCACGGAACGGCTGGCAGCGGGCACCGGGCCGGTGGCTGCGGACGCCGAGCGGGCCTCGGGATACCGCTACAGCCAACGCGCGTACCTCGTCCAACTGCGCCGGGCGGGCGTGCCAACCGTGCTCATTGACCCGATCGAGGTCGGCGAGCTCGACGCGGTGCAGCGGGCGCTGGGTGGGCTGGAGTGGGTGTTGCACGCGGCCAGCCAGGACCTGCCCTGCCTGCGTGAGCTGCATCTGCGGCCCGCGCGGCTCTTCGACACGGAGCTGGCCGGGCGGCTGCTGGGCATGGAGCGGGTCAGCCTGGTGACGATGCTCGAGACGTTTTGCGGCGTCACACTGGAAAAGGGCCACTCGGCCGCGGACTGGAGCACTCGGCCCTTGCCTGCGGAGTGGCTCGTCTACGCCGCCCTCGACGTCGAGTTCCTGCTCCCCCTGCGGGACGCCGTCGCGGCGCGGCTGGAACGCGACGGAAAGACGGAGTGGGCGCGACAAGAGTTCGCCGCCGAGCTGGCTGCGCCGCCGAACCCCGCCCGGACCGACCCGTGGCGACGCACGTCCGGCATCCACATGGCCCGCTCACGGCGCCAGCTGGCTGGCGTCCGGGCGCTGTGGCGGGCCCGCGACGAGCTGGCCGCCGCCCGGGACGTGGCCCCCGGCCGGATCCTGCCCGACTCGGCGATGGTGGCAGCGGTCCGCGCCAACCCGGCCACCGCCGCGGACCTGGTCCGACTGCCGGTGTTCCGTGGCCCACGGCAGCGCCGTCACGCGGCGCGCTGGTTCGCCGCACTGGCGCATGCCCGCAGCCTGCCGGAGGCCGAGCTGCCGATGCCGAGTGGGCACGGCGACGGCGAGGGGTACCCACCGACGGCACGGTGGCGGGAACGGGAGCCGGACGCCGCCGAGCGTCTGGCCAGCATCCGCGCTACGGTCGCCGAACTGTCGGAAACGTACTCGGTGCAGTCGCAGAACCTGCTGGCCGGCGAGATCGTGCGCCGGTTGGCCTGGTCACCCCCGCCGGCCAATCCCGATGAGGTGGCCGCCGCCATGGCCGCGCTCGGTGCCCGACCGTGGCAGATCGAGCTCTGCGCCGCCCCGGTCAGTGCCGCGCTCACGCGGGCGGCGGCCACAGGTGCCCCGGATATGGTGCCCAGATGAGCGAGCCGCCTGCCCACGCGTTTCGAGACCCGCGCCAGAAGGTCGCGGCCCACCTGCGTGAGCTGGCCTACGAGGCTTTGGACAACACCGCCGTCGACCTCGGCCTAGCCGCGCGGATCGCCGACTCGCTGCTCTCGCTGCTCGAGGCCGCCGAGGATCTCGACGACTCGGCGCGGGAGTCGGTTCGCGGAGCCGTCGACTACTTCGCGCTCAACCGGGATGCCACGTCCGACCTCGACCCGATGGGGCTGCGCGACGACGCCGCTCTGGTCAACCAGGTCGCGCTCCAGCTCGGGCTGCCGTCTCTCGAGGTGCGGGTATAGCCGTTTGAAACAGAGGTTCCTGCGTTCCTACCTGGCCCAACTGCAGCGGGCGACGTCTGAGGGCGTCCTGGTGGACGGGTACTTCCATTGGAGCGCGCAAGACAACTTCGAGTGGGTCGACGGCTACGGCACCCGGTCCGGCCTGTTCTACGTGGACTTCGACACCCTCGAGCGCACCCCCAAGCTGAGCGCCGAGTGGTTTCGGGAGGCGGCCCGCGCCAACGCGCTTGTCTGAGTCAGTCCAGGCGCTCGTCGGAGAGGTCGGCGCCGACCTCGATGGGACTGTTGAGCTCGGCGGTCCACTCCACCATGCGCCGTCCCAGATCGGGTGCGGTCAGGCCGATCGCGGCCTTGACCTCGGGAACTTTGCCGTGGTCCAGGAACCGGGTCGGCGCACCGACCTCGCGGATCGGCACGTCGCAGCCGGCCGCGCGCAGCGCCTGGGACAGCCGTGCGCCGACGCCGCCAACGGCAACACCGTCCTCCACACTCACCACCAGCCGCGCCTGCCGGGCCAGCACGATCAAGTCCGGCGAGACCGGGTTCACCCACCGCGGGTCCACCAAGCGCACGGTGAACCCCGCTGCGGCCACCCGCTGGACGGCGTTGAGGGCGTCGGTGGCCATCGCTCCCACCGACACCATGAGCAAGTCGACGTCGGAGTCGGCGGATGGCTCGGCCAGCACGTCCACGCCGCCGGAGGAGCGGATCGCAGGCACATCCTCATGGAGCGGCGTCTTGGGGAAGCGGACGACGGTAGGCCCGTCGACCCAGTCCACCGCTTCGCGCAGCAGGGCACGCAGGGTGGGCTCGTCACGCGGCGCGGCCACCCGCAGCCCGGGGACGACACCCGCCAGCGCCAGGTCCCAAATCCCGTTGTGGCTGGGGCCGTCCTCGCCGGTGATCCCGGCGCGGTCCAGGACGAGCGTGACCGGGAGCCGGTGCAGGGCCACGTCGAGCAGCAGTTGGTCGAAGGCCCGGTTAAGGAACGTCGCGTACACGGCGACGACTGGATGGAGCCCGCCCATCGCCAGACCCGCGGCCGAGGTGACGGCGTGCTGTTCGGCGATGCCCACGTCGAAGTAGCGGTTTGGAAACCGGCGCGCGAACGGACCCAGTCCGGTCGGCTCGCACATGGCCGCGGTCACGGCGACTACGTCGTCACGCTCCTCGCCGATGCGCACGATCTCGTCGGAGAACACGGCGGTCCAGCGGCGCGTCGACGAGGCCGGCGCCCGACCGGTGGCGGGGTCGAACCCGGTGCTCTGGTGCATCTGGTCGACCTCGTCGTTCTCGGCGGGTGCGTAGCCGTAGCCCTTGCGGGTGACGACGTGTACGGCCACCGGGCCGTCGAAGCCCTTGCCCAACCGCAGCGCCTTCTCCACGGCGTCGATGTCATGACCGTCCACGGGGCCTAGGTACTTCAGGCCGAGGTCCTCGAACATCCCCTGCGGCGCGACGAGGTCCTTCACGCCGCGCTTGACGCCGTGCAACGCGCCATAGAGCGGCGGACCGACCAGCGGAGTGCGCTCGAGCGCGTCACGCACCGTCCGCAGCATCCGCTCGTAGCCGGGCTTGAGCCGCAGCCGGGCCAGGTAGTTGGCGAAGGCGCCGATGGTCGGCGAGTAGGACCGCCCGTTGTCGTTGACGACGATGACGACCGGACGGTTGGCGTCGGCGATGTTGTTCAACGCCTCCCAGCACATCCCTCCGGTGAGCGCCCCGTCGCCGACCACGGCCACCACCGGACGGCGCTCGCCGCGCACCGCGAAGGCCTTGGCCATGCCGTCCGCGTAGGACAGCGCCGTGGAAGCGTGGGAGTTCTCGATCCAGTCGTGCGGGCTCTCCGCGCGGCTCGGATAGCCGGAGAGGCCACCGGCCTGACGCAGCGTAGACATCCGCTCGGCACGGCCGGTGAGGATCTTGTGGACGTAGGCCTGGTGGCCGACATCCCACAGGATCGGCTCGCTGGGCGAGTCGAACACCAGATGCAGGGCCACGGTCAGCTCTACCACACCGAGGTTCGGGCCGAGGTGTCCGCCGGTGCGTGAGACCTGGGTGACCAGCAGGTCGCGCAGCTCCGCGCACAGGACGACCCGCTCCTCGTGGGTGAGCGACCGCAGATCGTCCGGGCCGTGGACGCGGCTCAGCACTGAGGTCACGACTGCGAGGATACGGGTCCGGCTCATCGGTGCACATCAACATGACCACGGATCGGGGTCCACGCGAAAGCGCGGAGCGTTCTGTGCGGAGCGGTTTCGTGGGGTGATCTGGACGCTGTCTTGCCTGCAATTCGACAGAAGTCGACACTTTCAGATATGAGCGCCGACCTCGAGGGCGAGCTGTACTACGCGTCGAACCTGCTCACCAAAGCCCTTTCGGGCTGGGAGTTCGTACCCGACGCCGGCCACGCCCGGGACGTGATCGCCGGCCTGACCGTCTTCGGCGTGTCGCCGCAGGAGATCCAGGCCATCGCCGCCGACTCGTCGTGCCAGACGTTGAAGAACTGGCTGACCGCGAAGCGGCTGCCGGACCATCCCTACAGTGACGATGAACTGCAGGCGTTGCAGCTGCTGGACGAAACGTGCCGCCGCCCAGCCGAGGAGTACGACTCGATCTTCCGGCTGGTCACGCAGGCGATCGCCCCGGAGGCCTAGGCCGTAACGTCGGCACGGTTCAGCGGCTTGACCCGATCGAGGCCCAGCCGTCGTACGGTGCCCGGCGGCCGTCCTGCTGGTTCCAGTAGTCGCGATGGTCGACGACCTGACCATCGGGGTCGAACGTGAGCAAGGTCGTCCCGGCCATCGTGATCGGCGCGCCGTCCTCCTCCCAGCTGGCCCACCATTCGACGGCCGCCCGGTTCCCGTGCGCCACCGGCGCTCCGAACCAGCACTCGACATCGTGCTCCGCGGTGAAGTTGCGCCTCAGGTAGTCGCGCACGCCTTCGAGGCCGAGGTCCGGTTCGCGGAACGCCAAAGCTCGGTACACGGCCGTGTCCGCATACAACGACATGATGGCCTCGCCGTCCTGTGCCGGCCATGCCCGTTGCCACACCTGCGCCCATTGTCGGGCGGCATCAGCTATGTCCACAGCGGCAGAGGCTAGTCGGCGGTGCCAACAGGGAGCAGCCAGGCCACACACTCGACGTGCTGGGTCATCGGGAAGCCGTCCACGGCACGGAGGTCGGCCAACCGCCAGCCGGCCTCGCGGCAGAAGGCGCCGCCGCCAACGTCGGTGACGAGGGCGCGCACCCGCTCGCCGGGCAGGGCGTGACGCACGAACACCACCCGACCGCCGGGACCGCTGACCCGCGCCTCCAGTGTCGCCCTGAGCCACCGCCGACGTCGAGCTCGACGGTGCGCCCAACCCAGCTCTCCGGCACTGCTCAGCGCCGCACGGACGGCGCTTGCGCCTCCTCGGCCGACACCGGCTCCACCGGCGGCGTCGGCGGCGGGGTACGCCCACCGCGGCCGCCGTCCATCCCCGGCGAGAGCCGTTGCTCGGGCATCACCGTCCGCGACGGCGGCAGATACTGCCGCTGCGCCTTTTCCTGCGAGGAGTCGAGCTGCCACGGAACGCTGGTCACCATGACGCCCGGCTGGAACAGCAGCCGTCCCTTCAGCCGCAGCGCGGACTGGTTGTGCAGCAGATTCTCCCACCAATGCCCGACCACGTACTCCGGGATGAACACGCTGACGATGTCCTTCGGGGTGTTCTTGCGCAGCCCCTTGACATACCTGATCACCGGCGAGGTGACCTCGCGGAACGGCGACTCGAGGACGGTCAACTTCACCGGCAGTCCCTGCCGCTCCCACGCGGCCAGCAGAGCGCGGGTCTCGGCCTCGTCGACGTTCACGGTGAGCGCGGTCAGTGTGTCCGGACGGGTGCCGCGCGCGTAGGACAGGGCCCGCAGCGTCGGCTTGTGCAACTTCGACACCAGCACCACGGCATGGTTGCGGGTCGGCAGGGTCAGCCCGCCGAGGTCCGCGGCGTCCGGCTCGAGTTCCTCGCCCACTCGGGCGTAATGCCGGTAGATGCTCCGCATCAGCGCGTACAAGATCGGCATCGCGATCAGCACGAGGTAGGCGCCCTTGGTGAACTTCGTGATAGTGACGATGACGAGAACGAGGCCGGTCAGGGACGCGCCGAACGCGTTGATGGCACGCGAGCGCATGATCCGGCGGCGCACCACGGGGTCCCGCTCGGTACGCAGCGTGCGGTTCCAGTGCCGCACCATGCCCGTCTGGCCGAGCGTGAACGACGTGAACACGCCGATGATGTACAGCTGGATCAGCCGCGTCACGTCCGCCTTGTAGATGAAGATCAGCAGGCCGGCTACGACCGCCAGCATCAGGATGCCGTTGCTGTAGACGAGCCGGTCACCGCGCTTGTGCAGCTGACGCGGCAGGTTGCTGTCCTGGGCCAGGATGGAGCCGAGGAGCGGGAAGCCGTTGAACGCGGTGTTGGCCGCCAGCACCAGGATCAGGGCCGTCGCGGCCTGGATATAGAAGAAGCCGATCGAGCTGTCGCCGCCGAAGATCGACGACGCCAGTTGGGCGATGACCGTGCGTTGCGGTTCGGTGTGGCAGTGGGTGAAGCCGATCAGGTCGCAGGGGTTCTCAGCGACGCGCACGTTGGCGATGACCGCCAGGACGGTGATACCCGCGAACATCGCACACGCGAGCAAACCCATCATCAGCAGCGTGATTCGCGCGTTGATGGCCTTCGGCTTGCGGAACGCGGGAACGCCGTTCGCGATGGCCTCGACGCCGGTCAAGGCGGTACAGCCCGAGGAAAACGCCCGCAGCGCGAAGAAGATCAACGCGAGCGTGCCCATGTTCGCGTACCCCGGTTGCGGGATGATGTGGTAGTTCGCCGACTCCGCCACTGGCGGATTTCCGACGACCACCCGGAAGATCCCCGTGACGATCATGATGCCCACCCCGAACGCGAAGGCGTAGGTGGGCAGGGCGAACGCCGTCCCCGCCTCGCGCACTCCGCGCAGGTTCGCCGCCGCGAGCAGGACGACGAACGCGAGTGCGAGTTGGACCCGGTGGGCGTGCAGCGACGGGATCGCGCTGATGATGTTGTCCACCCCGGACGACACCGACACCGCCACCGTCATCACGTAGTCGACGAGCAGGGCGCTGGCCACGATGACCCCGGCCTGGCGGCCGATGTTCTTGCTGGCCACCTCGTAGTCGCCGCCACCGGTCGGATAGGCGACGACCAACTGCCTGTACGAGGCCACCACGGTGAGCAGCAGGATCACGACGGCCAGGGCCAGCCAAGGGGCCAGGAACAGGAAGGCGGTGCCCGCGAGGGTCAGGACGAGAAGGATCTCCTGCGTCGCGTAGGCCACGCTGGACAGCGCGTCGCTGGCGAAGATCGGCAGGGCGAGCCGCTTCGGCAACAGAGCATGCCCCGCCTTGTCCGACCGGACCGGCCTTCCGATCACCAACCGCTTGGCGACGCGGGTAAACACGCTCACGTCCGGCACAATACGTCGATCTGCTAGGCATGCCAGGATCAGACCCAGCGGTGTCGCGGCTATGAGACGGGTCTGAGCCGGTGAGAGGAGCGAGAGCCGGTGCACGTGGTGGTCATGGGCTGCGGGCGGGTCGGCTCCACGCTCTCGCTCCGGTTGGACGCGTTGGGTCATTCCGTGGCGGTCATCGACCAGGAGCCGCTCGCGTTCCGTCGGCTCGGCACCGAGTTCAGCGGGGCGACGATCGCCGGCATCGGCTTCGACCAGTCCACTCTGGTCAAGGCGGGCATCGAGTCCGCAGACGCCTTCGCCGCGGTAAGCAGCGGCGACAACTCCAACATCATCTCCGCGCGGGTGGCCCGCGAGACCTTCAACGTGCAGACCGTCGTGGCCCGGATCTACGACTACCGCCGGGCCGAGATCTACGAGCGTCTCGGCATCCCGACCATCGCCACCGTGCCCTGGACGGCGCACCGGCTCGTCCAACTCGTCCTGGGCGAGGCCGCGCACGAAGAGTGGCGCGAGCCATCCGACCGGCTGGCGTTGATCTCGCTGCGGATGACCGAGGGATGGATCGGCCGCTCGCTCAGCGAGATCGAGCAAGCCACCGGCACCCGCATTGCCTACGTCACCCGGTTCGGCTTGGGCGAGCTGCCCACGTCCTCGATGTTGCTCCAGGACGGCGACGTGCTGCACGTGATGGCCACCGACGAGCAGCGCGCCATGCTGCCGGACATCGCGGCCAACCCGCCCGAAGGAGCTTGAGGACATGAAGGTCGCCGTGGTGGGGGCGGGGTCGGTGGGCCGCTCGATCGCCCGGGAGCTGCTGGACAACGACCACGAGGTGCTGCTCATCGACAAGGAGCCGCGCAAGATCACCGATGACCCGGTCGACGGCGCCGAGACGATCGACGCCGACGCCTGCGAGGTGGCCACCCTGGAGCGGGCTCAGCTGGCCACGTTCGACGTCGTGGTGTCGGCCACCGGCGACGACAAGGTCAACCTAGTCGTCTCGCTGCTGGCGAAGACCGAGTTCTCCGTACGCCGGGTCGTGGCGCGTATCAACCACCCGCTCAACGAGTGGCTCTTCACCGAGGCCTGGGGCGTGGACGTGGCCGTCTCCACGCCACGGGTGCTGGCCTCGCTGGTGGAAGAGGCGGTCGAGGTCGGCGACCTGGTGCGGCTGTTCAGCCTGCGGCAGGGCAAGGCAGACCTCACCGAAATCACGCTTCCCGCAGAGTCCTCCTGGGCGGGACGTCCGTTCCGGGAGATGGCGCTGCCCCGCGACGCCGCGCTCGTGGCGATCATCCGCGGGTCCCGGGTCATCGCTCCGACCAAGGAAGACACGCTGGAGGGCGGCGACGAGCTGCTGTTCGTGGCGCTGCCGGAGGTGGAGGAGGCGCTGCGCGGGCTGTTCAGGGAGTCGAGCTGAGCGACTGCCGCGCCCGGCGCACGATCCACAGGGCGAAGAGCAGCGCCAGCACCGTCAGGGGATAGCCCATGGCGATGCGGGCGACGGCCAGCAGGCCAGTGTCCCGTTTCGCAAACAACGCCAGCTGGACGACGCCGCGCGCGGCAAACACCGCGGTCACCGCCGCGGTCGCCCACATGTACGCGCTGAGCAGTTCGCGGCGTCGGTACCACGGCCTTGGCGGTGTCGTCTCCGGCGAGGGGTCGAGGTACTCCCAGATCACTCCGACCAGAGGTCGGCGTACCACGAGGCTCAGGAGGAACACACTGCCATAGAGCAGGCTGGCGCCGATCCCGACCAGGAAGTACCCACGGGCCTCGCCGGTGCGGGCCGCGACGGCCGCCGCCAGGACCACGCCGAAGAGCCCGGTAATGGCCTGCTGAGTCGACTGCCGGCGCATCAGCCGGTACAGCGAGAGGAGCAGCGCCGAACTGACCGCGGCGATCAACGCCGTCCGCAGCGAGCTCAGTGTGTTCACGGCGACGAAGACGACGGTCGGGATCGCGGTGATGACCATCCCGGTCCACCCGCCCAGCCCGGTCAGGATCTGACTGCGGACCTGCTCGCGCAGCGCCGGTTCGAGACCGCCTTCATCGGCCGTCGGCGCGGGGTCGTCGGCGGCGGGCCGGGACGGCTGACTCACTGCGGCGCGCGCAGCTCGTAGCGCGGGTTGTACATGGCGGGACGGCCGTCATGGTCGCCCACCCGGCCGGAGGCCAGGAGGGTGCGCCCCGGCTCGATGCCGGCGATACGGCGTCGGCCCAGCCACACCAGCGACACGGTGCCGGTGCCGTCGAACAGCTCCGCCTCCAGGGTGGGCACGCTCTCCCGCGGCGTGTAGGCGACCGAACGGATACGACCCAGCACCTCGACCCGGTCCCCCTCGGCCAGCCCGGAGCAGGGCTTGACGAAGCGGTTCTCGACCACGTCCGCAGTCAGTTCCTCGGCGTCGAGCGACCCGGTCGAAGCGGCCAGACGACGCAGCAGCGAGGGTTTGTGTCCCACGTATCCAGGGTAAGCAACTAGAGGGAAGGACGCAGCCGATCGGCGACGTCCGCGGGCAGGGTGAGCGGGATCGGGTCACGCACCGGGTACGGGTCGGTGCCCCGCACCACCACGATCTCGCGGATGAGCTGGTTGACGCGCTTGGCCAGGGTCGGGTCGGTCGCGGGCGCACCGACCAGCATGGCGCGCAGGAACCAGCGCGGCCCGTCGACGCCGACGAAGCGCACCTTGGCCACGCCGTTGTCGCCCGGGATCGAGCCGGTGAGCTCGACGCCGAACACGCCGTCGACCTCCTGCACGGTGCCGCGCTGCTGGCCGATTGACGCCCGGATCTCCTGGCGGACCTCGTCCCAGATGCCCTCGGTACGCGGCGCGGCGAACAGTCCCAGCTGGACCTGGCCGCCGGTCTGCACGAGGGTCGCCGACAGCGCAGTGCCTTCCTCGTCGACGTCGACGCGCAGCTCGAGATCCCCCACCGGGACGCGCAGAGCACCGAGGTCGACGCGCGACACGCCGTCGTCCGGCGCGTCGCGGACGTCATAAGGCCCAGTGGTCTCGTCCACCTCTACCGTGCGACGGGTGTCCCATGGCGGCGTGGCGTCCAGCTTGTCCCGATCGGTCCTGCGCTCGCGGCGGCCCCGCCGCCCCCCACGAGCCTCAGCTTTCCGTGCCTCTGACCGACCGCGTCGGTCGGCGCGGGACAGCGACTCGTCGGCTACCTCCGGCTCATCCGCGACCTCCTCGGCATCCTCCTCAGCCGCCGCCTCGGCGTCCATGGCCGCGTCGATGCGCTCAGCCACGTCGTCGTCGTTGGTCCTGGACCGATCCCGCTCACGTCGCAGTGCCACTACACAGATCCCTTCGCCCGGGCGTCGGCGGCGTCAGCGTCGAAGACCCACGCGCCGCCCGTCGAGCCGTGCCCTCCGGCGCCACGGACCGAGCCCGGCAACTCGTCGACCTCGACGAACGCGGCGTGCTCCACCCGCTGGATCACCAGCTGAGCGATGCGGTCGCCCCGATGCAGCCGCAACCTCTCCCGAGGGTCGTGATTGATGACAATGACCTTGATCTCTCCACGGTATCCCGCGTCGATGGTGCCCGGGGAGTTCACCAACCCGACGCCGAAGCGGGCCGCCAGGCCAGATCGTGGATGGACGAACGCGGCGAACCCCTCGGGCAGCGCCACCGCGATCCCGGTGGGCAGCACGGCCCGTTCGCCCGGGCCGATCTCGGCATCAACGGCGGTGACCACATCTGCGCCAGCATCGCCCGGCAACGCGTAGGCGGGCAGCGGAAGATCGGGGTCGAGCCGCTGCACCAGGACCTGCATGCTCGTCACAGCCGGGCACGCTACCGCCCCTACGCTGATGGGATGACTGCTGCGCCGGCCGTTTACGACGAACGGCTGCGCACCCCCTGGTGGTGGTACCCGGTAGCCGCAGGCGTGGCGGCGATCCTGGCCGCCGAGTTCTACCTGGCCGACCACGGGATCAAGGTTTGGCTGCCATACGTGATCCTGGTGCCTATCGCGGTGGCCATCGTGTGGTGGATCGGCCGGCAGCGCGTCACCGTCCAGGACGGCGAGATCCGGGTCCGCGAGGCGCACCTGCCGCTGGCGGTGGTCGAGTCGGTCATCGCCCTCGACCAGCGCACGCTGCGCCGGCTCGTCGGACGCTATGGCGACCCGGCGGCGTTCGTGGCTATCCGGCCATGGATCGGCCCGGGGGTGCAAATCATCCTCGACGACCCGGACGACCCGACCCCGTACTGGGTGGTGAGCACCCGGCATCCCCGCCGCCTGATGGCGGCCATGGGCGCCGGCGGCTAGCGCCTGCGGTTCGGCTCTTCCAGGACAATCCGCGGGTCGTAGGCCAACAGGGCCGGACGCAGGTCGGCGAGCACGCGCTGGCCCACGGTTCGGGTCGAGCGGCGGTTGACCTCGGCACCGGCGATCGCGCCGGCGAAGAACGGCGCCAACGAGCTGGTGCTGCGCCCCATCCGATGTATCAAGATCGACCGGAGCTGGCGACGCGCGGCGAACCCGAACAGGATGGCGGTGCCCTGACCAGCGAAGGCGCTGTCGACGGCCATCCGCTTCATCCAGGCATTGAGGTAGACGGCCGAACGTTCCCGAGAGGTGCCTCGGGCCGGGACGCCCGCTATCTCGTGCAGCTCGGCGACCAGCTTCAGCTCAACGGCGACCACGCAGACCGTCTCCGCCACGATCTGTACCGGGACGGCGAGCAGGGCCGGAGGCGCCGCGAACTCGACGGCGGCGAGACCTCCAGCGGCACCGCCAACCATCGCGGAGGCGCGGATCGCCTTCTCGACGAGGCGCTCGGCGATCCAGGAGTCGCTTCGACCTGGGTATTTGGCCCGCAACGTGTCACGATCGCGAACGGCCAGCCGTGGGGTGACCTCCGTGACGACGTCAGTAGCCCAGTGCCCAGCCGCCACCGCGCGTAGGCCGGCCGCCCGGGCGCTGCGTACCAGGGCCGCCACCAACGAACCGAGCGCGGCCGCCTTCCCGCGGCGGTCGGCCTCAGGCGAGTCGACGCGCTCGATCAGCTCGGCGACACGCTCGGCCTCGTCGTTTTGGATGCCCTTCGGTCGATCCCGATCAGGCACAATCTCGGCAAATCAGCTCGTTGCCCTTCTGCCGGGCCAACCGGCTGCGGTGGTGCACCAGGAAGCAGTGGGAACAGGTGAATTCGTCCTCCTGCTTGGGCAGGACCCGCACAGTCAGTTCCTCTCCGGACAGGTTGGAGAGGTCCGCGCCGGGCAGTTCCAGCGCCTCGTTCATTTCAGTCTCGTCAACGTCAATGGTTCCGGACTGGGCCTCGGCGCGCCGGGCCTTCAACTCCTCGAGGGAGTCCTCGCCCAGTTCCTCGACATCCCCACGGCGGGGAGCGTCGTAGTCAGTCGC
>DATAEG010000094.1:0-2774 GCA_036258135.1 Jatrophihabitantaceae bacterium | reverse complement strand
CTCCGCCGGCACGACCGGCGGCATGTGTGCCGCGTTTGCCGCCCAGGCAATCCACTCGGGAGACCTGCGTGGCGCGGTCGGCTCATTCCTCTACTGGACACTCGTCGCGCTGATGGCGCTGGCTCTTGTCCTCGCCGTGCTCAACCGGCTGATCCTGGCGCCTATCATCATCACGGCAGGGCTCGTCATCACGCTGACCGGCCTGGACAAGCACGTGGTCCCCGCCACCATCTTCGGACTCGGCATCGGCTTCGCCGTCGGCGTCCTGATCGGGACGATGGTGGCGAAGATCGGCATCCCCAGCTTCGTCGTGACCCTGGCCTTGTTCCTCACCTGGCAGGGTGTCATCCTCTTCGCGCTGAAGTCCCAGCCGCTGGACGTCACCCGCTACAACTTCTGGTACGGGCTGGCGCAGAACACCATGACGCCGTTCTGGGGCTGGGTGTACTACATCGTGGTCGTCGGCGGCTATCTCGTCGTGACGCTTGTGCGCGCCACCCGCAGGCACGCCGCGGGGCTGTCCGCGGACACCTTGGCGTTGGTGCTGCTGCGCGCCGGGGCCATTGCCTTGGGCGGCCTGATCGTCTTGCTCTTCCTCAACCAGAACCGCAATCCGAACATCGGCAAGCCGATCGAAGGTGTCCCGTGGGCGCTGAGCATCCCACTCACACTGATGATCGGGGCGGCAATAGTGTTGACGAAGACGACCTGGGGGCGGCACCTCTACGCCACCGGCGGCAACGCTGAAGCGGCCCGCCGTGCCGGGATCAAGGTCGACCAGATCAGGATGTCAGCCTTTGCGCTCTGCTCGGGTTTCGCCGCGCTGGGCGGCTTCTTCCTGTCCTCATACACCGGCGGCGTCCAGCTGGATCTGGGCGGCGGGAATACCCTGCTCTTCGCCGTCGCGGCCGCGGTCATCGGCGGCACGTCCTTGTTCGGTGGCCGGGGCAAGCCGCGAGACGCCATCATCGGCGCTTTCGTCATCGCCACCATCCCGAACGGCATCGGCCTCAAGCCGAGCCTCGATGTCCGCTACACCATCGTCATCACCGGCCTGGTGCTGCTCATCGCGGCGACCGTCGACGCGCTGTCCCGCAAACGGGCCACCGCCAGCTGATCGCGGAGGGCCGGATGCAGGCGCACTCGCGTACCAGCGCCGCCCGGCCGGATGCGATCCGCAGCCACAACCTCGGCGTGGTGCTTGCCGACGTGCACCGGGCCGGGGCCCGGTCACGGTCGGAGCTCACCCGGCTCACCGGCCTGACCCGGAGCACGATCGGGGCGCTGGTCGCCGAGCTCGGCGCGCTCGGACTGGTGGTCGAGCGGCGCCCGGACCGCCACGTCCGGGCAGGCCGGCCGTCGCACGTCGTGGAGACCGCCCCGAACGGGCCGTACGTCGTCGCCGTCTCCGTCGAGATCGACACCGTCATCGTGGCCGGGGTCGGGTTGGGCGGGCGGATCCTGAGCCGCCGCGACGAAGCGGTGCCCGACGACGAGCGCAGTCCCGAGCAGGTGGCCACCCGGTGCGCGCGCCTCGCTCAGCGCGCCATCGAGGGGCTGTCGCGCCGGCCTCGACCTATCGCGGTCGGCGTCAGCGTGCCGGGCGTGGTCAGCCGGGCCACCGGGAAGATCGAAATCGCGCCCAACCTGGACTGGCGCGATGTGCCGATGCCGGGACTCATCGCGGAGCGGCTGGGTTGGTCCCTGCCGATCCTGATCGGCAACGACGCCGACCTCGGTGCCCTCGCCGAACACCTGCGCGGGGTGGCCCGCGACTGTAGCGATTTGATCTTCGTCAACGGTCGCATCGGCGTGGGCGGCGGCGTGATCGTAGATGGGCGACCGCTGTACGGGGTGGGCGGCTTCGCCGGCGAGTTCGGGCACATGGCCGTCGACCCGGACGGCACCGCCTGCCACTGCGGCGGTATCGGCTGCTGGGAGACGAAGATCGGCGAGCGTCGGCTGCTCGAACTGGCCGGTCAGGCGGAGGCGCACGGGCCGATCGCGGTGGCCGATACGCTGGCCGCTGCCGATCGCGGTGACCGCCGTGCGCTGGCCGCCGTGGAGGAGGTCAGCTCCTGGATGGGGCGCGGGCTGGGCGCACTCACGAACATCTTCAATCCCGAGATGATCGTCGTCGGCGGCACATTGAGCGCGGTGCTGCGCAGCCGGCCGGAGCGCATCCGCGCTGCGTTGGAGGCCACCGCCCTCCCTGGCGCCGCGGCCGCGGTCAGCCTCCTGCCGCCCGACCTGGGCTCGGACGCCACCTTGCTGGGCGCTGCCGAGTTGGCGTTCGCGCCCCTGCTCGCCGACCCGCTGCGGACGATGGCGGCCGCGTCCGCCTAGGAGGTCGCTCTAGCCGGGCTGGCCTGCGCCGCGAACTGGGTGCGGAAGAGCTCGGCGTACACGCCTCCGGCGGACAGCAGCTCGTCGTGCCTGCCGCTGTCGACCACCCGCCCGTCGACGACGACGAGGATGCGGTCAGCGTTGACGACCGTGGACAGCCGGTGCGCGATGACCAGAGAAGTACGCCCGGTGAGCGCGCCCTCCAACGCCGACTGCACGAGCGCCTCGCTCTCGCTGTCCAGGTGAGCGGTGGCCTCGTCGAGGATGACGATGTCCGGCGACTTCAGCAGCAGCCGGGCGATGGCCAGACGCTGCTTCTCACCGCCGGACAGCCGGTAGCCGCGGTCGCCGACGACGGTGTCCAGTCCATCCGGCAGGGCCCGGATGAGCCCGCCGATCTGCGCGTCGTCCAACGCCGTCCACAGCTC
>DATAEG010000093.1:0-14342 GCA_036258135.1 Jatrophihabitantaceae bacterium | reverse complement strand
GCCCGCCACGTGCAGCTGCCCGGTACGCATCGTCGCGGGCCAGTGCACCCGGCGCAGCGGCTGGCCCGGCACCCAGGCGCGCACCTCGAGGAACTCCGCGCCGGCACCAGCAATGCGCACCGCCCAGTCGCCGTAGGACGGACGGCTCACGCTGCCCCGAAAGGCACCGCCGCCCATCTCCACCTCGGGCTCGATCACCACCCGCGGGCCGCGCAGGGTCCGCTCCGCCGCCCAGGCCCCGCCGTGGGTCAGGGCGTGCACGTCGAAGCGTGGCTCGGTACGTCCCCAGTGCACTGTGCGGATCGTCCACCGCCACTGCCCGGACGCGACCTGGTCTGCGTCGACCAGCTCGGTCAGCCCGTCGAGCACCGGACGGGCCCGCACATCGGCACCGGCCACCGCGGCTGAGAGATGCAGACCGAACTCCGCGCCCTCGGCGCACCGGTCCACGTCCACGGAGGCAACGTGGCCCACGTCCTCGGCGCGCCGTGCGTTGCCCGCGACCACCAGCCACACCGCCGCGGGCACGGCCATCCCGACGAGGGCGCCATGCCCACTGACCGCCGCCGCGGCCACCGGCGCCAGAGCCAACGTCGCCATGGCCCGGACCAGCGGCGTGATCCGCCACCGCAGCTCCGACGGCACGGCGTCCTACCGGATCGCGGCGTCGGGTGCGACCACCGGCCGGGTCGGCGGAGTGGGCACCTCGGCGAGCACCTGCGTGACGATGTCGTCACCGGTCACCCGGCGCACCCAAAGCTCCGGCTTGACGCCGATGCGATGGCCGAGCGCGGCTACCGCGACCGCCTTGATGTCGTCCGGCACGACGAAATCGCGTCCGGCCAGGAGCGCCCGACCGCGCGACATCCGGGTCAACGCCAGGCTGCCGCGCGGGCTGGCGCCGACCTCGGCGCCGGGATGGCTGCGGGTGGCGTTGACGAGCCGGACGACGTAGCTGGTGATATCGGGGTGCATCTCGATGGCGTCCATCGCCGCGACCAGCGCCAGCACCTGCGCGGCACTGGTCAGCGTGCGGAGCGCCACGGGATCGGTGCGGTGCGCCAGACTGCGCCGCACCATCTCCTCCTCATCCGCCGGCGCCAGGTAGCCGAGCCGGACGCGGGCGGTGAACCGGTCCAGTTGCGCCTCGGGCAGCGGGTAAGTGCCCTCGTACTCGATCGGGTTGTCGGTCGCCAGGACGATGAACGGCCGCGGCAGGATGCGGGTCTCCCCGTCCGCGGACACCTGCCCCTCGGCCATCGCCTCCAGCAACGCCGCCTGCGTCTTCGGCGGGGTGCGGTTCAGCTCGTCTGCGAGCAGCACCTGCGTGAACACCGGGCCGGGACGGAACGTGAGCTGCCGGGTTGCCGGGTCGAGCACGGTAGCGCCGGTCAGGTCGCTGGGCAGCAGGTCGGGGGTGAACTGGATCCGGGCGAACTGCAAGCCCAGCACCTTGGCCAGCGACCGCGCCAGCAGCGTCTTGCCCAGGCCGGGCAGGTCCTCGAGCAGGATGTGGCCGCCCGCCAGGATGGCCACTAGCACCGTTTCTACCGCTTCGCGCTTGCCGACGATGACGCGCTCGACCTCGTCGCAGACGGCCATGACGGCCTCGCGGGCCGCCGCCGTGCTCATCGGAGCGCTCATGCGCGGTGCAATCGGGAAAGGGTGTCGAGGCGGTCGAGCAGCACGTCGACCTCGGCGCCGCGGACACCGCGGCCATGCGAGTCGGCGGAGGCGGGACGGAACGGGTCGATCAGAGGCCACGACGGCGCGCCGACAAACTCCTCAGCGGTGAGCGCGTCCCGCCGCGCCCACAGATCCACGCCGACCCGGTCGTCGAGCCGGGCCGCGGAGATGCGCTGGAGAATCCGGCGCAGGCCGAGATCGTAGTGCCGCGGTGACGTCGTCGCCCAGGTCAGCTCCGCGACGATGCGGTCGAGCGACGGCCACTGCGGCTCGTCCGGCGGGGTGGGCCGAGGCCGTGCCTGGTGCGGCGCGGACCGTAGCGACAGCCGCATTCGCAGGATCGCGGCCACCCAGCCGAACGCGACGACCAGAATGACCGCACCGGCGCCGAACAGCACGCCGGCCACCGCGGCCATAAGAGCCAGGCTGACGAGGCGGATCAGCAGCCAGCGGGTGAACTCGGCGCTCATGTCACCGGTACCTCGTTTGCGAGGGAGGCACGCATGCCCGCGACCAGAGCCGCGGCGGCGTCCGCGTCCGACTCGGCCACCGGCAGATGCGAGAACCGAGCCCGTTCGAATAACGTCGTCAGTTCCGCCGCAGCCGACGCCACCACCGGTCGCTGGCGCGCCACGTGCTCAAGCCACTCCTCCGGTGCCTGTTGGGGCGCCCGGTCCAGGCGTGCCTGCGTCGACAGCGCGCGTTCCATGGCGTCGTAGGCGTCGATCACCCTCGCACGGGGGTCGCTATCGCCGCGCAGCGCGCGCTCGGCCGCGGCCAGGGGAGATTGCTCGTCCTCGGCCGGCGCCGTCTCGACATGGTTCCTGGCGTTGCGCACCAGCAAGGCCATGAGGGCGGCCAGAACCACGATCAGCACGCCGAGCCAGATAAGCAGATCGGTCCCGACATGGTGCGTCGGACCGATTCCGTGCTTAGTCGCCGTGTTGTCGGCATTTGTCGGGGCCTTGCGCGGTGCGCTGTTCAGCTGGAGGACGTGGATCAGCCACAGCACAGCGACCAGCGCGCTTACGCCGACCAGAATGCGGCGCCAGAGCGGGGCCTTCTCCCCCTCGCCCGCGGACATCCGGCGCAGCGCCATCAGGTACGCGCCGAACACCAGGACGACCACCAGCGCGATCGCACTCAACGTCGTGCCGACCCGCGACGTGATCTGGTCGAAGTTCGCCCGGAACTCCCAGCTCGGGCGCGCGTTGAGCCCGATCCCGGCCAACACCAGCCCGGCGGTCACCAGGACGGCCACAAGCACGACGCGGCGTGGTGACGGCCCCCGGGGCATGGCCCCGACGCTAGTTTCCCGGCTCGCCCGAAGACCACCCCCCGTGCCGAACTGTTGCCGGGTGGTAACCCGTCCGGATCAGGTGGTGTCGAGCGGTTTCGGCAACGATCCGAGCCGGGAGAGGACGCTGCCACCAGCGGTTTCCTCGATCGTGATGGCGAAGGTGAGGTGGTCACGCCAGCCGCCGTCGATGTCCAGGAACCGCTGGTGGTACCCCTCCTGGCGCAGGCCGAGCTTCTCCACGACGCGCAGGCTGTTGGTGTTCTCCGGGCGGATGTTGATCTCGACGCGGTGCAGACCTACCGGCCCGAGCAGATGATCGATCATGAGCGCCACCGACGTGGGCATGATCCCCCGTCCGGCCACCGCCGAGTCGATCCAGTAGCCCACCGACGCCGATCGCAGCACGCCCCGGAAGATGTTGGAGGCATTGACCTGTCCCACGAGACGTCCCCCGTAGACGATGACGAGCGGGATCGCGGTGCCGGCCCGGGCGTTGGCGCGCAGGGTCGCGACCAGGCTGCCCCAGGACGCCTTGCTACTGCGCGCTCGCCATGACGACGCTGACGTGGGCTCCCACGGCTGGAGCCATTCGCGGTTGCGGTTCCGAGCCGCGCTCCACTCCCCTGCGTCGCGTCGACGCGGTGGGCGCAGCAGGACCGGTCCGGCCCGCAATTCGACCGGCCAACCCGGGTGCGCGACCATCCGCCTCCCTTCGGGGTCCGCCGCGAAACGCGCAGCGTACTGCGGAGCGTCTTCGTGGGTACCTAGCGCTGCGCGAGCAGCAACGGGATCACCGGGACGCGTGCTCCGGGCTCCACCTCGTCGAGGTCGTCATCAATGACAATCAGGCAGTTCGCCGACGCCATCGCCGCGATCAGATGCGAGCCTGGGCCGCCGACCGTCGAGACGCTGTACGAGCCGTCCAACTCGCGATGCAGCAACCCGCGCCGGAACTGGCGGGTGCCCCGCGAGGACGCCATCCGCTCCAGCGCCGTCGCCTCGACCATCGCGCGTTCCAGGCGCCGCTTGCCCAGCAGTTTGCGGATCGCCGGGCGCACGAACACCTCGAAAGAGACCAGCGAGCTGACCGGGTTGCCGGGCAGGCAGAATATGGGCGTCCGGCTCGGCCCCAGGTGGCCGAAGCCCTGGGGCTTGCCCGGCTGCATCGCCACCTGGGTGAACTCGACACTGCCGACTTCGCTCAGCGCCTCCTTAACCACGTCGTACGCGCCCATGCTCACCCCGCCGCTCGTCACCAGCACGTCGGCCCGCAGCAGCTGGGATTCCAGGACGTCCATCAGTCGTTCGTGGTCATCGGGGACGATGCCGACGCGGTAGGAGGCGGCGCCGGCGTCCCGGGCAGCGGCGGTCAGCAGGTAGCTGTTGGCGTCGGTGATCTGTCCGAAGCCGGGTTCCTTGCCGACGTCGACGAGCTCGCTGCCGGTGGAGATCACCAGCACCCGCGGGCGGGGCCGGACCAGCACCCGCTCCCGGCCGAGCGCGGCCAACAGGGCGATTTGCTGTGGGCCGATGGCTGACCCGGCGTTGAGCGCGACGTGGCCGAGCGCAAGGTCCTCGCCGGTGCGCCGCACCGAGTCCCCGGTGCGCACCGGACGGCGCACGCCTACCCGGGCGACGCCACGGTCGGTGTTCTCTAACGGCACCACCGCGTCGGCGCCGGCCGGAAGCGGTGCTCCGGTCATGATCCGCATGGCCAGACCCGGGCCCATGCCCGATACGGACCGACTGCCGGCGATCACGTCGCCGACCACCGGGAGCACCACCGGGTTCTCCGCGGACGCGTCGCGTACGTCGACCGAGCGCACGGCGTATCCGTCCATCGCCGAGTTGTCGAAACTGGGCAGCGGGTGGTCGGCGGCCACGTCCTCGGCGAGAAGCAGGCCCTGCGCGTCGAGCAAGGTCAGCTCGATCGGGTCGACGCGGCCGATCCCGGCCAGGACCGTGGCCAGATGGTCGTCGACGCTGCGCCTGGTGTCCACCTTCACCGGGGGACTTTCTTCGCCGATGGTCTCGCCCGACACCCGGCCCTCGTCAGTCATGGCCGTTGTCCAACGTTGCCACGTACTCCTGCAACCAGGCCCGGAATTCGTCACCGAGCGCGGGATGCTCGGCGGCGAGCTGGACGACCGCGCGCAGGTAGTCCAACCGGTCGCCGGTGTCGAAGCGGCGGCCCCTGAAGATGACGCCGTGCACCGGGAGGCCGTCTCGGGCCAGCCGCCGCATGGCGTCGGTGAGCTGGATCTCGCCGCCGGCGCCGGGCTCGGTGGCGCGGATCGCATCGAAGATCTCCGGCGGGAGCACGTATCTGCCGATGACGGCCAGCTGGCTCGGCGCCACCTCGGGACTCGGCTTCTCCACCAGGTCGACGACGTCGATGACGTCTCCGGTCACGTCCGCATCCTCGGCCGGACGAACGCTGCCGTACCGTGAGATGTCCTCCCTCGGCACCTCGACCAGAGCGAGCACGACGCCGCCATGCCGTTGCTGCACGTCGAGCATCTGGTGGAGCAATTGGTCGGAGGCGTGGATCATGTCGTCGGCGAGGAGGACGGCGAACGGCTCGCCGGCGACGAACGTCTCCGCGTAGGCCACGGCGTCGCCCAGGCCGCGGGCCTCGTTCTGCCGGATGAAGTGCAGCTGCGCGAGCTCGGTCGAGCGGCGCACCGAGGCGAGCAGGTCGGCCTTGTCGGCCTTCTCGAGCGCGGCCTCGAGGTCGGGGACGCGGGAGAAGTGGTCGGCGATGGCGTCCTTGCCGTGCGCGGTCACCACGAGCAGCTCGTTGAGCCCGTCCCGGGCGGCCTCCGCGACGATGTACTCCAACGCGGGGGTGTCTACGACCGGCAGGAGCTCCTTGGGCACTGCCTTCGTGGCGGGCAGGAACCGCGTCCCCATTCCGGCGGCCGGAATCACCGCCTTTCGGGCCCGAGGCGCAGGGCTCGCATTCGGCGTCGCCACAAGGAGACACTATCCGGGTGAGCGAGGCTCCAGGCAGCGCGGCTTCAGCAAAGCGCGTGCTCCGCACCCGGCTTCTGACCGCCCGCAGCGCGCTCACTGCGGATCAGCTCGAGGCGGACCGGGCGGCGGTACGCGGCCATGTCCTCGTCCAGATGGACGCCGCCACCGCCGTCAGTCGGCCGTGGTACATCGTGTGCGGATACCAGCCGCTGCCGACTGAGCCGGGTTCGGTCGCCCTCCTGGAAGCGATGGCCGAACGCGGCGCCGCCGTCCTCGTGCCCCTCATGCGACCCGACCGCGATCTGGACTGGACCCGCTGGCCGGCCGGCGCCCCGCTCGGCGTCGACGAGGTGGCGCGGGCCACGGTGCTGCTGGTACCGGCCCTCGCCGTGGACTGGAGCGGCCGGCGGCTCGGCCGGGGCGGCGGGTCGTACGACCGCGTTCTGGCCCGAGTCGGCGCCGCCGTGCCCGTCGCGGCCCTGCTGCATCGAGGCGAGATCCTCGACGAGGTGCCCGCCGACCCCTGGGACCGGCCGGTCAATGCCGTCGTAACCCCAGACGGCTGGCTCGACATCCCCGCGTCCCTGAACACGGCGGATTCCGGATGAACCGCAGGCGCCGAATCTGCGTATTTACCTGCGGAGGGCACGGCAATGGGAACACAGGTGCAGACGAAGGAGGTGGCGGTGGCGGTCGAGGACGTTGACGACCTGCTCCGCGAGCTCCACCGTCGGCATGCGCCTGCTCTGTGGGGATATGTCCTCAACCTCACCAACGGTGACCGAGCTCGGGCCGAGGACGTCGTCCAGGAGACCCTGCTGCGAGCCTGGCGCAACCCGCAGGTGCTGGACGAGTCACGGGGCAATCCGCGCGCTTGGTTGTTCACGGTGGCCCGCCGGATCTGCATCGACGAGTGGCGCACCGCCCGGTCCCGGCGCGAGTTCCCGACCGACGAACTGCCGCAGGTTGCCGTGTCCGACCGAACCGACGAGGTGCTCCAGTCGTGGCTGGTGGCGGATGCGCTGGCGCAGCTGTCCGAGCAGCACCGCGCAGTCATCGTCGCTTGCTACTACCGCGGACGTTCGATCGACGAGGCAGCGACCGAACTCGGGATTCCGGCGGGAACGGTGAAGTCGCGCTGCCACTACGCGCTCCGGGCTTTGAAGATCGTGTTGGACGAAATGGGGGTGACCCGGTGAACGTGACCGACCCCCACGACCCCAACGGCTGCCCGATGTCCGATCTGGACGGCGCGTACGTCCTCGGTGCGTTGTCCGCCGCCGAGCGGGTCCGCTACGAGGCCCACCTGCCGACCTGCCCGACCTGCCGCGCGGCGGTCCAGGAGATGGCCGGTCTGCCCGGCTTGCTGGCCCGGGTGCCCGTCGAGCAGGTCATCGACCCGCCGAAACCGCCGCAGACGTTGTGGCCGCGCCTAGTGGCCGAGGCGGCCAAGGACCGGCGTCGCAGCCGGTGGCGCACCGCGTTCACCAGCCTGGCCGCCGCCGCGTGTGTGGCCGCGTTGGTCATCGCCGGATGGGTCGTCGTCCACAATCCGCCGACGAGCAAGGCGCCGAGCGTGCCTCTGGCCAGAAGCCTGCCGTTCATGCCCGTCGACCGCGAGAGCGGCGTCACCGCGTCGGCCTCGCTCCAGCAGGTGGCGTGGGGCACTCGGATCGTCATGACCTGCTACTCCGACAACCCCGCCTATGCCGGCGAGAAACCGTTCACGCTGTTCGTGATCCTGCGAGACGGTCGGACGCTGCCGGCCACGGCCTCGTGGAAGCCGATCCCGAACAAGCAGTTGCGGATCGAGGGCGACGTCTGGGTGCAGAAGGCGCAGATCGCCGCGCTGGAGGTCCGTGCGCAGAACGGCCAGCCGCTACTCCGCCTGAAGCTGTAGGGGCGGTCCTTCCTGCGCGGCCGGATTGGCACTCCTCCCTGTCGAGTGCCAAAATGGAGGCTGCTTCCCCCTTACCGGAGGTCCCATGCCCACCTACGAGTACGCCTGCACTAGCCTGGACTGCGGTCACACCTTCTCCGCGGTGCAGGCGTTCACCGAGGACTCGCTGACCGAGTGCCCGGTGTGTGGCGAACGGCTGCGCAAGGTGTACGGGGCGGTCGGCGTGGTCTTCAAAGGCTCCGGCTTCTACCGCACCGACAGCCGCCAGGAGGCGAAGGCGTCCGCGAACGGTAAGTCAGCCGCCAAGGCGTCCGAGAGCACCGGCTCGTCCGACGGTAAGACGGGTGGCGCGTCCGCTACCTCGGATACCAAGCCCGCGGAGAAGACGGCGGCCGCCGCATCCTGACGCTTCCGGCTCGCACGGCCGTTCGACGCCGTTCGAGCGTTGTCCACAAGCAGATCGGAACATTGCGGTCTCGGCGCCGCGCGCGCCTACGTTCGGCGGCGTGGTTGACGGGTACTTCGAAGAGATGCGCCGGCTCTGGCGCCGGATCGCGCTGCGCTTCGGGCGCTGGCCGCGCCGCGTCTTGGCCATCGGCTGTCTCGCGCTCGCGGCCCTGTCCGCGGTCGACGCGACCGATGGCGCCACGGCGCGTGTCTCCGTCGTCGTCGCGCGGATGGATCTGCCCGCCGGCGTGCCCATTCGCGCCGGCCAAGTGACGCTCACGTCCTGGCCAGCGCATCTCTCGACGATTCGATCGCTGCACCGCGTCCATGATGCGGTCGGGCGCGTGCCCGTCTCGGCCATCGGCTCGGGGGAGGCGGTGACCGCGACCCGGCTGCTCGGCGTGGATCTTGCCGTCGGCCTGCCGCGTGACTGGGTGGTGGCCACCGTCGCCATCGCCGACGCCACAACCTCACGTGTCCTGCGGCCGGGCGACCATGTCGACCTGATCCGTCCGGCGGCCCCGCAGGATGTCGACGCCGCTGCCGCGTCTGCCGTGGTGCTGGCCCGCAACGTGCGCGTGCTCGCGGTCCTGAGCCGCGACGGCCCGGAGGACGGGGTAAGCGTGGCGGTCGCGGTGGACGAGGCGACGGCGTTGCGCCTGTCCGAAACGTCCGGGACCGCACTGCTCGCTACGCTACGCGCTCGTTGACCTGGCCAGGCGGGGACGGAGGATTTCATGATCAAAGGCTTCAGAGACTTCCTGATGCGTGGCAACGTCGTCGACCTGGCGGTGGCCGTGGTCATTGGCACTGCGTTCACAGCCGTCGTCAGCGCGCTCGTGGCGGACATCATCACTCCGCTCATCGCCGCGATCGCCGGCAAGCACGATTTCGGCTCTCTTACGTTCACGATTAACAAGAGCACCTTCAAGTACGGGGCCTTCATCAACGCGGTGATCTCGTTCCTGTTGATCGCGGCCGCGGTGTACTTCCTCATCGTTCTGCCGATGAACAGGATGGCCGAGATACGCAAGGCGCGACTGGCGGCGCAAGGCCATGTGGAGGAGGAAGGCGAGGCGCCCAGCGACGAGGTTCTGCTTCTCACCGAAATCCGCGACCTACTGAGCGCACAGCAGCCGCGCTGACCGGTCTAGCGTCGGGGGGCCGCGAAAACGCGGAGCGTTCTCTTTGCGAAGCGTGTCGTGGGGCGGTCTCACTGATGGTGCGGCGGGCGTTCCCGTCGGTACCACTCGTCGCGGTCGGTTTGCTCGTCGGGGTCGCCCCAGCCCGTGTCGTTCTCGTCGGTGCTGAGCTGTGGCAGTACCGGCGCCTCGTCCTCGCCTGACGGCTCGGGCCGCTCGGGCCGCTCGGCCGGCTGAGGTGGTTGCGGCGCGGTCGGCACGACCCTAGTGTCCAGCTACCGAGCCGACGTGGTTACATGGGCCCGCGGTTCGTGTTCTCCCGAGGAGAGTCTCATGGTCGACTTCGAAAAGCTCAAGGCGCTCGGCAACGAGCTGCTCGGCAAGGCCGGCGATCTCGCGACCAAGGCCAAGGAGAAGGCCGGGCCACTCGCCGGGCAGGCCAAGGACGTCGCGGCCAAGGGCGCGGACCTGGCTGCCGATGCCGCCGACAAGGCCACCGGCGGGAAGTATCACGACAAGATCGAGTCGGCGCACACCAAAGTCGGCAGCGCGCTCGGACACAAGGACGAGGGCGCTGAGGTCGACGAGGCGGTCCAGAAGGCCAAGGACGCCGTCGCCGACGTCTCGGACAAAACCGCAGACGCGGCTGCGGAAGCCGCGGACAAGGCGGGCGAAGCGGCCGACAAGGTTGCGGACAAGTCAGCGGCTGCCGCAGACAAGACCAGCGACCTGGCGGACAGAGCTGCCGACAAGGCCTCCGGCGCGGCCAACAAGACCGCGGACAAGACTGCCAGCGCCGCGAACAAGGCGGCCGGCGCCGCCAACAAGGCCGCGGGCAAGGTCGCGAACGCCGCTGACGACGTGAAGCCGGAGTAGCCGTCGGTCAGGGGCAGTTGACCCATTCGTCGGTGCCGTCGCCGAACACCTGCCGCTTCCAGATCGGCAGCTCATGCTTCAGTTCGTCGACCAATCGGGCGCACGCGCCGAACGCCGCCTCCCGGTGCGGTGAGCTGACCACCGCAATGAGCGCGGTGTCCCCGATCGCCAGTGTCCCGACGCGGTGACTCACCGCCACCGCCAGGACGCCAGGCACCTCGGCGACCCGCCCGGCGACGTTACGAATGGTCTCCGCCGCGGACGGATGGCCGACGTACTCCAGGCTGACGACGGCGCGCCCGCCGTCGTGGTCACGCACCGCGCCGTGGAAGGTCACCACCGCGCCCGCGGACGCCTGCGCCACCAGCCTCTCGTGCGCCGCGGCGTCGATCGGGTCGGCGGAGATCTCGGCCCGTACCACCTGCCCGCTCAATGGTCACCGCCACGAAGCTGATCCAGCAGGTGCTCGAGAAGCGGGCCAAGGAGCCGCATCCCGTCCTCAACACCACCGGGCGATCCGGGCAGCGTCACCACCACCGCGTCCGCGATCGTGCCGGCCACGCCACGGGAGAGCACCGCGGTCGGTACCGCCGTCGCCCCGGCCTGCCGGATCGCGTCGGCCACGCCCGGCAGCTCGCGGTCCAGCAGCGGCGTGATCGCCTCAGGTGTCACGTCCGTCGGAGCCACGCCGGTCCCCCCGGTCGTCACGATCACGCGAGCCCCGCCCTTGACCGCCTGACGCACCGCGGCCTGGATCGCCTCAATGTCGTCGGGCACGACCACATTCGGTGCGACGTCGTGGCCCAGCTCAGCCAACCGTTCGGCCGCCAACGCGCCCGAGGTGTCCAGCCGCAGCCCCGCGGCGGATCGGTTCGAGCACGTGATGACAACGGCGCGGCTCACTCGGACACCGTGGCCCCGTCTCGGGCCCAGGTGCCGCTCCGTCCGCCCGACTTGGCCAGCAGACGTATGTCGCCGAGCACCGCCGACCTGTCGACGGCCTTGATCATGTCGTACAGCGAGAGGCCGGCCACCGAAACCGCGGTCAGTGCCTCCATCTCGACGCCGGTCCGGTCCGCGGTGCGGGTGGTGGCGACGAGGTCGACGTAGTCCGGCCCGAGTTCCAGCTCGACCTCCACGGCATGCAGGCCGAGCGGATGACAGAGCGGAATCAGGTCAGCCGTCCGCTTTGCCGCGGCAATGCCCGCGATCCGCGCGACCGCGAGGGCGTCACCCTTGGCCAACGAATTGGTGCGCAGCAGCTCGATGACCATGGCCGTGGTGCGCAGCCGCCCGGCCGCGCGGGCGCTGCGCGTGGTGACCTCCTTGCCGGACACGTCGACCATGCGTGCAGCACCGGAGGGATCGACGTGTGTCAACTCCATGTACCGAACACTACTGTCGGCGCAGGCAGGAAGGCTGGTGCCGTGCGGAGCCGTCGGAGTCCCCGGGTCGTGGTCGTCGGGGCGCTCATCGTCCTCGTGGGCATCGTCGCGGCTGCCTGCACATCCGGAGGATCTCCGGTCACGGCTAACCCACCGCCGAGCTCGTCGAGCGCCGGTCTCCCGACTTCGTCAGCCCCACCGACCTCGGCGCCGTCCGGATCGCCGTCGCCGCAGCGGACGCACACCATGACCCCACCGCTGATCATCTGCGGGGGCCAGAACGACTATCACTTCGACGGGTCGCAGAAGCCGGCCGAGATCTGCATCGGCTTGGCCCGACGGGTCACGATCACCGTGACCATCCCGCCGGGAGAGCACTGGGACGCGCCTGAGGTCAGCGACCCGGGCCTGCTCGTCCCGAGCGACGCCGGCGTGACGGGCGATACCTCTCACATCATCGTTCGAGGCGTGGAAACCGGCGCGTCGTCCATCACCATCAGCAGCGGCGGCACCGTGGTTTGGACGCTGCTCATCGCCGTGTCCCGCTGATTCACCCCACGGAAACGCTTCGCACTGAACGCTGCGCCTTTTCGCGGGGACCCCGAACGCACAACAGCGACCACGTCAGCCCAGCTGCGCGTCCACGTAGCACCACCGCCATGCCTCTCCGGTCTCGACGCTGCGCATCACCGGGTGGCTGGAGGAGTGGAAGTGCTCGGTCGCGTGGTTGCCCGGGCTGGAGTCGCAGCAGGCGATGTGACCGCAGGCCAGGCACATGCGCAGGTGCACCCACTCCATGCCCTCGTCGAGGCAGCGCTGACAACGTCCAGGCGTGTCCGGCTTGGCCGTGCGCGGCGCCTGGGCCAGATGCGAGCATTCGCCGCTGCCCGGAACGGCCACCAGCTCCTCGTCACGCAGGTCCTCGTCGGCCTCGTCCAGCCGATCGATCATCGACTCCTCGAGATCGAGCATCGACATGACCTTCTGGAGCACCTCTTGATCGAGGACGCCCTGGTCGCGTACCCGCAGCAGCTCGGTCCGTTCGGCGTCGAGCATCTGCACCCGCAGCCGTCGGTAGCCCTCGCTCGGCGTCTCCCGCTCGGTTTCGCTCGGGCCGAGCCGCTCCCATGCGGTGTTGGCGCGGTGGGCAGAACGATTGCGCAGCTGTTCCACAAGTTCCAACGACGTGGACTCGTCCGCTATCTCGTCGAGCCGACGGGTACCGGCGGCGGTCACCAGTTGTAAGAGGTTCGCGACCTGCAAGGCGTCCTCGATATGACTCGGCCCGCGCAGATGCAGCGCCCGCACCAGTGGCGCCAACGTGGTGCCCTGGAAGAGGAGCGTCCCGCCCACCACGACGAGCGCCATCAGCACGAGGACGTTGCGATAGGGCGCGCTGGCCGGGATCACGAACGCCGCCGCCAGCGTGACCACCCCACGCATGCCGGCCCAGGAGATCACCGCGGGTACCCGCCATGTCGGGGCTGCTGTCCGCCGCCCGATCAGCGGCACCCACTTCGGCGCGTACGTCGTGGGAAACACCCACAGCGGACGCGCCACGACCACCGCGAGCAGAACGGCGATGCACGCTGTGATCAAGCGGCGGTGGTCGAGGTCCTCGTTCCAGGCCGCCTCGATGATCGTCCGAACCTGAAGTCCGATCAGCAGAAAGACGGTGTTCTCGAGGACGAACTGCACGGTGCGCCAGTTGGTGCGTTCGGCGATCCGTGACGCGGCGCTCTGCCACACCGGCGCCTTCTGCCCCAGGATCAGGCCCGCGGTCACAACCGCGATCACCCCGGAGCCGTGGAAATGGTCGGCGGGAAGGTAGGCGATGAACGGCGCCAGGAACGAGATCGTCGTGTCATAGACCGGATTTCGGACGTGCCGCCGGATCAGGCCGAGCGCCAGGGCGACGGCCACGCCGACCGCGGCGCCGCCGACCGCCGCCAGAACGAAGTTGCCGCCGACGCGCCAAATACTGAACGTCCCGGCGATCGCCGCAATGGCCGTGCGCAACGTGACGAGCGCGGTGGCGTCGTTGAGCAACGACTCGCCCTCCAGGATCGTCACCACCTGACGCGGCAGGCCGACCCGTCGCGCGATCGCTGTCGTCGCCACCGCGTCGGGCGGCGCGACCACCGCGCCGAGAGCGACCGCCACGCTGAACGGCACAGGCAGCAGCCACCACACCACCAGGGCGACCACGAAGGTCGAGAACACGACCAGCCCGAGGGACAGTGAAATGATCGCCCGGCGGTTGGCTTTGATGTCGATCAAGGACGTGCGTATCGCGGCGGTGTACAGCAGCGGCGGCAGCAGCCCGGTCAGGACAATCTCGGGAGTCAGCGTCACGTCTGGGACGAACGCTACGTACGACCCGGCCAGCCCCACCAGCGCCAGCAGCAGCGGCGCCGACACCTGCCAGCGATCAGCCAGCGCCGCGGTCCCCGCGGCGACGGCGACGAGGAACACGAGCCACCCGGCCACGTCCATGCTGACCTCCCGCGCCTGCGTGCTTCGGCCTCTGCGACAACCCTGTCAGACGGCGATGCATGCCGTTGACTCGTCCGGATTCGCTCACGGCTGAGCGCCGCGTAAGAGCGGGACTGTGGTCAGCCGCCGTCGGC
>DATAEG010000092.1:0-26079 GCA_036258135.1 Jatrophihabitantaceae bacterium | reverse complement strand
CAGCTCGACTCCCCGATCGCCGACCTGACCAACATTGGCGGCCCGAATGCGGGGAGCATCACCGCGGCTCTGTTCCTGGCCGAGTTCGTCGGTGACGTGCCCTTCGCGCACATCGATATCGCGGGTACCGCACAGGCTGATGCGCCACGCGGCTGGGTGAACAAGGGCGCCACCGGAAGCGGCGCCCGGCTGCTCATAGATCTGGCAATGCGGCTGACCAAGCCGCTCGGCTGACCCACCATCACGGGACGGCCTCGTGGCGTCATCGGCATCGGATACAGGCACTAGCTCGGTTGGGCCGCCAGCGTAACGGTGACCGTCGCCGCCTTTCCGTCGCGCTGGTACGTGAGGACGACCTTGTCGCCGGGCTTATTGGTCAGGCTCATCGTCTCGAGGTCGTCGGCGGAGCGCACCGCCGCGCCGTTGATCTCGGTGATCACGTCGCTGGTGCGCATTCCCGCCTGCCTGGCCGGGCTGCCCGCCGACACTCCGGTCACGTAAAGGCCCCACGGCCCGGTCGGCGACGAGCTCACGGTCGACACCGACACACCTAGGTAGCTGTGCGTGGTGACGCGTCCGTGCGCGAGCAGTTCGTTGGAAACGGTCTGCGCGGTATTGGCCGAGATGGCGAATCCCAGCCCGATACTGCCGCCCATCTGCCCGCCGGCCGAGTCCATCGCGGTGGCGCCGGCGGTCGGCACACCGACGAGGTCGCCGTCGCAGTTGGCCAGCGTCCCACCGCTGTTGCCCGGGTTGATGGACGCGTCGGTCTGGAGCGCCGAGACAAGCAGCGCGGTGCGGCCGTTGTCGGCGGGTACCCGGACCGTGCGCCCAGTGTTGCTGACGATGCCGGTGGTCACCGTGTCGGACAGGCCCAGCGGAGCACCCACCGGGAAGACCTGCTGCCCGACCTGGACGTTGCCGCTGGTGTCGAAGTGAATCGGCCGCGACTGGGCCGGGGTCACGTCGGCGCGCAGCACGGCCAGATCCGTGAGGATGTCGCGTCCGACAATGGTGGCCGAGGCCACGTCACCGTTGGACAGGATGATGACGATCGTGCCGCCGTTCGCCGCGTTCGAGATGACGTGGTTGTTGGTGAGCACGTCACCCTTGTTGTCGATGAACTCGCCCGACCCGGTACCCGCACCGGCGCCGCCGTTGGACTTGATGGTCACGACAGAGGGGAGCACGTCATGCGCCACGCCGACGCCGGAGCAGGTCGGCGCCGCGGAGCTGGTACCGCTCTGGTCATCGGAGAAGATCACCCAAAGGAGGAACAGCACCAGCGCAAACACGAGGAGGCCGGCGATAACTGGCCAGCGCCGCCTGAGGTCGGCTACCGCAGGAGACGGCGACCTGCTCGGCGGCGGGGGTGGGGGCGCCCCAGGCGGCGGTGGGGGTGGATATGCACCGGGCGGCCGCGGTGGGGGTGCCCCAGCCGGTGGTGGTGGCGGGTAGTGGTCTGACATGTCAGAACTCCTCCGTATGCCTGTTCACGCGGCGCGGATGAGTCGATCAAAGCAGTTCACGATGTGAAGCCCAGTCATAGATGACCTTGCTGCGGAGCACGACGTCCTGTACCGACTTGCGGTTGGCGCTGAACACGATCCAGAACAGGCCCAGCGGGAAGATCAGGCAGAACAGCGCGCGGAGCGTCGACCGGGCCGGGTCCAACCTACGTCCTGATTCGGAGAGCACCCGAAGTCCGAACAGCACGTCGCCGACCGTGCGGCCGATCGCGCACCAAGCCAGCGACAGGTACGGCGTGCCGATGACCAGGGCGACGAAAGGGACACTCCAGCCCAGCGCCTCCGGCCAGTGGAACGAGCGCGGGCGGACCAGGAACCCGATGGCTGCGATCCCCAGATAGATCCCGCCGAGCGCGACGATGATCACAACCAGGTCGACGGCGGATGCGGCGAGGCGGGAGATAAGCCCGGCACGCTGACCCTGCAGCTGGCGGGTGGATCTGCCGCCGGTTGCCGGTGGGCTAGGCGCCGTCACCGGAGGGCGCGCCCTGGTCGGCGCCGTTTCCGGCAGTTTTGTCGATCCGGTCGTGGCGACGCCGTCCGGGCAGGAAGCGTCCGATGACGCGTTCCACGGCGTCGTCGGCCGAGGCGCTCTGCAGCCGGACCCCGACCACGGTCTCCGACGCGAGCGCACCCGAGGAGTCGCGAATGATGCCGCCCAGATCGATCTCGTCGATGACCTGCTTGGCGATAGCCGAGAGGTCGATGCGGGCGATGATCGCCTCTATGTCAATTCGCGCGGCGAGGTCATTCAGATCGATTGAGTCAACGATTTTCGGAATCGACACCTTGTCGATGACCAGGGCGGTCAGATCGACCCGCTTGAACACGGCATCCAAGATCGTAGGAACCATCCAGTCGAGAAGGCCACCAACGATGGTCGCGGGCCGCAATGCCCGCGGCACGAACGGCGGCTCAGCTACCAGGGTGAACGCTGTTCGCGCCCACCCCGGTAGCGAGGTCGTCTCGTGCTGGGGTTCTGTCAAGCGAGCAGCTTTGCCTTCTGTGCCTCGAACTCCTGGGGGCTGAGTACGCCTCGGTCACGCAGCTCAGCGAGCTTGTTGATCTCCTCGGCGGCGCTGGTGGACGTACCGGCGGCAGACTGCACGTACGCCCGCATCGCTTCGTCCGCGGCCTGGGCGGACCGCATGTCACGCTTCTGCATGCTGTGCCCGCGGACGATGACGTACACGAGCACACCTATGAACGGTACGAGAATGATGAGGATGATCCACGCCGCCTTGCCCCAGCCGCCCAGGTCGTCGCTGCGGAAGATGTCCATCAGGATGCGGATCAGCAGGAAGATCCACAAGATCCAGATGAACAGCCAGAACATGGTCAGGAAAATATCGAGCAACGGGTACTGGTACGCGGCAGTGACGTGCTGCGCTACGGACATGTGTCGGACCCTTCGTCTTTGGAGTCATCAGACGGCAAGAGGATAGGTCCAAGGACGGGGCTGCGCATAGACACACGGCGGATGAACCGCCCGAATTGTTGTCGCTTATTGCAGCCGCTGAGACGGGAAATCGGGCGGCGTCGGGGCCGGCTGGCTGCCGGCTGAACGCGCCGAACCGCGGCGCGGGAACACCCGCGCTTGAGCGGCATACCCCTGCGCCACTTCCTGAAATTGGCGTCATCGTCGTGAGGCCGGGTCGAGTAGCATCTGCGAGGTTCGCGGGTGTAGTTCAATGGCAGAACATCAGCTTCCCAAGCTGACAGTGCGGGTTCGATTCCCGTCACCCGCTCCACCACGTCGCCGCAGGGCACCCAAGGTTCTGAGAGATCGATCCGCCTTAGCCTGACCTCATGAGGATCGTCGTCATCGGTGGAACCGGGCACATCGGCACTTTTCTGATCCCCAGGCTGGTCCGCGGCGGCCACGACGTGGTCAACATCAGCCGCGGGCAGCGATCCAGCTACGTGGACGACCCGACCTGGCAGCACGTGCGTCCCGTAACCGCCAACCGTGCCCTCGAGGACCGCGACGGCACCTTCCCGAACCGTGTTGCCGGCCTTCGTCCCGACGTCGTCATCGATCTCATCTGCTTCACCCTCGACTCGGCGACCGCGCTCGTCGAGCGGCTGCGTGGCGGGACCGAGCACCTGCTCTATTGCGGCTCCATCTGGCGCTGCGGTCCCAGCCTGAAGGTGCCGATCACCGAAGACAACGGAGCCGCACCCGTCGGCGAGTACGGGATCGCGAAGGCCGCCACCGTCCAGATGTTGCAGGAAGAGACCAGGTCCGGCGGGCTGCTCACCACCTCATTGCATCCAGGCCACATCGTCGGCCCCGGCTGGCACCCGATCGGGCCTCTCGGCAACATCGACGTCACCGTGTGGCACAAGCTCTCGGCCGGACAGCCGGTCGATGTTCCCGGGATCGGCGCCGAGTTCATGCATCACGTCCACGCCGATGACGTGGCCCAAGCCTTCGAGGCCGCCGTCGTTCACCGCGATGCCGCCGCCGGCGAGGACTTCAATATCGTCGCGCCCTCCGCCCTGAACGTGCGCGGCTACGCCCAAATCGCCGCATCATGGTTCGGCCAGACCGCGGAGCTGCGCTCGGTGACGTGGGACGAGTTCCGCCGCAGCACTGATGACGAAGCCGCCCAGTCCAGCTGGGAGCATCTCGTCCGAAGCCACTACTTCAGCATCGACAAGGCACGCACCCTGCTCGGATACACACCGGAATACGAGCCAGAAGACGCCGTACTGGAGTCGGTGCGCTGGCTGATCGACCATGGACAACTCGACGTTGCCAACCCGCTAACGGTTTAGCCACCGCCCAGTGGAGAGGACGCGATGGCCGCTGCTGAGGACGACTCGAAGGATTTCGACGGAGCCGGAGGTGCGGGCCCTGCTGCCGGCCACCGTGGCGCCAGAGCGGGTCGCGCTGGTCGGTTTGCACTCCTGGACCGAGGACGACTACCCCAACGTGGCGAGGTGGGGCATCCGTTCGTTCAGTCCCGAGCCCTCGGCAGGCGAACCTGATCGCCGAGGAGCTACTGGACTACGCCGAGTCCGACGTGTTGATCCTCCTGGCGCGCACGCCACTGCTCGGTGGTGTCTACCCGCGCCGCGAACGCCCGGGTGGTGAGTATGCGCATGCCGCCAACGATGCCCGCCTTGCGGTACTGGCCGAGGTCGGGTCAGGTGCCCGAGCCTAAGGTCATCGGGTGCCCCGGGCCCTGTTCGACCGCAACGTAGGCGGCGCGACGGAGGCCGTCATGATCGCGGGTCCGATCCCATCGCGCGCCCCAATCTGGTGGCCTCATAATCGGGTGGCACATGTCCGCGACGGAGGAGCCCGAGATGGCCAACATCGTTCAGCATCTGACCCCGGCGGAACGAGCGGCGCAGGGTAGGGAGGCCCGCAAGAGCGTGCCGCGGACCTGGCACGGCGACTGGGATGTCGCCCAGCGCCGGCTGGAGCCTCTGGATCTGTTGGCCGAGCAGGCCACCACCCGGTTGCCGGAGCTGGTGCCGGTCCGGCACGGACGGATGGCGGCGTCGCCGTTTGCCTATTACCGGGGGGCGGCGTTGCCGATGGCCGCCGATCTGGCCACGCTGCCGAACACGGGGCTGCGGGTGCAGCTGTGCGGCGACGCCCACCTGTGCAATTTCGGCGGCTTCGCCTCGCCGGAACGTGATCTGGTCTTCGACGTGAACGATTTCGACGAGACGGCGCCGGGGCCGTTCGAATGGGATCTGAAACGGCTGTGCGCCAGTCTCGAGATCGCCGCCCGCAGCCGCGGGTTCGATCCGAAGACATCCCGTGACATGTCGCTGGCCGGGGCCCGCGCCTACCAGCGCGCCATCCGGGAGTTCGCCGGCATGCCGGCGCTAGATGTGTGGTACACCCACCTGGACGTCGAGGGGGTCATCGCACGCTGGGGAGCCACCGTCACGCCCAAACGGGTACAGGCGTTCCGGCGCCTGGCCCAGAACGCCACCGCCAAGAACGAGATCAAGGCACGCGCCAAACTCACCAAACCAGGCCCGGACGGCCTGCGGTTCCGGTCCGACCCGCCGTTGCTCGTGCCCATACGCGACCTGTGGGACGAGGCGGAATCCGAGGCGACGATCGTGTGGGTGCATGAGCTGATCAGGTCTTATCGGCGCACCTTGGAGGACAACCGCCGGCACCTGCTGGAGACCTACCGCTTCGCCGACCTGGCCCGCAAAGTCGTCGGCGTGGGAAGCGTCGGCACCCGCAGCTGGGTCGCGCTGTTTGTCGGCCGCGACGAGAACGACACATTGATCCTGCAGGTCAAAGAGGCAGAAGCCTCCGTGCTGGAGCGCTTCGCCGGCCGCAGCCCCTACCGTAACCACGGCCAACGCGTGGTGGCCGGTCAGCGGCTCATGCAAGCGGCCAGCGACATCTTCCTTGGCTGGCATCGCGTCGCCAAAGGCATCGACGGGGCACAACACGACTACTACGTGCGCCAACTCTGGGACTGGAAGGTGTCCGCCGACGTCGACACCATGCCATCCGATGTCATGGCGGTCTACGCCCAAATGTGCGGCTGGACCCTCGCCCGCGCACACGCCCGATCAGGCGACCCGCTCGCCATCAGCTCCTACATCGGATCCAGCGATACCCTCCCGCTGGCCCTCGCCCAGTTCGCCAGCGCCTACGCCGACCAGAACGACACCGATTACCAAGCACTCCACAACGCCATCAACGACGGCACCGTCCAGGCCGACACAACCGTCTGACCTACCGTGACGTGTACGCCGCCGACGTCGGGGCACGGGGCATCCACCTACGTGTGACCGGGCGAGCTGGCATCAGGCGTGCGCGCCGACGGCGAGCTCGCCGATGGTCAGCTCCGGCTGCCCTTCCAGAACCACGCCCACGCGCTCGGCGGCTTCGTCCAGGGCACGGCGCTGGCGGGCAGCGAGTCGGCGCAGCGGCTCGACGGTGATGTGGATCCGGCCTCCGGCCCGGCGCTGGTGCCAGACGCCGGCCACAACTCCGTCAATGAGCAGCACGGGAAAGTTGCCGGCCTGCGTCCGAGCCAACGCCCGCTCAGCGGCCCGGCCTGGGAACACGAGGTGGCGTGGCTGCGCGCCCACCGCATAGGCGTCGAAGTACGGAAGCAGCCAGAGTCCCGCGGGTGAGCCGGACGAGACCGGCCAGTCGCCCGCGTTCACCCAGCACTCCTCGCCGTCCAACTCGACGGGCTCGATTACCTCGGCCAGCGACTCGAACTGTGCCGTCGCCCAGGCCGGCGGCACGGCCAGCCAGCGGGCGAAGTGCATGGCCGACGCAGGCCCGAAGGCGGCCAGGTACGCGTGGACGAGCGCCGGCAGGGCTTGGTCCGGCCGCGCAGGCGCGTAGCCGGGAATCCAGCGACGTGGACTGGCGTAGGTGATCGCGCGCCCACGATTCGGCCCGAAGCACAGCGCGCCACGAGCTGCCGCCGTCGACACAACCTGCCGCCAACGTGGCCACATCGTCTGGAAGGCGGGCATGACCCGGGCGACGGCCCATTTGCCGCAGGCGTCGCCGACTGCCTCGTCCAGCTCGTCGACGGTGCGGTCGCCTTCGGCCACAGCGGCTCCGAGCGCGGCCACGACGGCGTCTACCTGCTCTTCGTCCAGTCGGACGTTCGCGGGCTGGCTAGACGACGTGGGTACGGCGCTGAGGGCTCCGGTCCACATGGCCAGATCCACGGCGGGGAGGAGATGAACGGTGCCGCGCGGGCCGAACGTCCGGACCAGCGTGCGGTCCTCCCAGAGCGCTCGCCGGACGTCCGAACGGGTGGCACCGTCCAGCCGCAACGCCACGGACAGCTCGGCTGCTGTCTGGATCTGGGCGTGCGCGGCACACATACCCGCGACGGCGGCGGCGGCATCGGGCGCCGGTTGGGTGAGCCACTGGCGACTCAAGCGGCGGGCACACACGTCCCGCCAGTGCGCCTTATCCGTCACGCGGAGTTGCGACCGGTCTGCTGGCCCAGACGGCAGCCGCGGCCACCCAGAGCAGGAAGATCGCGTACGGCACGTAGTAGACGCTGAAGACCAGTCCCATGATGGCGGGCACGGCGGCCCAGCGCAGCCAGCCGGGCAGCGTCTTGTCCGCGCACACCGCGAGCACCAGCGGCACGGCTGCGGCGGCCGAGGCCACGAAGAAGGCGTAGCCGGTGTCCTCGAGCAAGAGGTGGGTGCTCGGGTCGATCTGGTAGTTCTGCTCCAGCGCCACCGCCCACGCCGAACCCGACCACAGTGTGTTAGCCGCCAGGAGGAGTCCGGCAGACAGCGTCCCGGACGCCGCGACCACCGCGCCCGCCAACGAGCCGAGCCGGGCACCCAGCGTCACCGCGAACACCGCGAACAGGACGGCCGCGCACGTGACGATCGCGAATCCGGCCAACTGGTGCGCGCGGTCGGAGGCTCGGGCGTAGTAGGCGACGATCTCGGCCTCGTCGCTGCCCGCACCGTTGCCGTAGACCGCGGCACCGAGAGCGAACAGGAGCACGAATCCGATACCGGACAACGCGCCCCACCTGCGCACCAGGGAACCGTACCGATCCCGTGTTCAGCCCAGGCGCAGCCGAAGCCACCGTGCCGCGATCCCGACGGCGAAGACCGCGACGCCGACGACCACAGCGGCACCGGGCAGGGTGGCCACGAGGATGAGACAGCCGAGCGCACCCAGCAGTTGGAGCCCGCGCGGATAGCGGCGGTCGGCGGCGGGCTGGGTAAGGGCGGAGATGTTGGCCACGAAGTAGTAGAGCAGCACGCCGAAGGACGAAAAGCCGATCACCCCGCGAAGGTCGGTGAAGAGGACCAGCACGGCCACCGCCAGGCCGACCGACAACTCGACGCGATGTGGCACGCGATAGCGAGGATGGACGGCGGCTAGCCAGTGCGGCAGGTCGTGCTCGCGGGCCATCGCCAGACCCGTCCGCCCGATGCCGGCGATAAGCGCCAGCAGAGCCCCCAGCGCGGCCAGCGCGGCGCCGATTCGCACCACCGGTTCGGCCCAGTCCCAGCTTCCGGTCTGGACCGCCACCGCCAGTGGGGCCGGGCTGCGGGCCAGATCGGCCGGGCCGAGTACCGCCAGCAGGGTCACCGCGACCGCGGCGTAGACGACGACCGCTCCCGCCAAGGCAATGAGAATCGCCCGCGGGATCGTCCGGGCTGGGTCGCGGACCTCTTCGCCCATGGTGGCCACCCGGGCGTATCCCGCGAATGCGAAGAAGAGCATACCCGCTGATTGCAGGACCCCGTAGACACCCTGCGGTGACGACCAGTCGGACAGCCCCGCCGAATCCGGGCTACCGCCGATCAGGCAGGCAGCCACGAGCACGGCGAGCGACACGAGCACCGCCGCGACGATCACCTGTGCCAACTGTGCGGTGCGGGTCACGCCGCGGTAGTTCACCGCGGTGAGCGCTGCCACTGCGGCGAGCGCGACCGGTCGGGTCCATCCCGTCGGCGCCGCGTAGGAGGCGAAGGTGAGCGCCATGGCTGCGCAGCTCGCCGTCTTCCCGACGACGAAGCCCCAGCCCGCCAGGAATCCCCACCAGTCACCGAGACGCTCCCGCCCGTACACGTACGTCCCGCCGGACCGCGGGTACCGCGCCGCCAACTGCGCGGACGACGTGGCGTTGCAGTAGGCGACGACGGCCGCGATGCCCAGCCCGATCAGCAGGCAGGTGCCGGCCGCCCGCGCCGCGGGGGTGAACGCGCTGAAGACGCCGGCGCCGATCATCGAGGCCAGCCCGACGACCACGGCGTCGCGCAGGCCGAGACGCCGAGCGAGTCCGGCCTCAGTCATGAGGGGGTGCCGTCAGCGGATCGTCAGGTCGCGAACCGCGGCATACTGCTCGCGCACTTCGGGAGTAGCCGGCGCACTGACGCCGACGCCCTCGTCACTCGTCCACGCGGGCGGCTCGGCCTCGCCGGAGAGTACCCAGGCCGCTTGCCGCGCCGCCCCGTCGGCCACGTACTCTCCCGGCGGTGGCACGACTACCTCACGTCCGAGCACTGCGGCGGCTACCTGCTGCACCGCCACCGAACGTCCGGCGCCACCTACGAGGAGGAACCGCTCCGCGGTGACACCTTGCGCCAGCAGCGCGTCCACGGCGTCGGCGAGGAGGCAGATCAGTCCTTCGACGCTGGCGCGGGCCAAGTGGCCACTCGTTGAGTTGCGCAGGGACAGCCCGTGCAGCGCGCCTTGCGCGGCGGGCAGGTTAGGGGTGCGCTCGCCCTCGAGGTAGGGCACCAGAACGAGGCCGTCCGCGCCGGCCGGGCAGTCCAGCGCCAGGCGAGCGAGTTCGTCGTGGCTGACACCGAGCATGGCGGCGGTCGCGTCCAGCACCCGCGCGCCGTTGAGCGTGCAGGCCAGCGGCAGGAACGACCCGGTAGCCGACGCAAAGCCGGCCACGAGACCGGTCGGGTCGGCGGTCGGCGTGTCGCTCACCGCGCTCACCACACCCGAGGTCCCGATCGAGATGACGACATCGCCGGTTCGGGCGCCGACACCCAGCGCCGCGGCGGCGTTGTCGCCCGAGCCGGGTCCGAGAACCGCGCCGCCGGAGGTCTTGCCTGCCGCATCCTTCGGCCCGAGCACTCGCGGCAGCTCCGGCCGCGCACCCATCGCGCGTTCCAGCAGGTCGTCGCGATAGCTGCCCTCTCGGGGTGACCAGTACCCGGTGCCGCTCGCATCACCCCGGTCGGTGATCAGATCGGACAGGTCATCGGAGTCGCTGAGACGCCAGGTCAGCCAGTCGTGCGGGAGACATACCGCGGCCGTGCGGTTGGCGTTCCCCGGTTCGATGCGCGCCAGCCAACGCAGTTTGGTCACGGTGAACGACGCGACCGGCACGCTGCCCACCGCGTCGGCCCAGGCGCGGGCACCTATCTCGGCGACGAGGTCGTCCGCGTCGGACGCGGAGCGGGTGTCGTTCCACAGCAACGCCGGACGCACCACCGCGCCGGACTCGTCCAGGCACACCATGCCGTGCTGCTGGCCGCCGATCGCCATGGCCGCGACACCGAACAACCCGCCCGCCGCTTCGATGGCGTGCTGGAGGGCGTGCCACCACTCCTCCGGATCGATCTCGGTACCGGTGGGATGGGAGGCGGTTCCGGTTCGGACGAGACGACCGCTCTCCGCATCGCGTACGACCACCTTGCAGCCCTGCGTTGACGAGTCGACACCGGCGACCAGTGGCATAGCCGTGAAGTTAGCGCGGTAACACGCCCGGCACGAGTACGTCGAGTGAGGCTGGCCGCGAGCGCTTTATCTGAGCGCCGCGCAGCAGGACATGGATTGTTCAGCACCCTTCTAGTCCGGCAGTGGCAAACCGAGGTCGCCGGGCACCGCCTTGTAGATGACCCGGCTGGCGTCCTCAAGGGCGGCCAGCTGATCTTCGGTGAGCGGATCGATCAGGTAGCGCCGCACGCCGGCGACGTGCGTCCGCGCCGCCTTCTCAAGCAGTGCGAATCCCGCGTCGGTCAGCACCGCGACCTGGCCGCGCCGGTCGCCGGGGAAGTCCCGCCGCTCCACCCAGCCGTTCTCCTCCAGCCGCGCGATCGCGTGCGAGAGCCGGCTGCGAGACGACCGCGTCGCCGCCGCCAGCTTGCTCATCCGCATGGACCGGTCCGGCGCCTCCGACAGGTAGACGAAGATCTCGTAGTAGGGGTGACCGATGCCGTGCGCCGACTGCAACTCCCGATCCAACGTCTCCATCAGCCGTCGATTCGAGTACAAGTACGCCCGCCAGGCGCGCTGCTGTGACTCGGTCAGCCACAACGGGTCTTGATCCACGGGGCGACCCTAGCTGGCCCAAATGGGCGACTATGGGAAGGGCAGGCCGTCGGTGGACACAGAGACCGCAATTTCTACAGACCCCACCGCCCGTAGCATTGTTTGAGTGCCGAGGCCGACGACCGCTCTGCTGCTCGAGCAGATCCACCGCACCGCCAGCGAGATCCTGACCGGTGCGGGCTGGACGGTCCGCACCCTCGACCGGGCGCTCGACGAGGACGAACTGGCTGCGGCGCTCGCCGGCGTTCAAGTGCTCGGCATCCGTTCCAAGACGCATGTCACCGAGCGAGTGCTTGGGTCGGCCCGCGATCTGGTCGCTATCGGCGCGTTCTGCATCGGCACCAACCAGATCGACCTGCGCGCGGCCACCCACCGCGGCGTGACCGCGTTCAATGCGCCGTTCTCCAACACCAGGTCGGTGGTGGAGATCGTGCTCGCCGAGATCATCGCCCTCACCCGACGGCTGACCGAGAAGAACGAGTTCATGCACGCCGGCGTCTGGGACAAGTCGGCGGACGGGGCCCACGAGATCCGCGGCCGGACGCTCGGGATCGTCGGCTACGGCAACATCGGGACGCAGCTCTCGGTGCTGGCCGAGAACCTGGGCATGCGGGTGCTGTTCTACGACACCCAGGATCGGCTGGCGCTCGGCAACGCGCGGGCGACCGCGTCCATGCACGAGCTGCTCAGCGAGTCCGACATCGTCACCCTGCACGTCGACGGCCGCCCCAGCAACCGCAACTTCTTCGGCCAGAACGAGTTCGGGGCGATGCGGCCCGGCAGTCTGTTCCTCAACCTGTCGCGCGGCTTCGTCGTCGACTATGCGGCGCTGCGGCAGAACATCGAATCCGGGCACATCGCCGGCGCCGGCGTCGACGTGTTCCCCGACGAGCCGAAGGGACGTGGCGATGAGTTCCAGTCCGAGTTGCGCGGGCTGCCGAACGTAATCCTGACTCCACACATCGGCGGGTCCACCGAGGAGGCCCAGCGCGACATCGGCAACTTCGTATCGACGAAGCTGCGCGACTTCATCGCCGAGGGCAACACGACGCTGAGCGTGAACGTCCCGCACATCGCACCCGCGCCGCGGGTCGGGCAGTTGCGCCTCATCCATCTGCATCACAATGTGCCCGGCGTGCTGGCCCGCATCAACGGGATCCTGGCCGCGGCCCAGGTCAACGTCGACGCGCAGCACCTCGGTACCCGCGGGGACATCGGCTATGTCGTCACCGACAGCGCCGCCGGGGTCACCCAGGCGATCGTCGACGAGATCCGCGGCCTCCCCGAGACGATCCGACTGCGCGTCGCCTTCTGACCGCGCCACCAGTGCGGCGCGGCACGTTTGCGGTAGTTACTGGCCAGTAATACCCTGGGCCTACCGGCCGGTAACCACAGGAGATACGGGCACATGGGCCACTACAAGAGCAACCTTCGCGACATCGAGTTCAATCTCTTCGAGGTGCTCGGTGCCGGGCAGCGACTTGGCCGCGGCCCGTTCGCCGACCTCGACGAGGAGACCGCCCGCGGCATCCTGGCCGAGGCTTGCCGGCTGGCTGAGGGGCCGATCGCCGCCTCGTTCGCCGAGACCGACCGCAACCCGCCCGTGTTCGATCCCGCCACGGGCGCGGTCACGATGCCGGAGCCGTTCAAGAAGTCGTTCAAGGCGCTGGAGGACGCCGAGTGGTGGCGGCTGACCCTGCCCGCCGGCCTGGACGGCACCGTGGCCCCGCGCTCGCTCTACTGGTCCACCGTTGAGTTCGTGCTCGGCGCCAACCCGGCCGCGCACATGTACAACAGCGGACCGGCGTTCTCCGCGCTGCTGTACGAGATCGGTACTCCCGACCAGAAGCGCATCGCGCGGCACATGGTCGACCGGCGCTGGGGTTCGACCATGGTGCTCACCGAGCCCGACGCCGGCTCCGACGTCGGCGCGGGGCGCGCCAAGGCCGTCGCGCAGCCGGACGGCTCATGGCACATCGAGGGTGTCAAGCGGTTCATCACGTCGGCCGACCACGACATGACCGACAACATCATCCATCTCGTGCTGGCCCGTCCTGAGGGAGCCGGGCCGGGCACCAAAGGCCTCTCGCTCTTCGTCGTTCCCAAGTTCCTGTTCGACGTCGAGACCGGCGAACTCGGCGCTCGCAACGCTGTGTACGTCAGCAATGTCGAGCACAAGATGGGGCTGAAGGCATCCGTCACGTGCGAGCTGCGCTTCGGCGAGAAGGAGCCGGCCGTGGGCTGGCTGGTCGGCGACGTGCACGACGGCATCGCCCAGATGTTCCGCGTCATCGAACACGCCCGAATGATGGTCGGGACGAAGTCGATGGCGACACTGTCGACGGGTTACCTGAATGCACTCGAATTCGCCAAGAGCCGGGTGCAGTCCGCGGACATGACGCAGATGGCGGACAAGACCGCGCCGCGGGTGACGATCATCCACCACCCGGACGTGCGGCGGATCCTCATGGTCCAAAAGGCTTACGCGGAGGGTCTGCGGGCGCTGGTCTGCTACACCGCCTCGGTTCAGGACCAAATCCAGGAGGCTGCGTTCGCCGCCGATAACACCGCCGCACTGGACGCGTTGAACGACCTGCTGCTGCCGATCGTCAAGGGAGTGTCGAGCGAGCGCGCCTACGAGCAGCTCGCCCTCTCACTTCAGACCTTCGGCGGGTCGGGGTATCTACAGGACTACCCCATCGAGCAGTACGTGCGAGACGCCAAGATCGACAGCCTGTATGAGGGCACGACCGCGATACAGGCGCAGGACTTCTTCTTCCGCAAGATCGTCCGCAACGACGGGGCCGCGCTGCGGGTGTTCACCACCGAGATCGGCGAGTTCCTCGAGTCGATCGGCGGCGAAGGCACCCTCAAAGAGGAGCGCGAGGCCGTCCAGACCGCCTTGGCCGACTTTCTCGGCATGGTGGCGGCCATGACCGAGCAGTTGAAGTCGGCGCAGGAGGACCCGCGCAACGTCTACAAGGTGGGGCAGAACGCGACCCGGCTGCTGATGAGCGCCGGCGACCTGGCCATCGGTTACCTGCTGCTCAAGCACGCGTCGATCGCGGCCGAGAAGCTAGCCGGGAACGGGCTTCCCGCCGCGGAGATCGCCTTCTACGAGGGCAAGCTGGCGGCGGCCAGGTTCTTCGCCCTCACCGTCTTGCCGGAGCTCGGCGCGCAGCGCGAGATCGTCGAGCACACGGACAACGCTCTGATGGATCTGCCCGAGGCTGCTTTCTAAGACGTCATTCGGCCGCGGGCCATGATGGTCCGGTGACCGACCTACCCATGAGGGCGGACTTCGAGTCGGCGGCCCAGCGCCTGCACGGCCAGATTCGCCGCACCCCGCTGCTCGAGGCGCACGGTGCCGAGCTCGACGTGGCCTGCCGGGTGCTGCTGAAGCTCGAGCTGACTCAGCACACCGGTGCGTTCAAGGCGCGCGGCGCACTAAACGCTCTGCTGACGGTGGACCCGGCCTTAACCAGCGTAGTGGCGGCGTCGGGTGGCAATCACGGTGCCGCCGTCGCGTGGGCCGCCCGGATCGTCGGTATTCCCGCGGACGTCTTCGTCCCGTCGACCTCGCCGAAGGAAAAGGCGGCCCGCATCCGCGGATACGGCGCTCGCATCCACGTCGTCGACGGCTACTATCCGGAGGCGCTGGCCGCCAGCCGGGAATGGGCGGCGGAGCGTCCCGTTGCGCAGATACACGCTTACAACGACCGCGCCGTCGCGTGCGGCGCCGGGACGCTTGGGCTCGAGATCGCCGAGCAGGCACCGGAGGCGCGGAAGGTGGTCGTTTCCTGCGGAGGCGGCGGGCTCTATTCCGGCACTGCGCTCGCATTACGTGGCCGAGCTGATGTGCTGCCCGTGGAGCCACTGGAATGCCCTAACCTGCGCGCGGCGCTGAACGCCGGCGAGCCGGTCGTGGTCCCGGTCGGCGGCGTGGCCGCTGACTCGCTCGGCGCGGAAAAGACCGGAGACCTCGCCTTTGCCACCGCCCGCGAGTTCGGCACTGAGCCGGTCATGGTCTCCGACGAGCAGATCATCGTCGCCCGGCAGTGGCTGTGGCAGCACTGCCGGGTGTTGGCCGAGCCGGGCGGCGCCGCCGCCCTGGCCGGCCTCATGAGCGGTGGCGTTCCGGTCCGCGCAGGCGAAACCGTCGTCGTCGTGATCAGCGGGGGTAACAACCCAACGATCCCGTGAGCAGCTACTCCGCTGACGAGGGCGCCTCGGCGACCGGGTCGGAAGACGGTGCCTCGGTCACCGGATCGCGCGGATCTCCCCACAGGCCGCGCACAAAGGAGTTGGTAAAGGCGGTCAGCGGGACCGCGATGAGCGCGCCGACGATGCCGTACAACGCCGTCCCAGCACCCACCGCGAGAACAACGGCCAGCGGGTGGATGTGCACCGCGCGGCTCATGATCAGCGGCTGGAGCAGGTGACCCTCGACCTGGACGAGCACGATGATCGCGATCGCCACGACGATGGCAGCACCGGTCCCGTGTTCGAGGAGCGCGACGCCGACGCACAGGGCGCCGCTGACGGTCAGACCAATGATCGGGATGAACGACCCGAGGAAAATCAGCACCCCGAGCGCTGCGGCCAGAGGGATCCGCAACACGAACAGCAGGATCGTGATCGTCACGGCGTGGATGAAGGCGATCGTCACCTGGCCGCGAACGTATCCGCCGAGCGTCTGCCATGCGCGACGGCCGGCGCCGTCCACGCGATCCCGGGCGACGTGCGGGAAGAGCCGCAGCACCCACCGCCAGACCAGCTCACCGTCGCGCAGCAGGAAGAACGTGCTGAAGAGGGCGAGCAGCATGCCGCTGAGCACCTCGATAACGGTGCGCACCGTGTTCACCGCTCCGGAGAGCAGCTCACCCTGATGTTTGCGCACCGTGTCGGTGATCTGCTTCTGCCACGCGTTGATGTCGGAGTCCTTGAGGTGCAACGGACCACGCTTGAGCCAGTCGGTGATCTTGTTCGCCACAGCGACGATCTGATCTCCGAGCTCGCTGGCGTGCGAGGTGATTTGGGCGATGACGAACCAGGCCGTCAGAGCGAACACCGCGATTCCCAAGAACAAAACGAGGGCGGTCGCGAGAGTGCGATGCATGCCGAGCGCGGCGAGCCGGTTGACGAGCTGCACCAGCACCGCCGTGAAGAACAGCGAGAGGATGAACGTGAAGGCGATGAGGCTGACCCGCTCGAACAGCTTGACGCCGACGTACCCGGCCGCCACGACGGCGAGCACACACAGCGCCCACATGGCCGCGGCCCGGACCGCCCAGCTCACCGACGTGATGGCGCTGCGCTCGGACGCCGACGTCGTCGGAGGGGGGACCTGCTGGTCGCTGGTCACCGAGCGTCCTCCAGAACGGTTGCCATTGTGCGGTCCGAGGCTACCCACCCCAAGGCCACTCGCGTCCCGAATGGACCGGCCCGGGCCGGACGCGGGGGGGCGCCCAGCCCGGGCCGGCGGAAGCACGGGACCGGGATCGGCACTTCGCCCGGCAAGCAACCGTGGGTCGGCCACGCCAACGGTGTGACGCCGTCGACCACGGTTCCGGGGCAGGGTGAGCCGAGCGAACTGCTTAGACCACGGCGAGTCCCCGTACCTCAGGTCCGCACTCGGACCGTGGCGCCCGGAGGCGCCGACGGCGAGCATAGCTTGATTTGGACGGATCTGTTAACGCCGGTTCGGGTGGCGCGGCTCGATACAGTTGGCAGAGTGGAAACGGCCTGGCTGCCGCTCGCCGGAGTAGTCAACGCACGCGATGTCGGTGGCCTTCCGACCCCCGAAGGGGGCACCGTCCAGTACGGCCGGCTCTACCGCTCGGACAACCTCCAGCAGCTGACTCGCGAGGACATCGAGGCGTTGATCGGCCCTCTTGGACTGCGTTCGGTCGTCGACCTGCGCACGTCGGAAGAGCTGCAACTGGAGGGGCCTGGGCCGCTTACTGAGGTGGATGGTGTGCGTATCCACCACCTGTCGCTCTTCCCGGAGCGGGGCCGGCGCGCCGACGCGACCGACGTTCCAGCTGACGACCCGATCCCGGAACCGGTGCTTCCGTGGCATGAGGAGAACTCGCCACGTGGGCCACGAGCGCCGGGCTCGACATACCGCACGTACCTGTTCGAACGGCCTGATTCCATCGTCGCGGCACTCCGCGTGATCGCCGAACCGGACGGCGCCACGCTCGTCCACTGTGCCGCCGGCAAGGACCGCACCGGTGTTGTCGTCGCGCTGGCGTTGTCCGAAGTGGGCGTCGAGCGGGAAGCGGTCGTGGCCGACTACGTGGCCACGTCCGAGCGCATCCGCGACGTGCTGCGCCGACTGGCCGCCACGTCGACGTACGCCCGTGACGTGGATGCCGATGACGTCGACAACCTCGACCGACACCTCCCGCGGGCGGCCACGATGCAGACCCTGCTCGCGCAGATCGACGAGCAGGACGGCGGTGTACGGCGCTGGCTGCGTGGCCACGGCTGGACGGAGCAGGACGCGGCCGCGTTGCGGACCCGGTTGCTGGACGAATGAGGCGCGCAGGACTCGCTGCGTCGCTCGTGGTCGCGGCAGCGCTGACCGCGTGCCACTCGTCCGCCACGGCGGGCAGCACGAGCATCAGTTCGGTCCAGCGGAGCCCCAGCACGTCGACCCCGCCGCCAGCCACCTCGGCGAAGCCGAATCCGAGGCCGACGCCCACACCGCACCGACCTGTGCGCGAGATCGACGGGACATGTCCCTACATCGCCACCCAGGATCTGGCCGACAAGGTCGGCAGCCGGGTGGGACGCACGACCGTCTTTACCTCCACCCCGCGCGGGTGCCGCTTCTACCTGCCGTTCGGCGACCTCCACGCCGTCGCCCAGATCACGGCCAGGACCTACCCCGACGCGCTGACCGCCCACAACGCGATGGTGCGCACCGCGGAGAAGGGTAGTCAGCCGATCGGGATCCCGTCTCTCGCCCCGGACACGGAGGGGATCCTGTACCGCTCGTCGTTCTACCCACCCGACGGCGACCAGGACTGGGCCTGCATCTTCCGCAAGGGCCGCACCGTTGTGACCGTGAAGACCGATCAGAACGACACGTCGTTCAACGCGAAGCAGATCGCCATCACCGTCAGCCGCAGGTTCTGACCGGGGCGTACTCGCGGATGTTGATAGTCACGTTGAGCCAGGGCACGCGGTCAATGTCAAGGTCCGCGCATTACCAGATGCGGACACGGTCCGATTCGGGCAGCCAGAGCTGGTCGAGCTCGGTGAGCCCGAAGGCGTCGTAGAACTCGCTCAGGTTCCGCACGATCACGTTGCAGCGGAACTCCGCCGGTGCGTGCGGGTCGGTGGCCAGCCGCTTGACCGCCTCCTCGTCGCGGACCTTCGACCGCCAAATTGTGGCCCATGAGTAGAACAGCCGCTGCGGGCCAGTGAGGCCATCGATGACCGGGGGCTCGGCGCCGCCCAGCGAGATGAGATACGCGGCGTAGGCGATCGTCAGGCCACCAAGGTCGCCGATGTTCTCGCCCACGGTGAGCGCGCCGTTCACCGTCTGGCCCGGCAGCGCCTTCGGTTCAAGAACGTTGTATTGCTCGATGAGCTGTTCGGTGAGCGCGTCGAACGCGGTCCGGTCGCCCTCGGTCCACCAGTTGCGCAGCGCGCCGTCACCGTCGTATTGCGAGCCCTTGTCGTCGAAGCCGTGGCCGATCTCGTGCCCGATCACGGCGCCGACGCCACCGTAGTTGACCGCATCGTCGGCCTCGGGGTCGAAGAACGGTGGCTGGAGAATCGCGGCCGGAAACACGATCTCGTTGTTCAACGGCATGTAGTAGGCGTTGACCGTCTGCGGCGTCATCTGCCATTCGGTCTTGTCGATCGGGCCGCCGAGCTTGCCCAGCTGGTAGTCCAGCTCGAACGCGGATGCGCGCATCACGTTGCCGAACAGGTCCTGTGTGTCGACGGACAGCCCGCTGTAATCACGCCACTTGTCCGGGTAGCCGATCTTGGGGGTGAACTTGGCCAGCTTGTCGAGCGCCTTGGCCTTCGTTTCCTCGCCCATCCACGTCAACGCCGCGATGTCGACGCGGTAGGCCTCGATGAGGTTGCGCACCAGCTCGTCCATGCGCGCCTTCGATGAGGCCGGGAAGTGCCGCTCCACGTACAGCTTGCCGACCGCCTCGCCCATCGACTCCTCGACGAGGCTCACGCCGCGCTTCCACATCTCACGGTCGGACGGAGTGCCGCTGAGCGTGCGGCCGTAAAAGTCAAAGTGCTCGGCCTCGAAGGAGGCGGTCAGGTACGAGCTGGCCGAGCTGATGACGTTCCAGCGCAGCCAATTCTTCCAGTCCTCGAGCCGCTCCTTGGTCAGCAGTGTGCCCAGCGCCTCGAAGTAGGACGGCTGCATGACCACGGTTTCCGCGAACGCTTCCTCGGTGGCGCCGATGCCGCTGATCCACTGCGTCCAGTACGGCTGGAGGGCGTCGAGGCGTTCCCGGTCGAGCAGGTTGTAGGTCTTCTGCGGGTCCCGACAGGTGACGACGTCCCAGTGGTGCGCGGCCAGATCCCGTTCGAGGCCGAGCACGGACGCGGCCCGAGCCTGCGCGTCGTCCACCTCGGCCAGCTCGAATATCCGCGTCACGTGCTTCTCGTAGGCCGCGACGATGTCGGCGAACTTGTCCTCGCGGTAGTACGACTCGTCGGGCAGGCCGAGCCCGCCCTGGTACAGGTGCACGACGTAACGGGTGGGGTCGCCGGCGTCGTTGATGACGTACAGGGCGAACATCCCGGCGACGCCAGCCCGGCTCGACCGCCCGATCAGATCGACCAAGCCCGCGACATCGGTCACTGCATCGACGGCGGCCAGGCTGGGCTGCATCGGGGTGTGCCCGAGCGCCTCGCGGTGCGCCTCGTCCATGAAGCTCGCGTAGAGATCACCGATCTTGCGCTGCTCGGAACCCTCCGCGGCGTCGGATTCGGCGGCCTCTTCGATGATCGCGCGAACCGCCTTCTCCGCGTCGTCGCGCAGGTTGACGAAGGCGCCGGCAACGGCCCGGTCCTCCGCGATCGGCGCGGTGTCCAGCCAACGTCCGTTCACATGGCGGAACAGATCGTCCTGAATCCGTACCGTTTCGTCGACGTACTCGGTGTCGATGCCTGACGTCACGTCTCTCCTTCACCCGATCCAGATTGTCTTGATGTTGCAGAATTCGCGGATGCCGTGCGCGGACAGTTCCCGTCCGTACCCGGAGTTCTTGATCCCACCGAACGGCAGTTGCGAATACGAGGTGACCATCCCGTTGACGAAGGTGGCGCCGGCCGCCAGGTCCGCGCTGAAGGCGGTCTGCTCGTCGGCGTCGGCGGTCCAGGCGTTGGAGCCGAGCCCGAACGTCGTCGCGTTAGCAAGGGCCACCGCCTCGTCGTAGGACGTCACCTTGTAGAGACCGGCGACCGGCCCGAACACCTCCTGGTCGTACATCTCCATGTCCGGGGTCAGGTCCGCGATGACGGTGGGCGGATAGAACCAGCCCGCGCCGTCCGGCACGCTCCCGCCGCACAGCACAGTGGCGCCCTTGCCCACCGCGTCCGCCACTTGCCCGGCCACCTCGTCACGCCCCTGTTTCGTGGCCAGCGGCCCGATGTCGGTGCCCGCGTCCATCGGATCGCCGATCGTCAACGCCGACATCTCTTTGACGAACCTTTCGGCGAACTCGTCGTACACGTCGGCATGGACGATGAAGCGCTTGGCCGCGATGCAGGACTGGCCGTTGTTCTGGCACCGGGCGGTGGTCGCGACTTTCGCCGCCTGGGCAAGATCGGCCGAGGGCATGACGACGAATGGATCGCTGCCGCCGAGCTCCAGGACGCTCTTCTTCAGCTCGCGCCCGGCCACCTCGGCCACCGCGCGTCCGGCGCCCTCACTGCCGGTGAGGGTCACGGCGACGACGCGCGGGTCGGCGATGATGGCCGAAACCTTGTCGGACCCGATCAGCAGTGTCTGGAACGCGCCGGCGGGGAACCCGGCTCGTTCGAATAGGTCCTGCATGTACAGGGCGGTCTGCGGCACGTTCGAGGCGTGCTTGAGCAGGCCCACGTTGCCTGCCATCAGCGCGGGAGCGGCGAAGCGCATGGCCTGCCACAGCGGGAAGTTCCAAGGCATGACGGCGAGCACAGCGCCCAGTGGCTGGTACCTGGTGTAGGCGCGGCTGGCCTTGACCTGGCTGGGATCGTCGAGGCGCTCGTCGGCGAGGTAGGCCTCGGCGTGTTCGGCGAAGAAGCGGCAGGCGGTGGCGCACTTGGCGACCTCGGCTTTGGCCGACTTGACGGTCTTGCCCATTTCGGTGGTCATCATCGCCGCGGTCGCGTCCGCCTCGTCGTCGAGGATCTTCGCGGCGGCGTTCATCCACGCGGCCCGCTGCGCGAACGTCGTCTGTCGCAACGCGGCGAACGCCGGCCCGGTACGCGCCAGGGCGGCCTCGATGTCGTCATCGGAGAGCGGCTCGAAGGTCTTCAGCACCTCGCCGGTGGCTGGATTGGTCGTTGCGATCGCCATCGTTGCCTCGATTCATCGTGGACGCCCCCAACCCTATGAGGTGCAGCTGAGCTCCCACCACGATGAGAGCTGCTGGCGCCGAAGGGGAGCTTCTTGCGGTCGAGGGGAGCCTTCGGTGGCTCTGATTGGCGTGTCATCTCCATAGCCTCCCCTCGCCGATCGGTGGATTCAGAGCACGACGAAGGGGCCCAGAGCGGTGATGCTCCAGGCCCCTCCGGTGGCTATATCGACGCGTGTCAGCGGCTGGCGAGGGCCAGCAGCTCGTCGCGCATCGACGGCGTCGCGGCCGTCTCGATGGCTCGTTCCAAGTCCCGCATATCGCGGCGTGCGCGGATCCTGGTGCGCATGTTTCTCATCTCGGTACCCTCCCTTACGCGGTTCACTTGGTCTTAACGATCGTAGGCGGATTTGTATTCCACCCGAACTTTCCCAACTATACTAGCGAGTAACTCGCGGAGACGTCGGTCCAGCCTAAGACACTGCTCAGGCGATGCGACCGGCGAAATCAGAGCAGGGCGAGCCCGGGATCGGCCAGGACGGCGGCCACGTCGGCCAGGAACGTCGAGCCCTGCTGGCCGTCCACCACGCGATGGTCGAACGATACGGCCAGCTGAGTCACCCAGCGCGGTTCGAGCGTCTCGACCCCGTCCCGTTCCACGACCCACGGCGCCCGACGCACCGCTCCGAACGCCACGATGGCGGACTCGCCCGGGTTGATGATCGGCGTGCCCGTGTCGACGCCGAACACGCCGACGTTCGTTATCGTGATCGAGCCGCCGGTCATCTGCGCCGGAGCGGTCCTGCCCGCACGGGCCGTCTCGGTGAGAGCGGTCAGCGCCTCAGCGAGCTCGCGCATCGGCATCTGATCGGCGTTCTTGATGTTCGGCACGATCAGGCCACGGTCGGTAGCCGCGGCGATGCCCAGGTTCACGTAATGCTTGACGACGATCTCGCCCGCGGCCTCATCCCAAGTCGAGTTGATGATCGGGGTGCGCCGCACCGCCCATACCACCGCACGGGCCAGGAACAGCAGTGGGCTGACCTTGACGTCGCGGAACTCCGGTCGCGCCGCCACGCGATCGCGCAGCTCCATCATCGCCGTGACGTCGACGGTGACGAACTCCGTGACGTGCGGTGCGGTGAAGGCCGACGCCACCATCGCGCTCGCGGTGTGTTTGCGCACGCCCTTGACCGGGATCCGGTCCTCCTGGCCGCCCCGCCAGACCGGTGTCGAGACGCCCGCGGCCGCCGACTCGACGTCCTCCCGGGAGATGGTCCCGTTCGGCCCGGACGGCGTGACCTCCCCGAGGTCGACGCCCAGCGTCTTGGCGAGCTTGCGCACGGGCGGCTTGGCTAGTGCCGGCGCGCCGTCCGGGGCCACCTCCGCGATGGGTGCGGTCGGCGTCGTCGGCATCTCGGCCGACGCCGGTGTCGGCGCCACCCGCTCGGCCCCTGGGTAGTCGTCGAAGGCCAACTGCGCCGTCGGGGTCGGGCGGTCATCGTCCCCGGACGGGGGGCGGGACTTGCGCGCGCGTCGTGTCACCACGCCGGAGCGCGGGCCGTACCCGACGAGCACGGCCTGGCGGGCCCCGTCGCTCGCGGCCTCCGCCGCCGGCTCGGCAGGCGCGGAGTCCTCGCCGGATGCGGCTGGGGCGGTGGCCTCGTCCGGCTCCGGACCGGTTCCGCCGACGTCGATCGTGATGATCGGAGTGCCCACCTGCACTGTGGTGCCGGCCTCGGCGTGCAGTTCGGTGACGACGCCCGCGAACGGCGACGGCAGTTCCACGGCCGCCTTGGCCGTCTCCACCTCGACGAGCGTCTGGTTGACCGCCACGGTGTCGCCCGGCTTGACCGACCAGGTCAGGATGTCGGCCTCGGTGAGGCCCTCACCGACGTCGGGGAGCTTGAACTGCTTGAGATTGGGCACCGGAACTCCGTTGTTCAGTAGGCGAGCGAGCGGTCGACCGCGTCAAGGATCCGGTCGATGTCAGGCAACCATTCTTCTTCCAGCCGGCTGGCCGGATACGGGGTGTCGAAGCCGCCGACCCTGAGCACCGGCGACTCCAGCGAGTAAAACGCCTTCTCCTGGACGCGTGCGGCGATCTCGGCGCCGAGCCCGAGCGTGACCGACGCCTCGTGTACCACGACCAGACGGCCGGTCCGGCGCACCGAGTCGACCACGGTAGGGGTGTCCAACGGTGACAGCGAGCGCAGATCGATGACTTCCAGCTCGCGTCCCTCTTCCGCCGCTGCCGTCGCCGCGTCGAGAGCGGTGGCCACCATCGGCCCGTAGGCGACGACGGTGACGTCGCGGCCGGGCCGGACCACCTGGGCTCGGTATAGCGGCACGGGCGTGGCGTCGACGTCCACGTCCGTCTTGGTCCAGTACCGCCGCTTCGGCTCGAAGAAGATCACCGGATCGTCCGACGCGATGGCTTGCTGGATCATGAAGTACGCGTCCACGGGGTTGGCGCACGTCACGACCTTGAGCCCGGCGGTGTGGACGAAGTACGCCTCCGGCGACTCGGAGTGGTGCTCCACGGCGCCGATGCCGCCCCCGTACGGGATGCGGATGGTGATCGGCAGCCGCACGGCGCCGCCGGAGCGGTTGTGCACCTTGGCGACTTGGCTGACGATCTGGTCGAAGGCCGGGAAGACGAAGCCGTCGAACTGGATCTCGCAGACCGGCCGGTAGCCGCGAATGGCCATGCCGATCGCAGTGCCGACGATGCCGGACTCCGCCAGCGGGGTGTCGATCACCCGGGCCTCGCCGAAGTCCTTCTGCAACCCGTCGGTGATGCGGAAGACGCCACCCAGCTTGCCGATGTCCTCACCCATCAGCACGACCTTGGGGTCGTCCTCCATGGCCTTGCGCAGCCCGGCGTTCAACGCCTTGGCGATGCTCATGACGCTCATGAGCGCACCTCCGCCCCAGCCGTTGGACGCCACGTAGTGGCGTATGGGCGGGGGTGCCCGGGGTGCAGAGTCATGGGGCCACCGCCTCGAACGACTCGAGATATTCGGCGAACCCGTCGCGTTGGTCCCGCAGTTCGTCGGGCATGTCGACGTAGACGGTGTCGAACACGGAGAGTGGCTCCGGGTCGGGCAACGCCCGGCAGGCGGCGCGGATGCGCACCGCGAGTTGTTCGCTCTCCGCTTCGAGGGCGTCGAAGAAGTCTGCCGACGTGTCGGTATGGCGGGTCAGGTAGGACCGGACCCGGGCCAAGGGATCCTTGAGCCGCCATCGCTCGGTCTCGTCCATCACCCGATAGCGCGTCGGGTCGTCGGACGTGGTGTGCGCGCCCATGCGGTAGGTGTAGGCCTCGATAAGGAACGGTCCCTGTCCCGAACGGGCGTAGTCCAACGCCCCTCGCGTGACGGCCAGGCTGGCCAGGACGTCATTGCCGTCGATGCGCAGGCCGGGGAAGCCGAACCCGCTGGCTCGCTGGAAGAGCGGTACCCGGGACTGACGTTCCACCGGCTCGGAGATCGCCCACTGGTTGTTCTGGCAGAAGAAGACGACGGGCAGGTTGCCGGCGCCGGCCCACACGAACGCCTCGTTCACGTCTCCCTGGCTGCTTGCGCCGTCGCCGAAGAACGCCAACACGGCGGTGTCACGATCCGGATCGCCGGTCCCCACGGCGTCGTCGCGGACCACGCCCATGGCGTAGCCGGCGGCGTGGAGCGTCTGAGCGCCGATGACGATCGTGTAGAGGTTGAAGTTGTTGGCCAGTGGATCCCAGCCGCCGAGGTTCGTACCCCGGAACATCCCCAGCAGGATCAGGGGGTCGACGTCGCGGCACCATGCCACGCCGTGCTCGCGGTACGTCGGGAAGGCCATGTCGTGCTTCTTCAGCGCCCGCCCGGCGCCGACCTGCGCCGCCTCCTGGCCCAGGCACGACGCCCAGAGGCCGAGTTCGCCCTGCCGCTGCAACGCGGTGGCCTCGCCGTCGAAGCGGCGCACCAGGACGAGGTCGCGATAAAGGGAGCGCACTTCGTCATCGGAGACGGTAAGCGGCCAGTCGGGATGCTGGATGCGCTCGCCTTCAGGGGTCAACAACTGAACGAGGTCCGGCTCCGGCGGAATCGAAGGCTCCAGCGTCACGGCGGCACTCCTCGCTCTCTCGAGCGCGGCACCGCGGGATCTCCGCGGGCACACGCGCAGCGACCTGTGCTGGGCGGACTCGTTCGTACAGGGGTGGCGTACGGCC
>DATAEG010000091.1:0-39009 GCA_036258135.1 Jatrophihabitantaceae bacterium | reverse complement strand
CGCCCGCAGGTCCAGCGCCGCTGAGGCGGTCAGCCCACCGACGAGCACCACGAGCCCCCACGGCAACCGAGGGGCCAGCCGCTGGCCGCCGAACAGGACGAGCAGCGAGACCGCCGACACGATCACCGTCGCCAGATCGGCGTCGCCGCGAGTCAAGCTCTCGCCCAACGCACCTACCCGCTCGACGACCTGACCCGGCGGCGTCGGCACCCCGAGCAGGTGGGGTATCTCACCGAGGATGATGAGGATGGTCAGGCCCAGCACGAAGCCAGTGACGATCGGCTTGGACAGGAACTCCGCCACCCATCCGATCCCAAGCAGGCCAGCAGCGAGCAGGACCAGCCCGGAGCCCAGCGCCAGCGCGGCTGTGTAGGACGCCGCCTGCGCTGTTCCCGCAACCCCGAAGCTGGCAAGCAACGACCCCGACAGCACCGACACCGTCGACACCGGCCCCACCACGAGCTGGCGCGACGAGCCGAAAATCGCATACGCCACCAGCGCCACCGGCACCGCGTACAGGCCCACCTGGACCGGAGGGCCGGCGATCGAGGCGTAGCCCAGCGCCTGCGGAATGGCGAGCGCCGCCACCACGGCGCCCGCGACGACGTCGCCGCTCAACCAACCCCGCTCGTACCGAGGCAGCCAGGTGACCGCCGGAACCCGCCGCCAGCGCCGCCCCGACGCCGCCCGTGTCCGATCACTCATGCCGGGCCCCCGGCTCCACCATCCAACCGCCAGGCTACCGACAGGCAGCCGCGCCAAGGTCACCGGCGCCACACGAAACGATCTCACCCGACACGGCGCGCCTGCCACGCTGCAGCTGTGGGCCAGTCACCGTGCTCAGGCCGGCCACGGAGAACCACGCCCGGAACCAGCACCGACCGGCCCGCACAGCCGCCGCTTCAACCAGCCCGGAAACGGCCTGCGGTCACCCCCGGCGGCAGCGACGTCGACGACTCCCCCGCCCCGGACGTCCTTAAACCCAACGAGAGCCTGGACGATCTCGCTAGGCTCGGACACGACGAAAGTGCTTCGCACTTGTTGGCTCACACCTCAAGCCTGAAGCGCTTTCGTCCCGAATCCGGGCACCCACCCCGCTGAGATCCGAAGAGCCTCTTGACTCGGCACGCGGATTGGCTAGAGGCCAATGATTCCGGGCCCTCTAGCGAGTGGAGACGAGGAGACTCGAACTCCCAACCCCCGCCTTGCAAAGGCGGTGCTCTGCCAATTGAGCTACGTCCCCGCTGCCGCCCGAGACACCACGAGTGTGGCAGGCAGCGCGGCGCGCGGCTATGTCGTCTCGGGCGCTGGTCCCGGTGCCGGGGCCGGCTGCGAGGTGTTGACTGCATCGTGCCACAGCGCGGCGTCGGCTGATGCCGCCTTCTTGCGACGGTTTACTACATACAGGCCGGCACCCGCAGCTGCGGCGAGCAGCAAGAGCTTCTTCACGTGGGCCTGGGAGGACTTGAACCTCCGACTTCATCCTTATCAGGGATGCGCTCTAACCAACTGAGCTACAGGCCCACCGCCGCCGGCCGCCCGGCGAAGCCTCGCAAGCCTAGCCGGGCGTCTGAGCTCGGCAAAACCCTCGTACTCAGCCGCGTTCGGAGAGCGTGACCTCGACGCCGCCGACGAGGTCGGCGCACAGGTTGTACACGACCGAGCCGATCGTGGTGAGCACGATGAACAGCACGATGTTGATCACACCGATCACCAGGGCGCCGCCGAGAACGATCCCCGGTGTGATGGGGTCGTTGTTGTTGTTGTAAAGCGTGTGTGCCGTCTCGTTGATCTTGTCGACGACGCCGGTGACGTCGAGCAGTCCGTAGATGACCCCGACGATGACGAGCCACACGAAGAACAAAGAGACCGACAGCACGCACGCCAGCTTGAGGACGGACCACACGTCGAGGTGCTTGACCTGGAGGTGGGCACGGCGGGGCGCACGGTCGCCGGGCCGGCGGGGCGCCCGAGCCGCCGCCGCGACCGGGCGTCGAGTCGGCGGGTGTGGGACGACGGGCGGCGGCTGGATGGGCGGTTGCATGGGTGGCGCCTGGATCGGGGGGACCGGCATCGGTGGGGGCATGGTCGCCGCCGGTCCGGGGAAGGTCTGCGGTCCGACTGACGCCGCCGGGGGCGGCATGGCGGGGCTCATGGGCGCACCCGGACCGCCCATCGCCGGAGACGAAGGCGGCACCGGAACCGCCGCGGCGTTCGCGGCGGCGCGGATCTCGTCGGTGTCGGGCTCACCCGGCCGACGTACCTGGGCGCCGGGAGCAGCGCCCGGAGCCGACAGGTGCGTCCAGGCCGCCGGCGGCGTCGGGTTGGCGCCGTTGCTCCCCGCTTGTGCCGACTCCTTGGCCACCGCCGGCAACGTAGTCGTGGTCGCCGCGGGATCCGACGGACGGCGTGCCGAATCCGCCGGGCCAGCAGGCGCGTCCTTCATTGGAGTGCCGTCCCCGGGTGCACTGCTTTCCGGGGCCCCCGCGGAAACGCGAAGCGCTCTTTGCGCAGCGTTTTCGTGGGGACTAGTCATTGCTGCTCCTCCGGTTCGTCGGCATTGCGGGCGATGGCGACGAGGGTCACGCCCTCGGGGAGGTTCATCAGCCGTACACCCATCGTCTGCCGTTGTGCCCGGCGTACCTCACCGGCACTCGTGCGGATCACCCCGCCGTTGGACGTGATCGCGTAGATCTCGTCCTCGGGCCGGACGGCCATGGCGCCGACCAACCCACCCCGCGTGGACACGATACGCGCCGTCAGCACGCCCTTGCCCCCACGGCCCTGGACTGGATACTCGGCCACCGGGGTCCGCTTGGCGAAGCCACCCTCAGTTGCTACCAAGATCTCCATCCCGGGCGCAACGACCTCCATGGCCAGCAATTCGTCGGTCCCGGCGAACCGCATACCGATGACGCCGGACGTGGCCCGGCCCATCGGGCGCAGCGTCTCGTCGTCGGCGGAGAACCGGATCGACTGAGCCCTCTGGCTGACCAGCAGTAGGTCGTCCTGGCCAGAGATGAGCGCGGCATCGATCAGCTCGTCGTCCGCGCGCAGGTTGATGGCCTGGATGCCGCCGCTGCGGTTGGAGTCGTAGTCGGTGAGCTTGCTCTTCTTGATCAGGCCGCTCTTGGTGGCCAGGACGAGATAGGGCGCGGCCTGGTAGTCCGGGATGGCGATGACCTCGGCGATCCGCTCGTCGGGCTGGAACGCGAGCAGGTTGGCGACATGCTGACCCCGGGCGTTGCGGTTGGCCTCAGGCAGCTCGTACGCCTTGGCCCGGTAGACCCGCCCCTTGTTCGTGAAGAACAGGATCCACTGATGGGTCGAGGTGACGAAGAAATGCTCGACGAGGTCGTCCAGCTTGAGGGCGGCGCCCTGCACCCCCTTGCCGCCACGGCGCTGGGCCCGGTAGAGGTCCGTCTTGGTCCGCTTGGCGTAGCCGGTGCGGGTGATGGTGACGACGACGTCCTCTTCGGCGATCAGGTCCTCGACGGACATGTCCCCGTCGTCAGCCACGATCCGGGTGCGCCGGTCATCGCCGAACTTCTGCACCAGCTCACCGAGCTCGTCGGAGATGATCTTCCGCTGCCGGCCGGGCTTGGCCAGGATGTCGCGGTAGTCCTCGATCTCGCGCTCGATGCGGTCGTGGTCCTCGCGGATGCGCTGCCGCTCCAGCGCGGCCAGCCGGCGCAGCTGGAGGTTGATGATGGCTTCGGCCTGGTCGTCGTCGATGTCCAGCAGCGCTATCAGGCCGGTCTTGGCGGCCTCGGCCGACTCGGAACGGCGGATGAGGGCGATGACCTCGTCCAGCATGTCCAGGGCTTTGAGGTAGCCGCGCAGGATGTGGATGCGCTTCTCGGCGTCCTTGAGCAGGTACTCGGTGCGCCGGACGATGACGTCGATCTGGTGGTCGACGTAGAGGCTGATGACCTGATCCAGCCGCAGCGTGCGCGGTACCCCGTCGACGATGGCCAGCATGGTGACGCCGAACGTGGTCTGCAGTTGGGTGTGTTTGTACAGGTTGTTCAGCACAACCTTGGGCACCGCGTCCCGCTTTAACGTGACGACGATCCGGGTGCCGATGCGGTCGGAGGACTCGTCGTTGATGTCCGCGATCCCGGTGACGCGCCCCTCGCGGGCTAGGTCGGCGATGGTCTCGACGAGGTTGTCGGGGTTCACCTGGTACGGAAGTTCGCTGACGACCAGGATCGGCCGGCCGCGGGAGTCCTCTTCGGCGGTGACCACGGCACGCATCCGGATCGAGCCGCGGCCGGTCCGGTAGGCGTCGGCGATGCCGTCCCGTCCGACGATCAGCGCGCGGGTCGGGAAGTCCGGGCCGGGGATTAGCTTGACGACCTCGTCCAGGATCTCCTCTTCGGTGGCGTCCGGGTGCTCCAAGGCCCACTGGACGGCCCCGGCCACCTCGCGCAGGTTGTGCGGCGGGATGTTCGTGGCCATGCCGACGGCGATGCCGCCACCGCCGTTCACGAGCAGGTTCGGGAAACGGGACGGGAGCACGTCCGGCTCGCGCGACTGCCCGTCGTAGTTGTCGCTGAAGGCGACGGTGTCCTTGTCGATGTCGCGCAACATCTCCATGGCCAACGGGGTGAGCCGGGCCTCGGTGTAGCGCATGGCCGCGGCCGGGTCATTGCCCGGTGAGCCGAAGTTGCCCTGACCATCGATGAGCGGCGCCCGCAGGGACCACGGCTGGGCCAACCGGACCAGGGTGTCGTAGATCGCGCCGTCCCCGTGCGGGTGGTAGTTGCCCATAACGTCGCCGACCACTCGCGAGCACTTGACGTGGCCGCGGTCCGGGCGGAACCCGGAGTCGTACATCGCGTACAAGATGCGCCGGTGCACCGGCTTCAGGCCGTCGCGGACGTCGGGCAGGGCGCGGCTGACGATCACGCTCATCGCGTAGTCGAGGAAGCTGCGCTGCATCTCGACCTGGAGGTCGACCGGCTCGGTGCGGTCCCCGCCCGGTGGGAGAACTACGTCGGTCACTCGGTGTCGGGTCCCTCTCTACTTGACCACGTGCTCGGAATCCCCGCCGGATCGCGAAGCGATCTGGTGGGGTGGGCTAGATATCGAGGAAGCGGACGTCTTTGGCGTTGCGGATGATGAACGAGCGCCGCGCATCGACGTCGTCACCCATGAGGACGCTGAACAGCTCGTCCGCCGTTGCGGCGTCGTCCAACGTGACTTGCTTGAGGATGCGGGTGGCCGGGTCCATGGTGGTCTCCCACAGCTCGGTCGAGTTCATCTCGCCGAGGCCCTTGTAGCGCTGGATCTTGTCCTTAGGCGGCTTGCGCCCGGCCTCGATGCCTGCCTTGATCAGGCCGTCCTTCTCCCGCTCGGAGTAGGCGTACTCGACCGGGTCCTTGGCTCCCCACTTGATCTTGTACAGCGGCGGCTGGGCCAGGAAGACGTGGCCGTGCTCGATCAGCGGCCGCATGAACCGGAACAGCAGCGTGAGCAGAAGCGTGGTGATGTGCTGGCCGTCGACGTCGGCGTCGGCCATCAGAACGATCTTGTGGTAGCGCAACTTCGTGATGTCGAAGTCGTCGTGGATGCTCGTGCCCAGCGCGGTGATGAGCGACTGCACCTCGGCGTTCTTCAGCACCCGGTCGATGCGTGCCTTCTCGACGTTGATGATCTTGCCGCGGATGGGAAGGATCGCCTGGTAGAGGGAATCCCGGCCAGACTTGGCCGAGCCGCCCGCCGAGTCACCCTCGACGATATAAAGCTCGCTGCGCTCCGGATCGGTGGAGCGGCAGTCGGCCAGCCTGCCCGGCATGCCTACGCCGTCCAGCGCGCCCTTGCGGCGGGCGATCTGGCGGGCCTGCTGGGCGGCCTTGCGGGCTCGGGCGGCGGCGCTGGCCTTGGTGACGATGATGCGTCCCTCGCTGGGGTTGCGCTCGAACCAGTCGGCCAGCCAGTCGTTGCACGCCCGCTGGACGAACGTCTTGGCGTCGGAGTTTCCCAGCTTCGACTTCGTCTGACCCTCGAACTGCGGCTCGCCCAGCTTAATCGAGACGATGGCGGCCAGCCCCTCGCGGATGTCGTCGCCGGTGAGCCGGTCGTCGGTGCCCTTGAGGATCTTCTTGTCGGTGGCCCACTTGTTCACGACTGAGGTGAGCGCGGCACGGAAGCCTTCCTCGTGGGTGCCGCCCTCGATCGTGTTGATCCCGTTGGCGAAGGTGTAGACGCTCTCGGAGTAGGTGTCGTTCCACTGCATCGCGACCTCGACGGCCAGCCGCTTCTCGACGTCTTCGTCGGAGAAATTGACCACCGACTTGTGGATCGGCGATTTGGACCCGTTCAGGTGACGCACGAAGTCGGCGATGCCGCCGGCATAGTGGTATTTGACCTCTTTGCCACAGGTAGAGTTCTTGGGCGCGGTGCCGTCCTCGGTGAGCTGGTCGGGGCGCTCGTCGCGAAGGATGATCGTCAGGCCCCGGTTCAGGAAGGCCATCTCCTGGAGCCGACGGCTGATGACCTCGAAGTCCCAGGCCACCTCGTCGAATACGCCCTCGTCGGCCCAGAACGTGACCGTGGTACCGGTGCGCCGGGTCTTCTCGCCGCGCCGCAACGGCGCGGCCGGGCGCTGGTTCGCGTACGGCTGGAACCAGTGGTACCCGTCTCGCTCGATCTCGACCTCGAGACGCTCACTGAGCGCGTTGACCACAGAGACACCGACGCCGTGCAGGCCGCCGGAGACGACGTACGCGCCGCTGTCGAACTTTCCGCCCGCGTGCAGCATGGTCAGGATGACCTCGACGGTGGGCTTGCGCTGCTGCGGGTGCATCTCCACGGGCATGCCGCGGCCGTTGTCGATGACGCGGACCCCGCCGTCGGCCAGAAGGATGACCTCGATCCGGTCGCAGAAGCCGGCGAGGGCCTCGTCGACGGAGTTGTCGACGACCTCCCATACGAGATGGTGCAAGCCCCGGGATCCGGTTGAGCCGATGTACATGCCGGGCCGCTTGCGGACCGCTTCAAGACCTTCGAGGACGGTGATGTGCTCGGCGCCGTAGGTTCGAGCGCCGTTGACCGGTTTCACCACAGGAGGGTTTCCTCGCTCTCTCGCGCCGCCGTTGGCGCGGCCTTCAGGCGGTCTTGACACGGGCAGTCGGCGCGAGCTGAAGCGGTCTCAGGGCCCGCGCCGACGCCGACCCGTTCAGTCTACCTGCTCCAAGGCCCCGGAGTGGGCGCGCAACGCGGCTGTGGACGACGTAGAACCGCGTTCGCCCAGGCGGTCGAGTACCGATACGAGAGGTGCAGGTGGGACGCCGCTTCTCACCGCCTCAGCCCGGCCGGTCAGCCGTACGTGTCCCGGGGTCCTCGAGCCCCCGGCACGGAGCGTGGCCCGTGCCGCCAGCTCGGCCCCACCGGTCCGGTGACGTGCACTCGGACGACCACCGTCGCGCCCAGCTGGGCGTTGACGCGGTGGGTGAGCTTGCCGCTCAGCAGCCGGATCTGTGTCGCCCAGGCGCTGGACTGCGCACTGATCCGTAGTTCCCCGTCCCGCAGGGACTCGGGATGGCAGTGTTCGGCGATATCGCGCCCCACCAGCGTGGCCCAGTCGGTGAACAGCCGGGCCTCGGTCAGTGGACGCTGCCAGCCCATGTCGCCGAGCATCCCCGCCAGGACCGCCCCGGCCGGCTGCGGATCGCGCGGGTCGGGGCCGGGACCGGTGTAGCCGGCCTGACCGGCTCGCAGGTTGGCGGCCCGGTTCTGCTCTCGCTTGCGCTGCGACCGGGCTTGCCGCCGAGCGTCCTCGAGGCGCTTGGCGGTCGAGCCGCGCTGCGCGTTGGCCAACGCCTGCCGTGCGAGGTCCGCCGCGTTGGGCGGCTCCTCATCGGACACGGCGCACCTCCCCGGCCGAGACGTCGAAACGGGCACCCGGCAGCCCGTCAGGTACATCTTCGGCTACCGCCACGGTAATGAGAACCTGTTCGGCGTGGCCGGCGATCTCGGCAAGCTGGGCCCGACGGGACAGGTCAAGCTCGGCGAAGACGTCGTCCAAGATCAGCACCGGCTCGGCACCGTCGCCGCGGAGCAGGTCGTAGCTGCCCAGCCGCAGCGCGAGAACCGTCGACCACGACTCGCCGTGGCTGGCGTAACCGCGGACCGGCAGGTCACCGAGGTGGATCTCCAGGTCGTCGCGGTGCGGTCCCACCAAGGTCACGCCGCGCTCCACCTCCTGCGGACGCAGCCTGGCCAGCTCGGCCCGCAACGCAGCGGCGAGCCGCTTCGGATCGGTGTCGGTCTCGTCGACGCCCGGCAGCGCCGTGGCGTACCGCAGCCGCAGCGGCGCAGCGGTAGGCGCCACTGCGGCGTACGCCTTGGCGGCCGGCGCGGCCAGCTCGGTCACCAACTCCAGCCGGGCCGCCAGCAACTGCCCGCCGTGCTCGGCCAGATGCTCGTCCCACACGTCCAGGGTGCGCAGGTCCGCGGCGGCACCGGCTCGACGGGCCAGCCCCGCAGACTTGAGCAAGGCGACGCGCTGGCGCAGCACCCGGTCGTAGTCGGCGCGGACACCGGCTAGGCGAGGACGCCGCTGGACGAGGAGATCGTCGAGGAATCGGCGTCGCTCACCTGGATCCGCGCGCGCGATGGCCAGGTCCTCGGGCGCGAACATCACCGCGCGCAACGCGCCCAGGACGTCCCGGGCTCGGCCGAAGGAACCGCGGTTGAGCCGTCCACGATTGGCCTGGCCGGGTATGACCTCCACCTCGACGACCAACTCGCGACCCTCGGACACCACCGCGGCCGCGATGACGGCTCGCTCGGCGCCGCGGCGGACCAGGGCGGCGTCCGTCGCGACCCGGTGACTGCTCAGCGTGGCCAGGTAGCCGAGTGCCTCGACGAGGTTGGTCTTGCCGTGCCCGTTCGGCCCGACGAGGACGTTGCCGCCCAGCTCGAGCGCGAGCTCGGCCCGCGGCCAGCTACGGAAGTCGACGACGGTGAGATGTCGGACGAACAATGCGAGGGATCGTCAACTCACCGGTGGCGGGGTGCTGTCGCCGGCGGCGCCAACCGCGTGCCCGCCGAACTGGTTGCGCAGCGCGGCCACCATCTTCATCGTCGGCGAGTCGTCCTGCCGTGATGAGAACCGGGCGAAGAGCGACGCGGTGATCGAGGGCAGCGGCACCGCGTTGTCAATGGCGGCCTCGATGGTCCAACGTCCTTCACCGGAGTCCTGCGCGTAGCCGCGGATCTTGGACAGACCCGGGTCCTCTTCGAGCGCCTTGACCGCGAGGTCCAGCAGCCACGACCGGATGACGGTGCCTTCCCGCCAGGAGTTCATCGTCTCGGTGACGTTCTCCACGATGGGGCTGGCAGCCATGAGCTCGTAGCCCTCGGCGTAGGACTGCATGATCCCGTACTCGATGCCGTTGTGGACCATCTTGGTGAAGTGCCCAGCGCCCACCCCACCGGCGTGGACGTAGCCGAACTCGCCCTCGGGCTTGAGCGCGTCGAAGATCGGCTTGACCTGGGCCACGTTGTCCGCGTCGCCGCCGCACATGAGCGCGTAGCCGTTCTGGAGGCCCCACACACCGCCGGACACGCCGCAGTCGACGAAGTTGATGCCCTTCTTGCCCAGTTCCTCGGCGTGACGTTGGTCGTCGGTGTACTTGCTGTTGCCGCCGTCGATGATCAAGTCGCCCTCGCTGAGCAGCTCACTGAGGGCCTTGATGGTCTGGTCCGTCGGCCCACCGGCCGGGACCATGACCCAGACGGCGCGTGGCGCGCCTAGCTTCTCGACGAGTTCCTCCAACGACGCCACGTCGCGCGTGGAGTCCGGCGAGCGGTCGAACCCGACGACGGTGTGCCCGGCGTTTCGGATTCGCTGGGCCATGTTGCCGCCCATCTTGCCCAGACCGATCAGTCCGATCTCCATGGTGCCTCCCGACCAACACGAGCAGCTACACCAGACGGCTTTACGCTACCGCCGGGCGCTGCGTCTCAGCGGCTCGGGTCAGCCGGGCAAACGCACCGGTTGGATCAGGTACGTGTAGTCGGTCGGCTCGCCGCCGGCGGGACGGACGACGACCGGTTTCGAGCCCGAGGTGAACAGCAGCCGGGCCGAAGGTGAGCCCAGCGCGGTGAGCCCGTCGAGTAGGAATGACGGGTTGAACGCCGAGACCAGCTCCTCCCCGTCGAACTCGGCCTCGAGCTGCTCCTCGGCGCGGCCTTCGTCCTCACCACCCGCGGAGAGCGCCAGCGAGCCGACGGCGAAGTCCATCCGCACCGGCGTGCCCCGGTCAGTGACCAGGGACGCACGCTTGACCGCCTCGACCAGGGCGGCGGTGTCGACCTCGGCGGTCATCGCGAACTCGCTCGGCAGAAGGGATCGATAGGGCGGGAACGCGGCGTCCAGCAGGCGGCTGGTGGTGCGCCGGCCGGTGCCGCTGAATCCGATGATTCCCTCGCCTACCCCGGAACTCGACAACGCGATGGTCACGTCATCCGTGCCGGTGAAGCTCTTGGCTGCCTCCGCCAAGGTGCGGGCCGGGACGAGCACGTCCACCGCCGGCGCGTTAGCGTCGGCCGGCTTCCAGGTCAGCTCGCGGACGGCCAGCCGGTAGCGGTCAGTGGCGGCCAGGGTCAGCCGGTCGCCGTCGATCTCCATCCGGACGCCGGTGAGCATGGGCAGGGTGTCGTCCCGGCCGGCGGCCACCGCCACCTGGGCGACGGCCTGGCCGAACAGCGTGCTCTCGACGGTCCCCGCCACCGTCGGCATGGTCGGCAGTCGCGGGTAGTCCTCGATCGGCATCGTCGGCAGGGTGAACCGCGACGAGCCGCAACTGATCGTCACCCGGGAGCCTTCCGCGGCTACGTCCACTGGATGCGCCGGCAACGACCGGGTGATGTCGGCCAACAGCCGGCCCGAGACCAGCGCCTGACCCGGCTCGGCGATTGTCACCGCCACGTCCGCCTGCGCCGACACCTCGTAGTCGAACGCCGAGACCGACAGGCCGTCCTCGCCGGCGGTGAGGAGCACGCCGGCCAGCACGGGCACAGTCGGACGGCTGGGCAGGCTGCGCGCGGTCCACGCCACTGCGTCGGCGAACGCGTCACGCTCGACTCGGAACTTCATGTTGTCTCCTTCGTCCGGCTCGTCCGCCATCGCGTCCAGCACAGCGGTCCCCGCTGGTACGAGCCGGCCAGAACGTGCAGTGAGGGGACAGTATGCCCATCCCCAGGAAGCCAGTGGGAGGCTCTGGTAGTTGAACTATCTGGAAGTTATCTCTCGTCCTCGTCTTCGCCGATGTGGAAGCTGTGCACAGCATCGTCGACGCCAGCAGTGACAGGGCCATCGGGCGTGTCGAGCTGTGGACAGCGGGTGGGCGGCCTGAGTCGGGCCGATGTGATTCGGGGTGCGGAGCTCCGGCGCGGACGACACCGGTCGGAACGGTGAGTTAATGCACAGTGACATGCACAGCTTCACCCACAGCTGTGGACAGTGGGCACAGCGTTAAGCTCGGGCTCGGGCTTTGATCCGGCTGGTCAGCTCGGCGACCTGGTTGAAGACCGACACCCGCTCGGCCATCTGATGACGGATCTTGCGGTCGGCGTGCATCACCGTGGTGTGGTCGCGGCCGCCGAACGTCTGCCCGATCTTCGGCAGCGACAGCTCGGTCAGCTCCCGGCACAGGTACATCGCAATCTGGCGCGCCGTGGTCAGGACGCGACTGCGTGAGCCGCCGGTGAGGTCGTCGAGTGTGAGGCCGAAATACTCGGCGGTAACGCCCATGATGATGGCCGCGGTGATCTCGGGACGTTCCGACTCGCCTATCAGGTCCTTGAGCACCATCTCGGCCAGCCGAATGTCCACGTCCTGACCGCTCAAGCTGGCGAAGGCGGTGACTCGGATCAGGGCGCCTTCCAACTCGCGGACGTTGCTCTGGATTTTCTCCGCGATGTACTGGAGCACCTCGGGCGGCGGGTTCAGGCCGTCCTGAGCCGCCTTCTTCCGCAGGATGGCGATGCGGGTCTCCAGGTCAGGTACGAGGACGTCGGTGATCAGGCCCCATTCGAACCTGGTGCGCAGGCGGTCCTCGACGGTGAGCAGTTGGCGCGGCGGCCGGTCGGAACTGATGACGATCTGCTTGTTGGCGTTATGCAGGGTGTTGAACGTGTGGAAGAACTCTTCCTGCGTCCGCTCGGCCCGCTCTAGGAACTGGATGTCGTCGATGAGCAGCAGGTCGATCTCGCGGTAGCGCGCTTGAAAGGCCTGCATCTTGTCGTCGCGCAGCGAGTTGATGAAGTCGTTGGTGAACTCCTCGCTGCTGACGTAGCGGACGCGCAGTCCGGGGTAAAGCGCCTGGGAGTAGTTGCCGATGGCGTGGAGCAGGTGCGTCTTGCCGAGCCCGGAGTCGCCGTAGATGAACAGCGGGCTGTAGGCGCGGGCGGGCGCCTCGGCCACGGCCACCGCGGCGGCGTGGGAGAAACGGTTGCTTGACCCGATGACGAACGTGTCGAACGTGTAGCGCGAGTTCAGCCGGGTGCCGCGCGACGGCGCCGGAGCGATCTCGGTCTGCCGGGTGAAGCTGTTGTTCACCGGGGCCCAGCCCGGATGGTCCGGAGGCGCGTCGAAATGCGGATCCATATCCTCGACGGTGTCGACGTCGTCCTCAGTCTCGTCACCGAAATCGTCGAGCAGACCCAGGCCCGCGACGTCCTCGCGGGGCGCCACGGTGAGGGCCACCTGGACGTCGCGACCCAGCTCCTCGCTCAGCGCGGTGGAGATGGCCGGTCGAAGCGAGACGTCGAGGTACTCGCGCGCGTACTCGTTGGGCGCGGCTAGCAGCGCAGTGTCCTCGACCAGGCCCACCGGTCGGGTGAGGCCGAGCCAGGCCCGTTGCTGTTGCGTTCCGTTGGTGAACCGGTGCGTCACCTTCGCCCATACCGCAGTGAAGTCAGCGTTCTCGGCGTCCATCCGGCTGGTTCCTCCCCCACCTGCCTCTGCGCATGATCCAGCGCACAATCCAGCCTCAGTTCTGCCAGCCATCCACCCCCGCCGGCGTGCAGCCGAGTAAACCCCTCCGTTCCCCGGTGGTTCCGTTTGTCCACAGGACCATCCACACGCTGTGGACGCTGCGCCGCGGAAATCGACCGGACCCGACCTCGGCCAACGCAAGATCGAGACGATTCACCCCGACGCGTCCGCGCAGCCCCCATGCCTGCACGGGAACGAGCGGAGACGCTAACAGCGGTCCTTCGTTGTCCACAATCCGGGTGGGCGCGTCCTGGACGGAACGGCTAGGGCTGTGCTGGAGGGTTGTGCCCAAGTGGTACCGAACTCAGCTGACAAGGCAGGTAGTAGCGCGGTTTGACCGGTGCCGGAGCGGTCCGTACCGTTGTGGGGTCCGGCACCCGAACAACATACGCCGCTGCACTTCGGGGGGCCGGCACCAAGTCCGTTTCTATTTGGAGTCCCACCGTGAGCAAGCGCACCTACCAGCCGAACAACCGCCGTCGCGCGAAAACGCACGGCTTCCGGCTGCGGATGCGCACGCGGGCCGGCCGCAGCATTCTCTCCGCCCGTCGGCGCAAGGGCCGACGCGAGCTGTCTGCCTGAGCCGCAACGTCAGCGGCCGACATGCTTCCTGCGGCGCACCGGATCCGATCCTCGGCCGAATTCCGAGAGGTAGTGCGGCGCGGCCGCAACGTTGCACGCCGTGACGTCATTGTCCATCTCAGCACCGGCCGGAACGGCCCGGCTCGGGTCGGCATTGTCGTCGGCCGCGCTGTCGGCGGAAGCGTGGTCCGCCACCGCGTGGCCCGCCAGCTGCGTGCCCAAATGGCCGAGCGGCTCTCACGGCTGCCCGACGGAACGTGCCTGGTGGCCCGGGCCCGGCCGAGTGCCGCTGCGGCGGCGTCGGCCCAACTCGGCGGCCAGCTCGACTCGGCGTTGACGGCCTTGGGCATGCGGTGAGTGCGCCGGTTTCGTCGGCCGAGCCACGCCCATCCGTGGCGGCGCGGATCATGCTCGCCCCGATCACGTTCTACCGACTGGTCATCAGCCCACGGCTGCCCCCGACGTGCCGGTACCTGCCCACGTGCAGTGAGTACGCCGTCGAGGCGATCTCACGGTTCGGCGCGTTCCGAGGCGGCTGGCTGGCGCTGCGCCGGTTGCTGCGCTGCCACCCGTTCCACAAGGGTGGGCACGATCCCGTGCCGGACCGCGTTGGACAGGCGACGGCGGCGGACGCGGTAGCCTCCAGCGCCGAAGCGACGAACGACCCACCGAGGCGAGCGCATGGTGCTCGAGTCGGCGCTAGGAGACCTTTGTAGTGCTCGACTTCCTGTACACCGCTGTCTCGTGGGTGCTGCTGCGCTGGCACGGGCTGCTGACGTTCCTCGGCATGCGCCCGACCGGCGGTTTGACGTGGAGCCTGGCGATCGTTCTCCTTGTCATCACGGCGCGGTTGTTGCTGTTCCGCTTCTTCGTCAAGCAGGTTCAGTACCAGCGGCACATGCAGGAGTTGCAACCGCAGATCCAAAAGCTGCGCGAGAAGTACAAGAACGACCGCCGGCAGTTGCAGGCGGAAATGATGAAGCTCCAGCAGGAGCAGGGGTTCAATCCGCTCGCCGGATGCCTGCCGATGCTGCTGCAGTTCCCGATCTTCATCTCGCTGTATCACGTGCTGCGGCACCTGGCGAACTCCGCGCACCTACCGCCGGGCGACCCGCGGCTGACGCTGTACGGATTCACCGAGGCGGAGACGTACAGCGCGGCCCGCGCCAAGCTGTTCGGCGCGCCCCTGGCCACGTCATTCCACGATTCCGCCTTCAAGATTATGAGCCTGGGCGGCTCTGTGACGGCCACCCGCGTGGTAACGATCATCCTGGTCATCGTCAGTGCCGCGGCCACCTACGTCACACAGCGCCAGGCGATAAAGAACGCGCCCTCCACGGCAGAAGGTACGGCCGCGTTGATCCAGCGTTCGATGCTCTACCTGATCCCGTTCTTCGTCCTGACCTCCGGGTTCATCTTCCCGCTTGGTGTCCTTATTTACTGGTTCAGCAGCAACCTATGGACAATGGGACAACAGTTCTATATTTACAAATACCACCCGCATGAGCCGATGGTGGCTACAGCCAGTGCAAGCGCGGCCAACAGCCCAACCAGCGCCTCTCTGAAGCCGGCCCCCGGCGCCAAGCCGATTCGCCCCTCCAAGGCGAATAGCTCAAATACCCCGAAACCGACGACAGCCTCATCTTCGTCTGATTCGTCACCGTCGCCGAACGGCAAGAGCGGCGCACCGCGACCCGGAGCGCGTCCAGCGAATCGGCGGCCGAGCCAAAGTCGCAAGAAACGCCGCTGAGCCAGGTTCGCGAGACACGTCACTTGAACGTCGTACGGCATGTAAGGAAGGACCAGCGTGAGCACCGAGGAGACGATTGCGGACGAGGCCGAGGCCGACGCGGCCCAGGTCGAGACGGACGATTCGGACGACGAGACCGCCGACGCCGCCGACCCCGATCTGCTGGTACGTGAGGGCGACATCGCTGCCGATTACCTCGAGCAGTTGCTCGACATCGCCGATCTGGACGGTGACATCGATCTGGATGTCGAGAATGGCCGGGCCATCGTTGCGATCGTGGGCAGTGAACTGCGCGGGCTGATCGGCGCCAACGGTGTGACGCTGGACGCCCTCCAAGAATTGGTCCGGCTCGCCGTCCAGCAACAGACCGGCGAGCGGAGTCGGCTGATGCTCGACATCGGCGGCTACCGGCAGGAACGCCGTGCCCATCTCGCCGAGCTCGCTCGGACTACCGCGACGTCGGTGCGGGAGATCGGGGAACCGGCGCGCCTGACCGCGATGAACCCCTTCGAGCGCAAGGTAATCCACGACGTCGTGGCCACCATCGAGGGCGTGCGGAGTGAGTCCGAGGGAGAGGAACCACAGCGTCGGGTCGTGGTTTACCCCTCGAACTAGCCGGCTTGATCTAATCGATGACGGGTGGCGAGCCGCCGGCTGAGCTACGCACGGCCGCGGAGGCGGTGTTCGGCGATCGGCTGGGGCGTACCCAGGTGTACGCGCGGCTTCTGCGTGGTGACGCGGTGCGTCGCGGCCTGATGGGCCCCCGCGAGGCCGAGTCAGTGTGGCCGCGGCACATCCTCAATTGCGCCGTGGTCGAGGAGCTGTTGCCCCGGGAGGCTCGCACGCTCGACGTGGGCAGTGGCGCCGGGCTGCCGGGGATCCCGCTGGCGCTCGCGCGTTCCGATCTGCCGGTATTGCTGGTAGAGCCGCTGGAACGCCGGGTGACATTCCTCCTCGAGGTCGTCGAGGCGCTTCAACTGGACGAACAGGTCCGCGTCATCCGCGGCCGGGCCGAGTCTGCGGAGATTCGCGAGGCGATAGGCGAGTTCGACGTCGTGACCGCGCGTGCGGTGGCGCCACTGGAACGGCTCGTCCCGTGGGCGTTGCCCCTTGCCCGCCCCGGCGGGACGTTGCTCGCCCTTAAGGGCGCCCGAGCCGAGACGGAGCTCAGGGCGAGTCGGAAAGTTTTGATATCCACAGGTGGCGTGGCGCACGGGGTCCTGACCTGCGGCGTGGGTATCGTCGATCCGCCGACTCGGGTGGTGGTGATCGAGCGGGCAACTAGACCGGCGAGGTAAGAGATGACGAGCCAAGGCGTCGAGACTGTTTCACGTGAAACGACCGCGGGCGTGCCGTTCCTCGATGACGACGTCGCCGACGAGGCTGTTTCACGTGAAACCCCACCTCGTGAGACACCGATCGCGCAGGAGGCAGCCGCCGCTGTCCAGGTGCTCAACGTGCGGAACGAGGCCTGGCCCCGGCCGGCGAGTCAACGGATCCTGACCGTCGCCAACCAAAAGGGCGGCGTTGGCAAGACGACCACTGCGGTGAATGTGGCCGCCGCGCTGGCTCTGCACGGGTTGCGGGTTCTGGTCGTCGACATGGATCCACAGGGCAACGCCAGCACGGCGCTCGGCGTGGACCACGCGGTGGGGACGCGGTCCGTCTACGACGGGCTGCTCGGTGGCCAGCCGATCGAGTCGCTGGTGTCTCCGGTCTCGCTCGCCGACACCCTGTGGTGCGTTCCGGCCACGATCGACCTGGCCGGATCGGAGATCGAGCTCACCTCGCAGGTCGCCCGCGAGTTCCGGCTGCGCAGGGCGCTGGACGCCTACGCCGGCGACATGGACTACATCTTCGTCGACTGCCCGCCCTCGCTCGGCCTGCTCACCTTAAACGCCTTGGTCGCGGCCCGGGAGGTGTTGATCCCGATCCAGTGCGAGTACTACGCGCTCGAGGGATTGGCACAACTGCTCAGCACCATCGACCTGGTCCGTGCCCATCTGAATCCGGCGATCACGGTGAGTACGGTCCTGCTGACCATGTACGACGCGCGCACCCGGCTCGCCGACCAGGTCGCCGACGACGTGCGGCAGCACTTCGGTGACCTCGTCGTGCAATCGGTCATTCCCCGCAACGTACGAGTGTCCGAGGCCCCGGGGTTCGGCCAGACCGTCATCACGTACGACCCGGGATCACGGGGCGCGATCAGCTACGTCGACGCGGCACGAGAAATCGCATACCGAGGCGCCGCGGATACCGCAGCGGCGGGCGCCCCACAAGAAGCAGGGCCGGTCGAAGAAACCGGAGAGGAGATGTCATGAGCGGGCGACGTCGTAATGGTCTGGGGCGCGGCTTGGGGGCGTTGATCGGACCCCCGCCCACGCCGGTCGTCACCCCGCCGGCTCCCACGCCGGACACCTCGCCGGGCCTGGCCGATTCGGCCGAGCCCACCATCACGGCTGAGACTGCGCTCGTCGGTGTCCCGGGTGTGCAGTTCGCCGACCTCTCGGTCCGCTCGATCCGGGCCAACCCGAGGCAGCCTCGCACCGTCTTCGACGAGGACTCGTTGTCGGAGCTGACCCACTCGGTCCGCGAGTTCGGTGTGCTCCAACCCATCGTCGTGCGTCCGACCGAGGATGGCGAGTACGAGATGGTCATGGGCGAACGGCGTTGGCGCGCGGCCGCCACCGCCGGCTTGGACACCATCCCGGCAATCGTCCGTGACACGCCGGACGATGCGCTGCTGCGTGATGCGCTGCTCGAGAACATCCACCGGGTCCAGCTCAACCCGCTGGAGGAAGCCGCGGCCTACCAGCAACTCCTCCAGGACTTCGGGGTGACCCACGACGAGCTGGCGGGCCGGCTGGGACGGAGCCGGTCGCACGTCAGCAATACCATCCGGCTTCTCGGCCTTTCGCTACCGGTGCAGCGGCGCGTGGCGGCCGGCGTGCTGTCGGCCGGGCACGCCCGAGCCCTGCTGGGCCTGACCAGCGTCGACGACCAGGATGAGCTCGCCGGGCGGATCGTCGCCGAGGGCCTGTCGGTGCGGGCAACCGAGGAGATCGTGGCCGTCTCGGCCACCCGGGGCGGCCTGGTCCGGCCCAACCAGCGACGCGGGAGCGCCAAGCGCGTCACCGCACCGGCAGTGACCGAGCTCGCCGAGCGGCTCTCCGATGCGTTCGACACGCGGGTCCGAGTGGACCTGGGTCAGCGCAAGGGCCGTATCGTGATCGAGTTCGCGACGCTTGCGGACTTAGAGCGACTTGTCGGAATAATCGCTCCCGGCGTCGATGCGCCGCCCGCGCTCACCCCGCCGCCAGTTCCCGAACCCGAGGCCGAGGAGCCCGCCGCGGAGTTCGCCACGGCCGGGATCGCCAGCTGACGGCACGGCCGAAGAGGGCTTCGCCGGAGCGCGACACTATTCGGCCGGCAGGGGGACGCCGAACCGGCCCGCCGAAACGACGGTCTCCAGGCCGCGCCGGCCGCGTCGCAGCGAGGGCGACTTCAGGTCGGTCGCCGCCCGGTAGCCCAGGCTGACCACGCCGACCGGCCGCAGCCTGTCGGGCACGTCGAACGCGGCCCGCAACGCAGTCACCCGCTCCGGGGGCACGCCGAAGAAGCAGCTCACCAGCCCTTCGTCCACGGCGCCGAGCATGATCAACAGCGCCGCCATGCCGGTGTCGATGTCCCAGTATGGGACGGGCCAATGCTCCTCGGAGCGGTCGGTCCAGCCCTTGTCGTCCTCGGCGTAGCGGTCGAGGTAGGTCTCCTTGTCGGAGAAGGCCACGATCAGCAGCGGCGCATTCTGCATCCCGGCCAGCCAACTGTCCGTCTTGTCCGCGGCCGTCGCACCCCAGAACGCGGCCCGTTCGTCCGCGGCAGTTAGGACGAGGAAGTGCCAGCCTTGGCTGAATCCCGCGGAAGGTGCATGAATGGCATACTCCAGAAGCGTCCTGATGATTTCCGGCGAGACCGGCCGGTCCGGGTCGTAATTGCGCACCATGCGACGGCGACGGACGACCTCGGCGTACTCCATGCCGTGACGGTAGCCAACGCCGCTGCGGGCAACACCCGCGTCCCGCCAACGACTCCGGACACGGGACACTAGATGCCGTGGAACTCACGCAATCGCGCAAGCTCACCGATGTCTGCTACGACATCCGGGGACCGGTGCTGGAAGAGGCCAAACGGCTGGAGGAATCCGGGCACAAGATCATCAAGCTGAACATCGGCAACCCGGCACCGTTCGGCTTCGAAGCGCCCGAAGAGATCATTGTCGACGTCATCCGCAACCTCCAGGCCTCCGAGGGCTATTGCGATTCGCAAGGGCTGCTCTCCGCCCGCACGGCGGTGGTCCAGCACTACCAACTCCAGGGCATCGACATCACCGAGCCCGACGACGTGTGGCTGGGCAACGGCGTGAGCGAGCTGATCCAGCAGGCGCTCCAGGCCATGCTGGACGACGGCGACGAGGTGCTCATCCCGGCCCCGGACTACCCGTTGTGGACCGCGGCCACATCCCTGGCCGGCGGACGCCCGGTCCACTATCGGTGCAGCGAGGAGACCGGCTGGCTGCCCGACCTGGACGATATCACCGCGAAAATCGTAGAACGTACTAAAGCTATTGTCGTGATTAACCCCAACAACCCCACCGGCGCGGTGTACCCGCCGAGCACCCTGCGGGCCATTGCGGATCTGGCCCAGCGGCACGGACTCGTCGTCATGGCCGACGAGATCTACGACAAGGTGCTCTACGACGACGCGGTGCACACCACGTTCGGCAGCATCGCTCCGGACGTGTTCACGTTGACGTTCAACGGACTGTCCAAGGCGTATCGACTGGCCGGCTTCCGGTCCGGATGGATGGTGGTCACCGGGCCGCGCGCGCATGCGTCGAGCTACCTGGAAGGCATCAGCGTGCTGGCCAACATGCGGCTGTGCGCCAACGTGCCGGCCCAACACGCCATCCAGACTGCGCTCGGTGGCCGGCAGAGCATCCGCGACCTGGTACTACCGGGTGGCCGGCTGCGTGAGCAGCGCGACACGGCGCTCGCAGCACTGCGGGAGATCCCAGGCGTCACCTGCGTAACGCCAAAGGGCGCTCTGTACGTCTTCCCTCGCCTCGACCCCGACCTCTACCCGATCCGGGACGACCAACAGTTCGTCTTCGACTTGCTCCGCGCTCAGCACGTGCTGCTCGTGCAGGGCAGCGGGTTCAACTGGCCGGAGCCCGACCACCTGCGCATCGTCACGCTGCCACGCTCGGACGATCTGGCGGAGGCGATCGGCCGGCTGGGCACATTCCTGTCCACGTACCAGAAGTAGCCGTGGCCCGACGACTCGCTGCCATCACCCTGGACAATCTCGGCGACGTGGCCGAGATGCCGCGGCGCTGCCTGTTCTGGGAGCTGGGTCCGGGCATGAAGCGGGACGAGGACCCCGAGCAGGTCAAGGAAGCCTGGGTCTCCTCGGTCCTGCTCGAGTGGGGTCCGTGCGGCACGTTGGTCTACGTCGACGGGGTGCCAGCCGGGCACGTCTTCTACGCACCGGCCGCGATGGTGCCCCGCTCGACGTCATTCCCAACCTCGCCGGTCGGCGCCGACGCGATTCTGCTGACGAGTGCGCAGGTGCGGCCGGAGTTCGCCGGCCAGGGTCTGGGCCGGGTTCTGGTCCAGACCGTGGCGCGGGACGCGGTCAAGCGCGGCATCCGTGCCGTCGAGGCGTTCGGCGCCGCCGGCGACCACCACGACGACTGCCTGCTGCCGGTCGGATTCTTGCAGGCCGTGGGGTTCAAGACCGTCCGGCGGCACCCCCGGGTGCCGCGGATGCGCCTCGACCTGCGCACTACGCTGTCATGGCGCGAGGACGTCGAAGCTGCGCTGGACCGCCTGCTGGCCACGATCAGCGCCGGACACCCCAGTCCAGCCTGACACCGAGCCCATCCTACGCGGGCATGCGCAGCGCGCCGGTGGGTGGGTCACTCTCCTTCGGCAGGTACAGACGTTGCACCGCGACGAGGATGGCTTCGGCCAGCACGTCGCGGAACAGCGGCTCAACGAGCTTCGCGCGGTCGGGGACGTTGGTGAGGTAGCCAGCCTCCACCCAGACAGTCGGCATCCGGGTCAGGCGGAGCAGCTCCCAACCCTTGCCGTGGGTGTGGTCGTCCAGCAGGCCGGTGCGGGCCACAATCTCGCGCTGCACGAGATCGGCCAGACGCTCACCAAGGGACGAGCTCGTCTCGCCGCTGCCCCAATAGAACGTGGCCACCCCGTTCGCCCGCGGTGAGGCGGACGCGTCCACGTGCAGGCTGATGACCAGGTCCGCGCGTTGCTCGTTGGCGAACCGAGCGCGCTCCTCGAACGTGGCGGAGTTGGCCGCGCCGCGGGTTAGCCAGGACGTGACCCCGACCGCCGAGAGACGGCCCTGGAGCCGGTTGGCCAGGTCCCACACCAGATCAGCCTCGGCGACGCCGTCGACGAGGGCGCCGGCGTCCTCGCCGCCGTGCGCCGGGTCGATGACGATGCGCCGGCCCAGGAGGTTCGGCCCCGCCTCGGCCACCGCGGCCATGTCGCGCAGCAGCTGGGGTCGGCCGCCGACCACCCGCCGCTTGAGCTGGCTGAGTCCGCGCAGGCTGTTCGGGCCGAACGAGCCGTCCGGCACGAGGCCGAGGTCACGCTGGAAGTCGCGCAGCGCCAGCTCCGTGGTGGCGCCGAACACGCCGTCGGCCCTGAGCCGGTAGCCGATCTCCATCAGCTGGGTCTGAAGCGCCGAGACGTCGTCGCCGACGAGAGGCGCGCTGGCATTGAGCGACAGGACCCGGTCACCGAGCCGCCACTTGGCCGAGGACAGCGCCCGGTAGGTCTCCACCCCGACGATGCCGTCGGCGTCCAGCCCACGGCGCTGCTGGAACGAGCGCACCGCGATCTCACACTCGGTGTCGAAAACGTCAGCGGTGGTCGGTTCGGCGTTGTCGAGCAGGCCCAGCCCGGCCAGGATCGTCCGGACCTCCGCGACGGCGGGACCACGCGAGCCGAAGCGAAGCAGTTGCATGGGGGCGAGCCATCCTCATCGATGCGGCGCAACAGGACCGTTGGCCATTGTGCCCTAGTTGTGACGTGCCGCCCGCCACTGACGCCAGTGCCGCCTCAGTGTGTCCAAGCGCAAATAGAACGCAACAAATAGAACGCCCCGCCGGGCCCGGCTGGGCTCTGACGGGGCGTTCTGGAAGTACGGGATCAGGCGATGAACTCAGCCAGGTCCTGCAACAGCGCGGCCTTGGGCTTGGCACCGATGACGGTCTTGACGATCTGACCGCCCTTGAAGACGCTCATGGTCGGGATCGACATGATCTGGTAGGTGCGGGCGAGATACGGGTTCTCGTCAACGTTCACCTTGGCGAGGGTGAGCTTGTCGGAGTGCTCGGTCGCGATCTCCTCGAGGATCGGGCTGACCTTGCGACATGGCCCACACCATTCCGCCCAGAAGTCGACCAACACGGTGCCGTCGGCGCGGAGAACGTCGTTGTCGAAGCTGGCGTCGGTGACCTGCTTGGTGATCTCACTCACTGGTGGTGGCTCCTGTTCGGATTGGCGGTGACATTTCGTCCAACAACTGGCCCAGCTCGGGCATTCCCATTACGTGCGCGGCGTCCTCGCGGGCGGCCAGGAAACGCTCAGCGTCAAGTGCGGCCTGGCAACCGGTGCCGGCGGCCGTGACGGCCTGACGGTAGACGTGGTCTACGACATCTCCGGCAGCGAAGACGCCGGAGAGCGTCGTCTTGGTGGTGCCGCCGAACGTGCGGATGTAGCCCTCGGCGTCGACCTCGATCTGCCCGGCCACCAGGTCGCTGCGCGGCTCGTGACCGATGGCGATGAACAACCCGCCGACGGCCAGCTCGGACTCTGCGCCGGTGATCGTGTCGCGCAGGGTCAGCATGGTCAGTTTGTCAGTTCCGCCGATGCCGACCACCTCGGTGTTCCACCGGAACGAGATCTTCGGGTTGGCGAAGGCGCGCTGGGCCATGATCTTGCTGGCTCGGAGACTGTCGCGACGGTGGATGACGGTCACGGAGCGGGCGAACCGGGTCAGGAACGTGGCTTCCTCCATGGCGGTGTCGCCGCCGCCCACGACAGCGATGTCCTGGTCCTTGAAGAAGAACCCGTCACAGGTCGCACACCACGAGACACCGCGACCGGACAGCTCGTCCTCACCCGGGATGCCGAGACGCTTGTAGGCCGAGCCCATGGCCAGGATCACCGTTTCGGCGGTGTACTCCGCGCTGTGGGTGCGCACCATCTTGACCTCGCCCTCGAGGTCCATCTCGATGACGTCATCCGGCACCAACTCGGCACCGAAGCGCTCAGCCTGGGCACGGATCTGGTCCATCAGTTCCGGGCCCATGATCCCGTCGGGGAAGCCCGGATAGTTCTCGACGTCCGTGGTGTTCATCAACGCGCCGCCGAACTGGCTGCCCTCGAAGACCAGCGGTTTCAGCTCGGCACGGGCGGCGTAGAGGGCCGCGGTGTATCCGGCGGGGCCGGATCCCACGACGATGACGTTGCGGTGTTGGGTCACCGACACTCCTTCAAATCTCACGCTGCCTGCGAAACGATCCTAGGTGCCCAGGTATTCCGGCGTGTCCGCGTCGTCCCGGTCACAGGCGGACCGCTGACCGACCGCGCAGCGAACCCAGGATCTCGCTAAGCTCGGTGACGTCCAGGGCCCGGGCCACCAGCAAGTACAGCGCGCCGCCCAGCACGGATCCCGAGACGAGGGCCAGCGCCGCCGCCGAGCGGCCCGTCCCGATGAGGTGCTCGCTGGCGAGTACGCACAGGTAGGCCACCCCGGCGCCCACAGCCGAGGCCACGCACGCCCGGCCCACCGTGGACGCCACGGTGCGGAAACCGAGGTTGCCGTACCGGCGGCGCAGGAGCAGGTAGCCGACATAGGCACCGACGACGTAGGACGTCGACGTGGCCACCGATAGCGACTCGATCACGTGTGGTCCGCTCAGCGTCTGGGAGGCGATCAACACAAGCACGATCTTCGTTGTCACCATGAAGACGTTGATCAGGGTCGGAGTGCGTGCGTCGCGATTGGCGTAGAAGACGCGCATCTGGAGCATCACCATGGCGAACGGGAGGAGTCCGAACGCGCCCAACGCCAGGACGACGCCGATGTGCCGGGCGTCAGCCAGGGACGTGCGGCCATAGAAGAAGAGCATGGTCGTCAGCGACGGGCCGAGCACCATCAGGCCGGCCGAGATGGGCACCAACGCGACCGCCGACAGCCGAGCGCCGAGCGAGAGGTCGGCGACCACGGCGTCGGGGTCGCCGCGCGCCGCCGAGCGACTCATCCGCGGCATGAGCGCGGTGAGCAGGGAGACGCCGAGGATGCCATACGGCACCTGGAAGAGCAGATCGGCGTAGACGAACGTGGTGGGGCCGCCCTGGTAGTTGTTGGCGACCCGGGTGAGGACGAACAGGCCGATCTGGCTGATGAAGACGTAGCCGAGCACCCAGCTGGCCAGGGTGCGGACCTCGCTCATGCGGCCGGTCTCGTGCCCGGTCGCCCGCCACCGCCACTGCCAACGGAACCCGGTCCGCAGCAGGAACGGGACCAGAAAAAGCGCCTGTAGCGCGATGCCCAGCGTCGTCCCGATGCCCAGCACGAGCACCTGCGCCGTAGTGATCGAACTCGCGGTCAGGTCATTCGGCGACGGCAGCAGCGCGAAGACCGCCACGGTGGCGATCGTGACGACGTTGTTCAGCACCGGCGCCCACGCGGGCGGACCGAACACACCTCGGGTGTTGAGGATGGCCGCGAACATCGCACCGAGGCCGTAGAAGAAGATCTCGGGTAGCAGCAGGGTGGCGAACACGCTGGTCAGCTGCCGCTGGTCGTGGCCCGCGCCGTAGGCCCAGGCAAGCAACGGCGCCGCCATCACCGCGATCATCGTGGCCAGGCCGAGCGCCGTGACCGCCAGCGTCAGCAGTCGCTGGGTGTAGGCGGTGCCGTGGTCGGAATCCTTCTCCTGGGCGTTGACGATCAGCGGGACGATCACGCTCGAGAGCACGCCACCGAGCAGCAGCTCGTAGACCATGTTCGGCAGCGTGTTGGCGATGTTGTAGGAGTCCGCGACTCGGGACGCCGTGACACCGAGCGCGGCAGCCAGGGCGACGCTGCGCAGGAAGCCGGTGATCCGGCTGGCGAGGCTCGCCACCGCCATCGTCTTGCTGTGCGACAGCAGTGCCTGGTCGGACTCGTCGACGGCCGGCGGTTCGGCGGCCTCCTCCGGCTGGCCAGGCCTGGGCCGATACCGGCGCGGCCCGGAGTAGGTGGTCTCGCCCCAGAGCGCCTCCGGCTTGGCGGAGACGTCCAGCGGTCCCGGCACATCGAGCGCCACCGCGCCGGGCGGATCGGCGTCCAGCGTGGCGGTCGCGTGGTAGATCTCCGGCGCGCTCCACTCCGTGGACGGGAAGCTCCACGGATGCTGGTCGGAACCGGTCACGCTAGACCGACCTCACGCGGTGGTGGGCAGTGAGGTCTGCGGCGTGCGGCGCGGGCCGGACCGGAGCCGCCGGATGATCCGCAGCAGGATGGCCACGACCAGAATGACCAGCGCCGACCCGGTGATCCACAGCGCCACCGCGCCGAGCGCGGTGCTGTGCACCCGCAACGGGACCGACCGGCCGAGGGCGTCCCCGCTCGGGGTCTGGAGCGTCACGGTGATCTGGAAGCGACCGCTGCGTTCGACGTGCGCCGGCACCTTGACCGTCTTGCGGGTGGCCGACCTGCCGTTCGCCGCCGGGATGGTCTGCACGCCGATCCGCTCGGTGGTGAAGCCTTGGACGCCCAGGCGCGGGGTCACCTTGATCCGGATGTGCACCGGAGTCGGAAGGGTGTTCTCGACGGTGACGTACAGCGGCGCGTCGCTGGAGGCCAGGGTGTACTGCGCGTTGCGCGGTTGCACCAGGCGTACCCCGGCACGCAGCTTGTCGATCTTCGCCGCCAGCCGCGTCACGTAGAGATGTCCCGACGCGGGGTGCGCCCGCCAGGCGCTGGACTGGGCGCGCTGGATCGCCGACGCGTACCCGCCCAGTAGGGTCGCGGCGTCGGCGTTGCTCAGGCAGTCCCGGAAGCTGTCCACGTCTGAGATGACCCGGGACACGGCGCGCATCCGGCTACGAGTGGTGCGGGTGGTGTCGGCGATGGTCTTCAGGGCGCCGTGGTCGACGGCCGTGAACGTGCGAACGGCCTGGCTGGGGGTGATGGGCCGGGCCCAGGATTCCCGCGAAGTGGCACGGATGACTTGCCCCGCCAGTTCCGGGTCGGTGTTGACGGCGCGCGGCGGAGCGAGGACGACGAAGTGCTGGCGCGTCGAGTCGGCCGCGGCCCGGATGGCGAGCTGGCTCAGCAGCGCCGTGAGCGTCGGGTTGTGGTAGGCCTCGGCTCCGGGCGCAAGAGCGCTCGCCACCGAACGTTGCAGCGGCGTGCTGGTGACCAGGGCGCGGGCCCGGCCGCCGAAAGACGGCAACGGCGCCAGCGCGTCCGGCGTGTGCGCCTCCCCGGCGCCGCGTTGCAGGACAGTGTCGCGTAGTAGTACCAGCGACGCGCCATTACCGACGACGGAGTCCAAGCCGCGGTTGTTCAGCACCTCGTTCACGGGCCAGGCGACGTCGCTGCCCGCCTGGCCGAGGACGGCGGTCACCCGGGCGGCGACCTGCGGATCGAGCGTGGGTGACCAGGACAGACCCGCGTTGGCGATCGCGTCGACGTCGGGGTCGGCATAGCCGGTGAGCGAGATGTCGTTGCGGACCGCGACCCGCTTCAGCCGATCGAGCCAGGCTTGGGCGGCCGGGCCACCGGTGCCGGTGGTGACGGTGTGGCCAGTGGCGATCTTGTAGCCGCTCACCATCGTCGACAGAGCGTCGATCAGCTCGGGGTCGATCAGGAGGGTGAGCCGGATCCCCGCCGCAAGACCCTCGACGGTGGCCAGCGCCCGATCCAGCCGGCCCCCGGGCGAGACGGACTGAGCCAGGCTGTCGTCAGTGAAGGTGTCCAATGTCACGCCCCGGTGGGGCCGGTCGATCAAGGGCCAGAGCCACGTCACCCGGACCGGCTGGGGCGGCCCGGCCGGAAACGACGGCATGAACGTCCGGGCCCGGCCCTCGACGACGGAGCCGTCAGGCGCGGCGGCGCTGGCCACCGCGTCGACCGGGTAGACGCCCTGCTGGCATAGACACAGACCGCCCAGGTCGCTGCCGGGCTCGGTCTGGACCACCGTGGTGACGCTGCCGTGTGCGGCCAGGGTCGGCGCCACCGGCTGCGTCGGCGTGTAGAACACCGTGGCCGGGTTGAGCGGGACGCCGTTGATGGCCGCCTGGAGGAGGTCCTCCCGTACCAGCGGGTCGCCCCGGTCGAGACGCAGCGCTACGTCGCTCAACGGCGCCGAACTGGTGTTCGTCACCCGGACCGACACGGTGATCTTCTGGTCGAGCTTGGTGGCGTCGGGCAGTCGCGGGGTGACGTTCAAGATCGTCACGGAGAGCGGGCCGGATGATGGCGCGGCCGTTGCCGGGGTTGGGCGGACGATTGGCGCGCCGACGGCGGCCAGCACCAGCGCGCCGAGTGCCGCGACACCCTTCAGGCGCACGGTCAGGCCGTCTCAGCCAGGAGCCGCCCGGCCGTCTCGACGAGGCTGCGCTCGTCGGGATAGGCCAGCCGGGAGGCGATGTCCGGCAGCGGCACCCAGGCCACCTCGGTCACCTCGACGTCGGCGTCGCTCAGCGCTCCGCCGGTGGCGCGCAGCAGGAAGTGGTGCACCGTCTTGTGGATGCGCCGTCCGTCGGCCACGAACCAGAAGTCGATCGTGCCAAGGGAGGCCACGATCTCGCCCCGGATCCCGGTCTCCTCGGCCACCTCGCGGATCGCCGCCTCCTCGGCGGTCTCACCCGTCTCGAGGTGGCCCTTGGGCAGCGACCACAGCAACCGGCCGCGCCGGTCCTGCTTGCCGATGAGCGCGCCCTGAGGCACCTTGCCGGACAAGTCGACGACCAGGCCGCCTGCGCTCGTCTCGTCCACCCGGCGCAGGCTGCGGCGCGGCCGGCCTGAGCCACGTCCCCCGGGGCCAGAGCCCCGGCGACGCTGGGACTGGCTCTGCGCGGGCATGGCCCCGATGGTAATGCGCGCGCCGGGCGGTCCCGGGTAGCCGCAGGCTGTCCGCCAGGTGAGGCAGCTGGGACACGGTCAGGAACGCAGCAGGACCTTGATCGCCTGCCGGGTGTCCATGGCCCGGTAACCGTCGGCGGCTTGGTCGAGGGGCAGTTCGAGGTCGAACACCTTGCCCGGATCGATGCGGCGGTTCCAGATCAGATCGATCAATTCGGGCAGGAAGCGGCGCACCGGTGCCGGGCCACCGTGCAGGTGCACGTGGGAGAAGAACATCTCCTCCCCAGGCAGCTGGACGTCGTGGGCCACGCCGACGTAGCCCACGTGGCCGCCCGGGCGGGTGGAGCGGATGGCCTGCATCATCGACTCCTGGGTACCGACGGCTTCGACGACCGAGTGCGCCCCGAGCCCGTCGGTGAGGTCTTTGATCTTGGCCACGCCGTCGTCGCCCCGTTCAGTGACGATGTCGGTGGCGCCATATTCCATCGCCAACTTCTGTCGGGTCTCGTGCCGGCTCATGGCGATGATCCGGTCGGCACCGAGCCGCTGAGCGGCGAGGACGGCGAGCAGGCCCACCGCGCCGTCACCGACGACGGCGACGGTCTTGCCCGGTCGGGCTTCGGCGGCGACGGCACCGAACCACCCGGTACCGAGCACGTCGGAGGCGGCGAGCAGGCTCGGCATCAGGTCATCGGCCGGAACGTCGGGGGTTGCTACGAGGGTGCCGTCTGCCAGAGGGACCCGCATCCGCTCCGCCTGGGCTCCTTCGGCGCCGATGCCCACGCGATGGATGCACGAAGACTGGTAGCCGGCTCGGCAGATCTCGCACGTGTTGTCCGAGGCAAAGAACGAGCCGATCACGAACTGGCCTGGCCTGATCGTGGTGACCTCGGCACCGACCTCCTCGACGATCCCGGCGTACTCGTGACCCATTGGCGACGGCCCGTTGATCGGGTCCGCGCCTCGATAGGGCCACAGGTCCGAGCCACAGATACACGTGGCGGACAGCCGGATGATCGCGTCGGTCCCCGTCACGATCCGCGGCTCGGCCCGCTCCTCGACTCGAACGTCACCTGGGGCATACATGACCGCACCGCGCATAACCGCCTCCTTGCGTCCTGATCCACAACCTACTGAAACACCGGATTATGCGATCCTCGGCCGGGCCGGCGGCCAGGGAATACACGATCGCGAAGATCGCTGCGACTAGTAGCCTCGCCCGGTGGACCCGGCCGAGCTGATCCCCGTCCCGCCCGAGGTGGCGGCGTTGGGTAAGCGCTTCGCGGCCGCCGGACGGGAATTGCATCTGGTCGGCGGGACGGTGCGGGACGCGCTGCTGCACCGGCCCAATGACGACGTCGACCTCACCACCGACGCACCGCCGGTTGAAGCGCTGGTCCTGCTGAAGCCGCATGTGACCGCCACGTGGACGGTGGGCATGGAGTTCGGCACGGTCGGCGGGCAGATGGGCCGGCACCGGGTGGAGATCACCACGTTCCGGGCCGACCGATACGACCGGGTCAGCCGCAATCCGCAGGTGGCCTTCGGAACATCGCTTCTCGACGACCTGCGCCGACGCGACTTCACCATGAACGCGATGGCGCTCTCGGTGGTGGACCGGGTCTTCACCGACCCGTACGGCGGTCTCGCCGACCTGGCCCGCGGTCTGCTGCGAACCCCGGCCGCGCCTGAGGAGTCCTTCGCCGACGACCCGCTGCGCATGCTCCGCGCGGCCCGGTTCACCGCGCAGCTGTCCATGCCGGGCCGGGTGCTCGATCTCGACGACGACGTGCTCGCTGCCATCGTGCGAATGGCGCCCGAGCTCGGCCGTATCACCGCCGAGCGCATCCAGGGCGAGATGACCAAGCTGCTGTTGGCCGAGGACCCGGTGCGTGGCCTCGACCTGCTCACCGACACCGGCATGGCAGGCGTGGTCCTGCCCGAGCTGCCGGCGCTGCGGATGGCGGCCGACGAGCACGGCCAGCACAAGGACGTCTACGCGCACACGCTCCAGGTCCTGCGTCAGGCCATCGAACTCGAGGAAGGCGAGCCCGACCTGACGTTGCGCTGGGCGGCTTTGCTGCACGACGCGGGCAAGCCCGCCACTCGGCGCGTTCAACGCGGCCGGGTCAGCTTCCACCACCACGAGGTCGTCGGCGCCCGGATGGCCAAGGCCCGGTTGAAGGATTTGCGTTACGGCAAGCAACTCGTCGAGGACGTCGGACGGCTGGTCTACCTGCACCTGCGGTTCTACGGCTACGGCGATGCGGCCTGGACCGACTCAGCGGTGCGCCGCTACGTCACCGACGCCGGGCCGCTGCTCGACCGGCTGAACAAGCTGGTCCGCTCCGACGTCACCACACGCAACCAACGACGCGCGATGATGCTGTCCGCCGGCTGCGACGACTTGGAACAGCGCATCGCCGAGCTGCGCGAGCAGGAGGAGTTGGACGCCATTCGGCCCGACCTCGACGGTAACGAGATCATGGAGGTCCTCGGCATCGGCCCCGGACCGGCCGTCGGCAAGGCGTACCGTTTCCTGCTCGAGCGGCGCATGGAGGCGGGCCCCCTCGGCCATGATGAGGCGGTCGAGGAGCTCACGGCGTGGGCGCGGCGCGAAGGTCTGTAGCCAGCTTCGGCGTGCTGCCCTTGCGGGTGCCCCAGACCAGGCCCGTGATCAGCCAGCCCAGGCCGACGCACATGAAGGCGACCAACGACTTGCCGGTGTCGGGCAGCAGCACCGCCGTAGTGCAGGCGGCGGCCACGAACGTCATGTTGAACAGCGTGTCGTAGAGGGAGAACACCCGGCCCCGGAACGCGTCCTCGATGCCGCCCTGGACGGTCGTATCAACGCAGATCTTTACCCCTTGGGCGACGTAGCCCAGCAGGAACGCAAGGAGCAGGACGCTCCAGAGCTTGAACAGCAGCCCCAGGCCGATCTGGGCCACCGCGGCGAGCATGAGCGCCGTGCTGGCGTAGCGGACTAGCCCGAAGCGTCGTGACAACGTCGGAGTGAGCACCGCGGCCAGACCCGCGCCGATCGCGAGGCAGCCGACGATCTGGCCGAGGCCGGCCAGCCCGGCGCGCAAGGCGCCCTGGTCCTGGAAGTAGTTGCGGTACAGCAGCAAGGTGCAGACCGTCACGATGCCGTAGCCGAACCGATGCACGCCGATGGCGATCAGCGCGAGGTAGACCGGACGGCGTTGGGCGATGTGCCTGACGCCGGCCACCATCCCCAGCAGTACGTCGAGCGCGGTCTGGCGGGACTCTAGGGCAATCTCATCGGGACCCAGCGCCGCCCGGCGGAATCGGGTCGCCGCGGCCGCGGCGAGCAGGTACGGGGCCGCTGCGCACACCGCGAACACGCCGTAGCCCGTGTTGCCGCCGCCCGCGTCGAAGAGAGTGTGCAACCCGATGGTCGAAGCGCCACCGATCGTGGCCGCGATCCCGCCGGAGGTCGTGGACAGCGCGTTCGCGCCCACCAGTGTCGGCGCGTCCACGACGTGCGGCAGGCCGGCGGACAACGCGGCCAGCACGAACCTGTTGACCGAGATGACGACAAGGGCGCTGGCGTAGAAACCTATACCCGATATGCCGAACATCACCTCGACAGCGACACCGGCGACCAGCACCGCTCGGACGATGTTGGCGATCACTAGGGTGCGTTGCCTGCTCCACCGGTCCAGCAAGACTCCGGCAAACGGGCCGATGAAGGAGTACGGCAAGAGCACGACGGCGAAGCCGGCCGCGAGGTCGGCAGGATGGGCCTGACGTTCCGGGTTGAACAGGACCGCACCGGCCAGGGACGCCTGGAACACCCCGTCGCCGAACTGACCCGCCAACCGCACCGCATACAGCTTCCGGAAGCCGGGGAACCGTAGCGGAACGCTCGCCCGGGCAGCCGCAGGTGGAGTCCGGGTCCGGGTCATTAGCGGAAACGCTACTGGCGACAGTGCATTTGGCGGTTTTCGGCGAAGGGTTCGCACAGTTCCGCCAAGAGCTACGCGACGGGGAGCTCGGCTTCGCCGGCGTCGAACGCGTCGCGGGCGGCGATGGCCGCGCCCCTCGCCCCGGCCATGTCCCGGTCGGGCACCAACTGCAAGGTCGCCGCTGTCCGCTGCTCGTCGCGCAGCAGCGTGTTGCGCTGCACCTGGTCGAGGAACCATGCGCGGAACTGCGGCGCGGTCTCGACGACCCCACCGCCGAGGAAGTACGCGTGCGGGTCGGTGAAGTTGGCCGCGATCGTGAAGAGTCGTCCGAGCGCCGCGGCCTGCTGACCGAAGATCTTCAGCGCCATCTCGTCCCCGGCTTCGGCCAGACTGCGCACCTCTTTCGCGGCGGCCTTGATCGACTCCGCCTTGTGTAGCGGATGGTCGGGGTAGCGCGACAACCAGTACGGCAGGAGGCTCTTCTTGATGCCGGTGAGCGAGGCGAAGCTCTCGGCGTCCCCGGTGAAGCCGCAGTTGCAGACCGGCACCGGCTGGTCGTCTTCCAACAGGCCGGTAGTGGGAATGTGGACGTGCCCGAGCTCGCCGGCCATCCCGGCCGCGCCCTGGACGACCCGGCCGTACTCGACCACGCCGCCGCCGAGGCCGGTGCCGACGATGGCCGCTACCGACGACCGGAGCGATGCGTCGGTGCCGAAGTGGACGTAGTGCGCGTAAAGCGACGCCGCGTTGGCGTCGTTGGTGTAGACGACGGGGATGCCGAGCCGAGTCGCCAACGCCCCCCGGATGTCGTAGCCGTGCCACTCCACCTGGTTGAAGTTGGTGGCGCCCTTGGACGAGATCACCCCGGTGGCGCTCGCCGGGCCCGGTGTATCCAGTCCGACCGCCCGTACCGCGGCCCGGCGCAGGCTGGTGCTGGCCAGCGCGCCTTCGAGGGCCCCCGACAGGGCCTCGATGGTCGCGTCCGGTCCGTCCAGCACGCAGCTGGGCGTCTCCTGCAGTCCAGGTACGAGGAACGAACCGAAGCCGTCGAGGACGGTGGCGTTGATCGTGGTTCCGCCGACGTCGAGGCCGATGACGACGCCAGGCTGCGGAATGACCATGCGCCCTCCCCAAGACGGAATAACGCCGACGTGCCCCGTTTGGCAGTGTGGCACGCATTCGTCTCCGTGCCCATGGCCGCCTCGTCACGGCAAGATGAGCGCATGAGGGGTCGAGTGGAACTGACCGCCGGCCGGATGCTGCTGGCGCTGCCCTCGCTCCTCGACCCGAACTTCGCTCGCTCGGTGGTCTACCTGCTCGAGCACGACCCCGAAGCGGGCAGCACCGGCGTGGTGGTCAACCGTCCGACCCGCACGCCGGTCGGCCAAGTGCTGCCCGCGTGGGAGGACACCATGGCCGAGCCGGGCGTGGTCTTTCGCGGCGGCCCCGTCCAGCAGAACGGCGCCTTGTGCTTGGCCAAGATGCCGGCGCCGGACGACCAGCGCCCTACGAGCGGCATCCGGGTCAGCCGGCACGGCGTCGGGCTGGTCGATCTCGACTGGGACGCCGACGAGGTGCGCAGCGCGGTCCGCCAGCTGCGCGTCTTCGCCGGGTATGCGGGCTGGTCGGCCGGGCAGTTGGAGGCCGAGATCGCCCGCGCCGACTGGTACGTCGTCCGTGGCGACGCGGCCGAGATCTTCAGCGCGGATCCTGAGACGCTGTGGCAGCGGCTGTGGCGCCGCGAGCCATACCCGGCATCGCTGCTGGCGAGCTACCCACCGAACCCGACCCTCAACTGATCGAGAGGGCGTTGGAGGATAGTGCCGACTCGCTGCCCATCGCGCAGAAGAGCGCCGCATCCTCGGGGGGCATGATGACCGTGACCCGAAGCCTGCCGATCGTGGTCGGCGTGAGCGAAGAAACCGGCTCGTCCGTCGCATTGCGGTGGGCCGTCGACGAGGCCAAGCGCCGGGGCACCAGGGTGGTGGCCGTTCTGGCCTGGGAGCCGCCGCAGGCGCAGATCCCGTCCGCCTCGATCGCGCCCGGCGTACGCCCGCCCGACTACTCCGCGGTCAGTGCCGCCGCCCAGCACACGTTGGAGACCCACGTCATGGTGACGCTGGGCAGCGTGCACGACGTGACCTGCCGCGCCGAGCGAGGCGCGCCGGAGGTCGTGCTGGGCGCAGAGAGCTTCGACGCCCAGTTGCTCGTGCTCGACTCGCCGCGGCCCGGTCGCGCCGACAAGCCGCGCAAGGGCCTGCTGGCGCCGAAGCTCATCTACACCGCCGGCTGCCCGGTCGTCGTGATTCCGCCCGACGAGCCGGCCCGCTCCACCACCCAGAAGATGAAGGATGCGGCCCGGTCGTTGGCTTCGGCCGCGGCTGATGCCGCAGCCAAGGCGACCCGTCCGGTGCTACGCCATCCGTCCCACGGCACGCCGCCGGAATCAGGGGAGTAAATCCCCGGCCGGCGCGCAAGCCCTCAGCGCTCGACGCGTCCGGCGATGAAGTCCTCGACAGCCTGGCGCGCCTCGTCGTCGCTGTACTGCTCGGGCGGGCTCTTCATGAAGTAGCTCGACGCCGAGAGCACCGGTCCGCCTAGGCCCCGGTCCTTGGCGATCTTTGCCGCGCGCAGGGCGTCGATGATGACGCCGGCCGAGTTCGGGGAGTCCCACACCTCGAGCTTGTACTCCAGGTTCAGCGGGGTGTCGCCGAACGAGCGGCCCTCGAGCCGGACGTAGGCCCACTTGCGGTCGTCGAGCCACGGCACGTGGTCCGACGGGCCAATGTGGACGTTGGCCTTGGCCATCTCGTGCGGGATCTGCGACGTGACTGATTGCGTCTTGCTGATCTTCTTGGACTGGAGCCGTTTGCGCTCCAGCATGTTCATGAAGTCCATGTTGCCGCCGAAGTTCAGCTGGTACGTGCGCAGCAACTCGACGCCGCGGTCCTCGAACAGCCTGGCCAGCACGCGGTGCGTGATCGTGGCGCCGACCTGGCTCTTGATGTCGTCGCCGACGATCGGCACGCCGGCGTCGGTGAACTTCTGCGCCCACGTGGGGTCACTGGCGATGAACACCGGCAGGGCGTTGACGAAGGCCACGCCGGCGTCCAGGGCGGCCTGCGCGTAGAAGCGGTCGGCCTCCTCGGAGCCCACCGGCAGGTAGGAGACCAGCACGTCGACCTTGGTGTCCTTGAGGACCTGAACGACGTCCACCGGCTGCTCGTCGGACTCGCTGATGATCTCGCGGTAGTACATGCCGAGGCCGTCATAAGTCGGGCCGCGCGACACGATGACGCCGAGCGGCGGCACGTCGCAGATCTTGATGGTGTTGTTCTCACTCGCCACGATCGCCTCGGCGAGGTCCCGGCCCACCTTCTTCGCGTCAACGTCGAACGCGGCCACGAACTTCACGTCACGGACGTGGTAGGGGCCGAACTGGACGTGCATGAGGCCGGGCACCCGCTCGGACGGGTCAGCGTCCGCGTAGTAGTGCACGCCCTGCACCAGCGACGAGGCACAGTTGCCTACGCCGACGATCGCGACGCGGATCTCTGTGGAGCTCCGGTCACTTTCGGTGCTGTGCGAATCCATCGATCCTCCTTGGGTAATGGGTCGGGTCAGGCGCCCGACGGGGTGGTCCCGCCCGATCGCTCGTTGTCGATCAGTTCGGTCAGCCAGCGAACCTCGCGGTTGACCGATTCCAGGCCGTGCTCCTGCAACTGGAGGGTGTAGCTGTCCAACTTCTCCCGGCGTGAGGCCAGCGAATCGACGATGCCGTCGCGCTGCTCCTCGACCCGGCGGCGCCGGCCTTCGAGGATCCGCAGCCGGATGTCGGAGCGGGTCTGGGCGAAGAAGGCCAGCCGAGCCCCGAAGCCCTCTTCGTCGAAGGCGTCCGGGCCGACGTGTTCGAGCAGGGACGCGAGGTGCTCCTTGCCTTCCGCGGTCAGCCGGTACACGCGCTTGCCGCGCCGGGACTTCTGCTTCGGCGGGGCGACCTCGGGGGCGTCCTCGCTGATCCAGCCGGCCTCGGACAGCTTGCGCAGCGTCGGATAGAGCGAGCCGTAGGAGAACGCCCGGAACGTGCCGAGCAGCGTCGACAGCCGCTTGCGTAACTCGTAACCGTGCAGCGGGCTCTCGTTGAGCAACCCGAGGACGGCGATCTCGAGCACGGCTTGTTTCCTCCTAGCCTTCCCTGCGGTGTGTCGGTGCGATATCACGACGCGATATCACACTGTGATGTATCGCCACGATACATCGCGTGCGACTTTGCCGCCAGCTCGGGTAGGAATCTCAGCTATGGACATGGCAGACGTGAACCGACGGGTCATCGAGGCCTTCCACGCGGGCGTCGACCCGCCTGGGATGCACCGTGACCGGTTGCTGCTGCTGACCACGCGCGGCGCCCGGACCGGCAAGCCGCACACCGTGCCGATGATGTTTCACCGGGACGGCGGGCGGGTCTTCGTCATCGCCTCGGCCGACGCGGCACCGAAGGACCCGCAGTGGTACCGCAACCTCGTCGCCGAACCGCAGGTGCAGGTCGAGGTCGGCGATGAGACCTATCCAGCGCTCGCCGTCCCCGTGGAGGGCGCCGAGCGAGACCACACGTGGGCCGAGATCAAGCGTTTGTACCCGTTCTTCGCCGACCACGAGGCCAAGGTGGACCGCGAGATCCCCGTCGTGGAGCTGCGCCGGGAGTAATTCTCCCGCGATCTCGCGACCGTCCGATCTCCCGCGTAGCGTGTTCGGGGTGGTGGCCCGAGACGTAGTCGACTACGCGCTGCGGCGGCGTGCCGCGCTCGCCGATCTCCGGGCCGGCCGACGCACTGTCCTCGAGATCTGCGACGCCCATCCCCACCTGAGGCTCGCCGCCCGCCATTACGGCCAGCTCACCGGTACGCCGTGCCCGGTGTGCGACGGCGACAAGCTCTGCGAGGTCTCCTACGTCTACGGCGAAGAGCTGCGTACCACCGCCGGGCAGGCCAAGCTGCCCTCCGAACTGTCCCGGATGGACGAGCAGTACGAGCGTTTCGCCGTCTACGTGGTCGAGGTCTGTGTGGACTGCGGCTGGAACCACCTGATCCGCTCGTTCACGCTGGGCAACGACGGCCTGGCCACCGCTACGGGCGGCTGACCACACCCCACGAAGTTCTCGCAAAGAACGCGACAACTTCGCGGGGACCCCGAAAGGCATGGCGAACCTTTGGCGGCCGCGCTCATGGGGGCGGGCTGAGGACGGCGTGAGCGTGACTGGCCGTAAGCCTGGTCACGTCGCAGTCTCGAATGCAGCACGACGGGCACATCGGCACGTCCACTGAGGATGAGGAGACCACATCCTCGGGGTGAGCAAGACCGCCGGTGCCCGAACAGACCGGCCGAATGTCCGTGCCGGCTGAGATCGGCTTAGCCCAGCGACAGGAGTTGTCAGCACGTGTCCGAGTACCTGCCGCCCGAGCGCGCGCACAGGCGGCCACAGCCGACATCGTCTGACTGGAGCTCACCGGCCCGGTATGCCTCGACGACGCCTCAGAAGCCGCCCGGCCGGTGGCGTCGGCACCGGATCCGCAAAAGGCAGCGGCTGGCCGCGATGTCGCGCGGCAAGCGGATTGCCCGCCGTTTCGCGCTGGTCGGCACGTGGGCGCTGGGGCTCCTCGCCGCGGTGATGGTGGCGGCCGTGCTGATGTTCTACAGTTTCACCCGGGTGCCTGAGCCCAGCGACCTGAAGGTCGACCAGGTGGCCAGCATCCTGTACTCGAACGGCAAGCTGATGGCCCGCGTGGGGACGGTCAACCGGACCATCGTCCCGTTGAGCCAGGTGCCGCAGCACGTGCGCTGGGCGGTGATCGCCGCCGAGGACCGTGGCTTCTACTCGGAGCCCGGTGTCTCCATGCGCGGCACACTGCGGGCGGCATTGAGCGACCTGCGCGGACACGACTCGCAAGGCGGCTCGGGTATCACACAGCAGTACGTCAAGAACGCGTACCTCAACTCCGAGCGCACCCTGTCGCGCAAGCTGCGGGAGCTGGCCATCGCGGTCAAGCTGGACCGGCACTACTCCAAGGACGAGATCCTGGCGTGGTACCTCAACACGATCTACTTCGGCCGCGGCGCCTACGGCATCCAGGCCGCGGCAGAGGCCTACTTCGGCGTCCCGGTGTCGAAGCTGACCGTGAGCCAGGGCGCGCTGCTGGCCGGACTGATCCAGGCGCCGTCCTACTACGAGCCTCGCACCAACCCGACGGCCGCCGAGGCACGCTGGAACTACGTACTGGATGGGATGGTGGCCATTCACCACCTCGACCCGGGCACGCGCGCCGCGGAGAAGTACCCGAAGACGATCGTGCCGCCGACGACGCAGCTCGGCGCCACCGGCCCCGAAGGGCTGATCATCACCCAGGTCAAGGCCGAGCTCCAGCGGCTCGGAATCAGCGAGGCGGAGCTCTCCGCCCGCGGGCTGCGGGTACGGACCACGATCGACCAGACCGCCCAACGTGACGCCGAGAACGCGATCAAGGAGGTCTACTCCGGCCTGACCGCCAAGCAGAAGAAGGACAAGCTGC
>DATAEG010000090.1:0-2692 GCA_036258135.1 Jatrophihabitantaceae bacterium | reverse complement strand
TCCTGGCCCGTCGCGTGCTCAGAAACTCCCGGATCTCCCCGCGGACGTCGCCACGGGTGTCGCGGTGGTCGTTCCTGCCGGCCATGTCGTCCACTCTACGAGCGCTTCCGCATGGTTGGGGGTCCCTGTCAGTACCCCTCTCATCAGGGTCTCCCACCTCCCCCAAGCGGCTGGTTGAGTGGACAGCGCGCCGCCGATGACGCGGTGTCCCAACACCAGAGGAAGGTGCACTCGGATGACTGACAAGAAGGTTGGCTCGTCACCGGCGCCGGCCGCGGGATGGGCGTCGACATCGCCAAGGCCGCCCTGGCCGCCGGTGACGCCGTCGTCGCCACCGGACGCAACCCCGACACCGTCACCGCGGCCCTGGGCCAGGACGATGACCTCCTGGCCGTCAAGCTTGATGTCACCGACCCCGCCGACGCCCAGGCGGCCGTGCAGGCTGCCGTGGAGCGGTTCGGACGCATCGACGTGCTGGTCACCGCGGTCCATGTACGCCTTGGCGGCCCGGCCGAGGTCGGTGCCGGCCGAGGTCGGTGCCGGCCGCCACCTCCTCCCGGAGCGAGTCCCCGGTCGCGATGCGGGTGAGGTCGAAGTGGGCGGCGATCCGGGACGCCTGGGTGCCCTTGCCCGCCCCCGGCGGACTGATCAGCAGCACGCGCATCCTGGCCTTGCGTCGCGGCGGACGGGCAGGTAGGGCCGGACGCCTGGCCGAGCGACTCCGGATCTTGGCTGGACAATGAGAGGGACGGAGGCTTCCCGGCGACATGCTCGAAAGGACGCCGTGGCGGCCAGCCGCGATGCGCGGCGCGCCAAATACCGCCAGCTCGCGAGGCGCTCGTCACCCTTGGAGACTGGTCGGACCAGTCGAACCGCGTCACTCTGTGGCGGGTCCAGATGGGAGTGTTCCAGTGCCGATGACGTAGGTTCGGATGTTGGTGAACTCGGTTGCGCCCGCGAGGCCGAGTTCCCGTCCGTAGCCACTGTGTTTGGTGCCGCCGAACGGTAGGCGTGGGTCGGACGAGACGACAGCGTTGACGAACAGGGCGCCCGAGGTGATCCGGCAGCCAAGGGCCAGCGCACGAGCGGCGTCGGTGCTCCACACGCTGGCGGCCAGTCCGTAGCGGGTGGCGTTGGCGACAGTGACGGCTTCGTCATCGTCGTCGACTGCAATGATGGCCGCCACCGGTCCGAATGTCTCCTCGGCCATGACGGGCATGTCGAGCGTGACGTCGCTGATGACGGTGGGTGCGAACCAGGCGCCTGCGCCGACGAGGGGAGAGCCGCCGGTCAGGACGGTGGCGCCGGCTTCGACCGAAGCGCCGACCTGTCGCTCGAGCCCGTCCAGCAGGTCAGCGCGGGCCATGGGCCCGATGGCGGTGCCAGGATCGGTGGGATCGCCGACCTGCAGGTCAGCCACCGCCGCGGCGAACCGGCGGGTGAACTCATCGGCGACAGCGCGGTGCACGATGAAGCGCTTGGCGGCAAGGCAACTCTGGCCGCCGTTGATGAAGCGCGACTTGACGGCCGAGGCGACAGCAATGTCGAGATCGGCATCGTCCAGGACGACGAACGGGTCGGAGCCGCCGAGTTCCAGCAGGCTCTTCTTGACGGCCCGTCCGGCGCTGGCGGCGACGGCGGAGCCGGCACGCTCGCTGCCCGTCAGGCTAACGGCCGCGACCCGGTCGTCGTCGATCAGGGCAGCGGTGATGTCGTTGACGTCGGCTTCTGCCACGACGATGGACCGGAACACGTCGGCGGCCAGGCCGGCGTCACCGAAGACCTTCTGGATGGCCAGGGCGCAGCCGGTGACGTTTGGGGAATGCTTGAGGATGGCGGTGTTCCCGGCCAGCAGGGTGGGCGCAGCGAACCGTAGGACCTGCCAATAGGGGAAGTTCCAGGGCATGACGGCGAGGACGACGCCCAGGGGTTCGTAGGCGACCCAGCTGCGCTGGTTGCCGGTGTCGACGGTCTGGGGCGCGAGCGCCGCCAGTCCGTCCGCGGCGTAGTAGTCGCACGCCGTGGCCGACTTCTCGATCTCGGCGCGGGCCTCGGCAACTGGCTTGCCCATCTCGGCGGTCATGAGCGCAGCCAGCTCGTCCCGCTGCTTGCGGAGCTGGACGCCGATGGCGCGCAGACGATCGGCCCGTTCCTCGACGGGCACAGCCGCCCACCCGGGCTGTGCCGCGTGCACGGCGGCGAGGACGCCAAGGACCGCATCGAGGTCCGCGGCGTTGTAGGCCTCGAGGGCTTCGCCGGTGGCGGGGTTGACGGTGGTGACGGTGCGCGTCATCGGGTGTCCTTCTGCCGGTGGGGCTAGCGGCGGTTGCCGAGCCGGCCGATGGCCCAGCCCAGCACGAACACGTCGGCGAGGATGAGCGCGGCGGCCACCCGGCGGCGGGCGACTGGGGAGAGGCCGAGCAGCGTGAAGACGTCGAGCTCGTTCCCGGCCGCCGCCGTCGCCGCTTGTGATGGCAGGCCTGTCGCAGCCGGGGCTCCAGGTGCCGGCGTGGAGGCTGCCGGAGCCGGGTGGCCGGGGGTGGCAGCTTCCCGGTCGCCGCTGGTGAGCAGCGCGGCGAGATTGGCCGCGAACTGGCCTACGAGCTTGTTGGCCACGTCGTTCATCACGCCCCGCCCGAACTGCGCCGGCCGGCCGGTGACGTCCAGGTCGGTGGTCGTCGCCACGGTGGTG
>DATAEG010000089.1:0-34516 GCA_036258135.1 Jatrophihabitantaceae bacterium | reverse complement strand
GGGGCGATCACCGCGGCACCGATCACGAACTGCCAGAACGTAAGCGTCACCGTGTCCGTGCCCATAGCGGCGCGCTGCGCGACGAGGACATAGGCCGCCGCGCAGACCACGCCGGCGGCCACGAGCAGGTCGCCGCTGACGCTGGCCGTCCCACCTTCACCGCCTCCGACGAACGCCGCTCCGACGGCGGTGACCAGCACGGCCAAGAGAACCCGGCGGCTGGGTAGCCTGCCCGCCAACGCGGAACTGAGCAGGACGATTACCACCGACTCGGTCCCGACGATGACGGCGCCGTGCGTCCCGCTGGTCCGGGCTAGACCGGCGTTGATCAGCGGGTAGCTCGCTCCCGGTTCCAGCAGCCCGGCGAGCACGACCAGGTGCGACGGGCGCGCGAGTCGGGTCCGGCGATGCAGCACGACCGCGCCGAGCAACACGATCGCCGACCCCACCTCGATCAGCGTGATGGTCTGGACGGGCAGGCCGTGGGCCGCGATCTTGATCGTCACCACGACCGATCCCCAGCTGGCCATGGCCAGGATCAGCGCTGTCCAGCCCAGCTGTCGGCCGCTCATCTCTGTGACCGGGAGTGAGGTCGGTGGCTGGCCCGGTTCGTCGCCGACCGGCGGGCTCGATACCGCCGGTTCTTGACTACGTTCCCGCAGTGCGCCATGGCGCACCACCGCCGCGACGAGTTGCGGCTCGCGTCGAGGAAGGCCCATTGGCACTCCGGGCGCGCGCAGGTCTTGATGCGCTCGATGCCGCCGTCGGCACAGGCGGTGAAATAGGCCGTGAGCACTGCTGCGACGTCGCTCTCGGTCGCACCGCTGGCCGCGGGCGCTAGTTGGGGGAGGTGGCGCCCGCTCGACGGCAGGCGGACGAGAATTGGGTTGTTGCGCAGCGCCTCGTCCGCCCGAGCCACGGCCTCGCGTTGTGCCGCCGTCCATTTCGCGTGCGGCTGCACCAGCGCACGTAGCGCCGCACGGAGGGTACGCAGCATCTCGGTCTCTGAGGCCGGGCGGGGCGTCGTCGTTGCCGGACGCTGATGTACTGAATTGCCGTCATCGGCCAACCCGTCGGCGCGCCAGTCCGCAGCCGTGGACTTCTCGAGCGCGTCCACCCCGTCCGGGAGGTGGACGGTGTTGAGGAACCCGGCCAGCAGGGCAGCGGCGTCCATGTCCATAGTGACCAGTGTAAGGATTTTGCTGGTCACGCCATGTGAGCTTCCGTGACGCCTTGACGAAGGCCCCTGTCTCTACTTAGCTTGTTATCTAGCTAACTAGCTAATTGGAGTTCTCGATGCTCAGGTTCCACCTGTCCGTCCACTCGAACGTTCCTGCCTATGTGCAGGTGGTGCAGCAGGTCCGGCAGGCGCTGCTGTCGGGAGCGTTGCGCCCAGGGGACCAGCTGCCCACGGTCAAGGAAGTCGTGACGGAGCTGGCGATCAATCCCAACACCGTCCTGAAGGCCTATCGGGAGCTTGAGCGCGAGGGCCTGGTCGAGGGCCGGCAGGGAGTCGGGACGTTCGCGCTGCGCCGCCCCGACGGTCCACCACCGGGAGTGCAGGCCGCGCTCGGCCGGAGCCTGGCCCGTTGGGTCGCGAAGGCCCAGGAGGCGGGGCTGGACGAGACAGACATGGAAAGCCTCCTGCACGCCACGGTGCGGGCCTCGGTGCAAGCGAGAACGGCATGAATGAGCACGCCGTTGAAACGTCCGGCCTCGGCAAGCGCTTCGGCTCGCGGTGGGCGCTGCGCGACTGTTCGCTGAACGTTCCCGAGGGCAGAATCTGCGGGCTGATCGGCGCCAACGGGGCCGGTAAGACCACCCTGCTGCGCATGCTCGTGGGGTTGAGCCGACCGTCCGCGGGCGAGGTGAAGATCTTCGGGCAGCCGCCATCGGACACCGAGCCCTTCGTGCGAGACGTCGGATACCTGGCCCAGGAGATCCCGCTCTACCGGAGATGGACCGTCGCGGACCATCTGACGTTCGGCGCCCGGCTCAATCCCGACTGGGACGACGACGCCACCCGCGAGCGTCTGTATCGGTTGCGGATTCCGTTCGAACAGCGGGTCGGCACGTTGTCCGGCGGCCAGCGCACCCAGGTGGCTCTGGCGCTGGCGCTCGGCAAGAAACCGCGGCTGCTCTTGCTGGACGAGCCCGTCGCCGCGCTCGATCCTCTGGCCCGGCGCGAGTTCCTGGCCACGCTGACGGCCGCGGTCGCCGACGGAAACCTGACCGTGATCCTCTCCAGCCATCTGGTCACTGACCTGGAGCGCGTCTGCGATCACGTCGTCGTTCTCAACGCGGCGCAGCTCGTCATCGGCGGCGGCCTCGACCAGATGCTGGCCAGCCATTACCTGCTCACCGGGCCGTCCCGCGATCTCGGTGCCCTTGAGCGCGACCACACCTTGCTCCGGGCCGAGCGCACCCCGCGCCAGGTCAAGGCGTGGGTCCGGCTGGACGGCCCGTTACACGATCCGACTTGGGAGGTCACGGAGTTGGATCTCGAGGAGATTGTCCTCGCCTACATGGGGCAGTCGAGCCCGGCGCCCGCCGTTGCCGAGGTCGTGTCATGACGTGGCTCCTGTGGCGGCAACACCGGCTTCAGGCCGCCATCGCGGCCGCCGCCTACGCCGCCTTCCTCGTGGCGGTGCTGTTGACCGGCTGGCACATGGCCGATATCTATCACTCCGCGCTGGTGACCTGTCGAGCCAACGGCACGTGCGATGAACTGAACCTGTTCCAGGGTTATGGCGCCATCGTGGACGTGGTCAACCTGACCGCGGCGGTTCCACTGCTGATCGGCCTCTTTTGGGGGGTCACCTCGGTGGGAAGGGAGATGGATACCGGCACGCACGTTCTCGCGTGGACGCAGAGCGTGACCCGCCGGCGGTGGCTGGCCGGCAAGATCGGACTGTTGATGGCGGCGGCGGCGGTCTGGGGTGCGGCCGTGACCGTCGCGGTCACGTGGTGGTCCAAGACGCCGAACTCGTACTACGCCGATCGGTTCGACCCCGGGAAGTTCATGATCCAGGGCATCGTTCCTGTCGGATACGCCCTCTTCGCCGCCGCCCTCGGCCTGGCCGCCGGCGCGGTCATACGGCGGACGTTGCCGGCTCTGGCGGTCACCGTGGTCGGATACGTCGCCGCCCAGGTCACCGTCTCGAATTGGATCCGGCCGCATCTGGCCGCGCCGCTGGTCTCGGACGTGCCCTTTGACCAGCAGAACGCCGTCCCCAGCGGCTCGTGGTTGCTCCGCCAGGACATCGTTCTGCATGGCAAGGCGATTACCAGCGCGCTCAGTCTCCCCGCGCAGTGCGCGCCGGACCGCGGCGGCAACGTCCGGCAATGTCTGGCCGACCTCGGCTACCGATATGTCGTGCACTATCAGCCGGCGAGCCGGTATTGGCCGTTTCAGTGGGTGGAGTTCACTGGTTTCGTGGCGCTAGCCGCGGTCCTGGTCACGGTGGCGTGGTTCAGCGTGCTGCGCCGGGACGCCTGATCGGAACCGATTCGCCCGCTCCAGTAGGTTGACGACGTGCCGGTCGTGGCCCGCCGAGTCGTCGTCCGCGGCCGTGTACAGGGCGTGTTCTTCCGCGACAGCTGCCGACGTGAGGCCCAGGCGCGCGGCGTGACCGGCTGGGTGTCCAACCGCGCCGACGGAGCCGTGGAGGCGTTGTTCGAGGGCGAGCAGACCGCGGTCGAGCAGATGTGCGCCTGGTGCCGGCACGGCACGCCGTACGCCGATGTCACCGGCATCGAGGTGACCGCGGCCGGCCCGAGCGGCGCCAGCGGCTTCATCATCCGCTGACAGTGGAGACACTCCCTACCCGACGCCGTCCCGGCCGAAGAAGTCGTTCGCGAGCGCGGTGAGCGGCCGGTCGTTCTCCGGAGTCGAGCCGGTCAGGTACCAGGAGTCGACGACCAGGACCTCGTTGTCGTGGCTGACGGCGGAGAAGCCGTCCGGGGCAGGCACGGACCGGGGTCCGGCTGGCAACCGCTTGCCGTCGGAGAGCAGGTCGTCGAGGTTGCCGGTGCCGTCCTTGGTCACGAGGACGCGAAACGCGCTGGCCGTCTTGGCGCTCGAGAACCGGATAGCGGTGAGCGCGAATCCCGCGGCCTTGCCGCCGACGGTCGTGGTGCCCAGCCGACGGGTCATGGTGGCGCACGGGTGCTTGGCGAGGAACGACACCACCGGGCTGCCGTGGGCATGCGCATGGCAATTCTGGTCCGTTTTCTCGGCCCAGATCGACACCTGGTAGATGGTTCCGGACGGCGTGCCGGTCACGGCCACGGTACGGACCGGGCGGAGCGCTGCGGACGAGCGCGCCGTGGTGCCTTGCTCCTTTGTCACCCGGCTGGTCGTCGGGGTCGGAGAAGTGCCGGCCGAGTTGTTGCTGGTCCGCTTGATCAACGCCAACCCGGCCATGGTGACGGCAATGATCGCGAGCAGGCCGACCCCGATGCCGATCAACCACCTCGACGTCGGCGACGGCGGTGGACGGTGCGGTTCCGGCTCGTACCATTGCGCCTGCGCCGCCTCGACGCCAGCATCCGCGCCGACGACTGCGGGCCCGGGAGGAAGGTCCGGGATACCGTACGGCTGGGGCGGCCCGGACGACGCCGGCAAGATCGGCTCGTCGGCCACCTGGTGCGGCGGCGGATAGGCCGAAGGATCAAACGGCGGCAGCGCGGGATAGGCCGGCATCGCGCCGCCCCGGCCCGCGGCGTGCCTGGAACTGCTGTCTGCCGGCGTGGCGCCGGGTAGCGCCGCCCCGCAGTGACCGCAGAACGCGTCAGTGGGCTGCACGGCGAATGTGCAGTGAGGGCAGATCATCGTCCATCCGTGGTCGCTGTGTCTTGAGTGAGCATAGGGAACGTGGCCCGATCCTCCGATTCCTCGGAGTGTCGCGGGCGCTGAACGGCCGAGTGCACCGGCGGAGGGCATTCAGTCGTTGTGACGGAGCACCTGGGCCAGGACCAGGTGGGCCAGCTCGTCGGGGCGTTCGTCCGGGATCCAGTGCGACGCACCCTTCAAGATCTCGAACCGATACGGCCCGGTCACCCATTCGGCGGTGTTGTCGGCCGCGGTCCGGCCGAGGGCCGCGTCGTGATCGCCCCAGACGTACAGCGTCGGCACCGCGACCCGGCCCGGCCCGGGAGCATGGCGGGTGCGCATGGCGCGGTACCAGTTCAGCGTCGCGGTGGCCGCGCCGGGCTCGGCCAGCAAGGCGGCCGTCTCTTTCTGACGGACAGTGGGCAGGCCACTGCGGCCGAGCAGCCGACGGGTCAAGGCCGCGTCCCGGCTGCGCAACGCGAACTCGGGCAACCACGGCAATTGCAGCAGTGGCATGTACCACGACTTGAGCAGCTGCCGACCGCGCAGCGCCTTGAGCAGTGCGCGTGGGTGCGGCGTCGACACCACCGACAGGCTGCGCACCCGGTCCGCGTGCCGCGAGGCGAGGTACCAGGCCACCGCGCCGCCCCAGTCGTGGCCGAGCAGGTGGACGCGGTCGGCACCTGCGGCGTCGGCCAGGGCGAGGACGTCACCGCCGAGCAGGTCGAGCCGGTAGTCCTTCGCCTTGGCGGGTCGCGCGCCGGGGGAGTAACCGCGCTGGTCGGGGGCGAGCACCCGGTATCCGGCGCCGGTCAGAGTCGGCGTCACCGCGTCCCAGCATGAGGACAGCTGCGGGAAGCCGTGCAGCGCGACGATGACCTCGCCGGTCTCGGTTCCTTGGTCGACGACGTCGAAGCGCAGGTCGTCGTTGGTAAAGGTGACGAGGGGCCCGGGCACCGACCGATCGTATTGGCTGGTCAGTCGTACACCGCATCGAGTGTCCAGACGGGAGCATCCGTCGACGTCTGCGGCATCGGATGGGTTCCGACCGGACTGCCGGGCAGCGTGCAGGTGGCGAGGTAGGCGCGTCCGCGCAGGTCGACGAGCTGGAAACGGGCCCGGCGGCGCGGCCGGTGCCCCTCCCACCAGCGATCGTCGACCGGCCAGGGACCGGCCCATGCGGTGATCGGGACGGGCTGGTGGCCGTAACTCAGCTGGGCCGGCGCCTCGGATACCGCGCCACGTTCGGTGACGGTGACCTGTCGGCCGGAGGCGTCGAGGACCTGGACGGGCCGAGGCGGGTCGAGTAGCACGGACGGGGCGGGAGCGGGCAGCCGTCCGGGCCAGGGCCGGTCCGGGCCGTTGCGCGGCGTGCGCTCATCGCCCCACGGGATCAACCGGGTGCGCTCGGCCGGAGTGCGGCCGCCGTCGGTGACCGCGGTCAGCACCGAGCCGTGCCCGAGCAGGGTGGCCAGCCGGGCCAGCGCCCGATGGGCGCGTTCGTCGTCGGCCCCGCTGGCACCCCACAGCGCCTGCTGGTGGGCGAGCATGGGCACGCACTCGACCGGGGTGAGCCGCAGCAGCGTCACCCCGGCGGTGGGTTGATCTGCCTCCGGATGCCGCCCGGCCAGCCAGCTGTCCAGCTGCCAGCGCACCCGGTCGAGCACGTCGAGGGTGCCGAGCACACCCGCGTGCCGCCAGCGGCGCACCGTCTCCTCGCCGTGCTCGGTGCGCACCAGCAGCTCGAGGCACGTGCAAGCCAGGCCGTGCCCGGCGAGGTCGGTGACGAAAAGCTCCGCGGTCGTGCGGGTGCTGAACGTGACCGCCTCCGCGGTGTCCACGGCCGGTTCGAAGACGACCTCGGCGCTGAACTCCGCCGCGGGCCGACGAGCGGCGATCGGCCGGGCGTCGCGTCCGCCCGCCTGCCGGTGCGCCCAGGCGCCGGCGGGACCGAACCGGGCCAGCACGTCCGTGGCGGGCAGTGCGGCGAAAGCGGCCAGGGTGCGGATACCGAGGCGCTTGAGCAGGTCGGCGAGCTCGGGCAGCCCAAGGGTGTCCACGGACATGTCGGCCAGGAACGCCGCCGAACCGCCCGGGTCGACGATCGTGCCGCGACGGGCGGCCTGCTCGGCCGCGAACGGTCCGTCCGCGATGCCGATGAGGACATTGGAACCCACCGCGGCCAGGTCACCGAGGCGGGTGATCAGCGCGCGGGACAGCGCATGCACCACCGCCGTCTCGCCACCGAAGTAACGGGTCGGGCCGCGAGCGCCGACGCAGGCAATGCCGGGCCGGCTGATCTCCACTCCGGGCGCCAGCGATTCGATGGCCTGTACGACCGGCTCGAAGGCGCGTACCTCAGCGCCCTCGTCACGGGGCAGCACCACCAACGCCGGGCAGCGGCCCTGCGCCTCGCGCCGCCGCAGCCCGCGACGTATCCCGGCTCGTCGGGCGGCGTGCGAGCAGGCCACGACGTGGTTGGCGCTGACCACGGCCACCGGCGTTTCGGGATCCAGGTCGCGCTCGCCCTGACCGTTCACCAGACGGACCGCGGTGACCGGCCAGTCCGGACACCAGACTGCGATCATCCGGACCGCGTCGGTGGCGTGGTCAGCCGGCTCGGCGGTCATCGAGACGGGCCACTTCTGGGCCGGGCAGGGAGACCGAGTCGATGCCCGTGCCGAGCGGGGCAGGCAGCCAGCAGCAGGTGGTCCGGGGCGGAGCGTGCCGACCGCGTCCGGACGCGCTCAGCTCCACCTGGCGACCGCGCAGCCGGCCGTGGCCGGCCGAGTCACCCACCCCGGTCCACTCGATCGTGGCGGCGGTCAGGACGACGTCCGCGCCCGGCCAGTGCGTCAGCCCGGCGCCGCCGAGGTAGGTCAGCAGCACTGCGTCCTTGCTGCGGGCCCGGGCCGACATCCGTCGTCCCAGGGCGCTGGGCAGTGTCGCCGGCGGGCGCACCACCACGAGGTCAAGCGCGTCGACGAGGACGCTCACCGCGGTGCTCCATTCCGTCCCCGGATCCGGGACGACGGCCAGCCGGGCTGGGTCGACGCCGTATTCGACGGCCGCCTCCACGCTCACGGGAGGCATGGCCACTAGCGCGCTCCAAGCGCCCTCCTGCGAGGCTGTCCCCAGCAGCGCCAGCAGCAACGACACCGAGCCGTGGACGGCGACGGTGCTGCCCCGGGGCAGGCCTTCAGGCAGTACCGCACGCAGCGCGTCGGCCACCGGCAGCGGGGGAGCGACCCGCCGGGCCAGCCTGTCGATGTTGCCGACGAGCGCGCCGGCGTCGACGTTGCCGCTGTCCAGCACCGATCGCTCCCGGTGTGCAGACACCGGGCGAGCCGGGAACGCGAGCGCGGCCGTCACATCGTCTATCATCGAACATATGTTCGAACACGTCAACACTGACTCGCGACCTTGATACCGAGCGCGGGTCATGGCTCGTCCTCGCTATCAAGCTCCGCGCTCGGGCAGCGATCGGGGCAGGCCGAACGCGGGGAAGACGTTGTTCTCGAAACGGGTCATGGCGGAGATGCCGTCGCCGCTGAGGGTCAGCACCATCAAGCCGGTCCCGTGCCGGATGCCGTCGGCGGCCTGCACGTACATGCCGAACGCTGGCTGGCCGTTCGCGCGGGTGGGCACCAGGTGGTGCCTGCGCCCGGCGGCGAACAACAGCTCGCAGAATCGTCCGACGGCCGCCCGGCCCTCGTACTCGAACGGCATGGGCGGCATGGACACGAAGACGTCGTCGGTCAGCAGCGCGATCAGGGCATCCAGGTCGGCAGATTCGTAGGCGCGGACGAACCTCGCCACCAGCGCGTCCTCGGCCGGAGTTCCCGCCTCGGGCGGCGGCTCGTGGTCGACGCGGGCGGCTCGGCGACGGTCCAGGGTCGTCCGTGCGCGCTTGAGGGCGCTGTTGACCGAGTCAACGGTCGAATCGAGCATGTCGGCGACCTCGCGCGCCGGGAAGCCGAGGACATCGCGCAGGACGAGTACGGCGAGCTGGCGTGGCGGGAGCAGCTGGAGCGCGGTGACGAAGGCGAGCGAGATCGACTCGCTCTGCTCGTACCTGGCTTCGGGCCCCAGCGGGATATCGCGGGCACCGTCGAGAACGGCCTCGGGCAGTGGCTCGAGCCAGACGACCTCGCCCAGCCCGGTCGGCTCAGGCGGCTCCATGCCGGGCACGTCCCACTCCTTGGCGTGACGACGGCGCGCCGACCGCCGCGCGTTGAGGCACTGGTTCGTGGCGATCCGGTAGAGCCACGTGCGGACCGACGAGCGGCTCTCGAACGCATCGAGTCCCCGCCATGCGGCCAGCAGGGTGTCTTGCAGCGCATCCTCGGCGTCCTGGAAGGATCCGAGCATCCGGTAGCAGTGCACATGAAGTTCCCGGCGGTGCGGCTCGGTCAGCAGCCGGAACGCCTCCCCGTCGCCGTCGCGCGCCCGGGCGAGGATGGCGCCTGTCGCGCTGTTCTCGTCCAATGCCATGTGCCACCTCCATCCCGGTACCGACACCGGCCGGCGCTCAAACTGGGCGCTCGCCCGGCGACCAATCCGCTAAGTCGCGGGTGTCTACCTCGCTGGTAGCAGACAACACCAACACAAGGAGAACAGCGATGGGACGAATAGTCGTCAGTGCGAACGTCACGGTCGACGGCGTGGTCCAGGACCCAACCGGTAGCGAAGGCTTTGCCCTCGGGGGCTGGTTCGAGCGGATGTCCGACGCCGACCGCGGCGAGTGGGCCAAGGTCGAGTTCCAGGAGGCGTCGGACGCTGCGGCCCTGCTCCTTGGCCGGCGAAGTTACGGCTATTTCGCCGAACGGTGGGCTGACCGGCCCGGCGACTGGGCCGACCGGCTCCGCAAGCTGCCCAAGTACATCGTTTCCTCAACCCTCGAGGACCCGACCGGCTGGGGCGAGGCGACGGTCATTCGGGGCGAGGCAGTCGAGGAGGTCACGAAACTCAAGCAGAGCCTCGACGGGGAAATCGTCGTGTACGCCAGCCGGGTTCTGGTCCAGACGCTGCTGGAGCACGACCTGGTCGACGAGTGGCGGCTGATGACCCACCCGATGGTGCTGGGCACCGGCCAGCGCCTCTTCTCGCCGACCGGTGGCCAGAAGCCGCTGCGCTTGGTCGATGCGCGCCCCGTCGGCGAGAGCCTCGTCCTGCTCACCTACCAGTCGGCCCGCGAGGCCTGAACCCTGCCATCAGTTGAGCGCCGCTGTCGGCACCCGCTGGCACAGTCAGTACATGGCCACGGTCGACGACATCAGAGCGGTGGCGCGGGATCTCCCGCGCAGCTACGAGCGCGTGGTCGGCGACCGGCTCAAGTTCAAGGTGGGCCAGTACGTCTACGCCTCGCTGTCGCGGGACGAGACGTTGCTCGGGTTCGCCTTCCCTCGCGAGGAGCGGGCCGCGCTCGTGGCCGGCGACCCGGAGCGGTTTCTCATGCCGCTGCGCTCGGACGAGCGCTACAACTGGGTGCGGGTGCGGATGGATGCGATCGACGCCGAGGAGGCGGGCGAGCTGATCCGCGACGCCTGGCGGATGGTGGTGCCGAAGCGGCTGGCCCTCGACACCCTGGGGGAGTAGTCGTTCAACCCACTTGCGTAGCGTCAATCGCATGACGCCCGCCGTGCGCATCGCCGTCCAGCTCCAGCCTCAGCACGCCACCTACGCCGAGATCCGTGACGCGGTCCGGGAAGCCGAAGACCTCGGCGTGGACGCCGTCTACAACTGGGACCACTTCTTCCCGCTCAACGGGCCCGCGAACGGCCTGCACTTCGAGTGCTGGACGATGCTGGCCGCATGGGCCGAGCAGACCTCTCGGGTTCAGATCGGCGCCCTGGTCACGTGCAACAGTTACCGCAATCCGGAGCTCCTCGCCGACATGGCGCGGACCGTGGACCACATCAGCGGCGGCCGGCTCACCCTCGGCATCGGATCGGGCTGGTTCCGACGCGACTACGACGAGTACGGATACGACTTCAGTACCGCGGGCGGACGGTTGGACCGACTCGCTGAGTCGCTGCCGCGCATTGAGTCGCGTTGGGCCAAGCTGAACCCGCCGCCCAGACGGCGGATCCCGATCCTGATCGGCGGTGGCGGCGAGCGGAAGACGCTGCGGCTGGTCGCCCGGTACGCGCAGGCGTGGCACTCCTTCGCCGACCTCGACACGTTCCGGCATAAGTCCGCGGTCCTCGACGGCTGGTGCGCCGAGATCGGGCGTGACCCGAGCGAGATCGAGCGCTCGGTCGGCGTGCGCGGCGCCCCGGAGCGGCGCGGTCCGCAGTACCTCGAAGCCGGAGTCCGCCAGTTCACCATCGGCGTCAGTGGGCCGAGCTACGACCTGACGAATGTCGGCCAATGGGTGGAATGGCGCGACAAGCTGTAGAACGCGAGGCCGGCCGTGACCGTCCACCTGGTCGTCCAGCAGGAGATGCCGGCCTCGGCCGAGGCCACTTTCGATCTGTTGCATGACTACGACCGGCGGCTGTCCTGGGACACCTTGCTGCGCGCCGCCCGGGTCGAATCGACGCCGATCCAGCCCGGCACCGTCGAGCGGCGTCCATCCCGACGGCAGGCGACGGGCATACAGCTCGCTCTCGGCAGTTCGGCGACCGTGCGCCGCGCCGCGTCCCGGTACGCCTCGACGTAGCCGAGCAAACAGCACGTGCGGGTCGGAGAGCGTCTTCGCCGGTTCCTCCAGATACCGCATCGCGGCACATTAGCGACCACACCGCCGACCTCGTCGCTGGACGCAAGTAGGTTGGCGATGACGGCGACAGCGAGGAACGTCCATGATCAGGTTCGGCTACAAGGCATCGGCTGAGCAGTTCGGCCCCTCCGATCTGCTGCGCTTCGGTGCACTCGCCGAGGAGGTCGGCTTCGACTCGGTCTTCGTAAGTGATCACTTCCAGCCGTGGCGGCATGACGGCGGCCATGCGCCCGCGGCGCTGCCCTGGCTGGGTGCGCTCGGCGAGCGCACCGAACGCGTCGTCGTCGGAACCAGCGTGCTGACCCCGACGTTTCGATACCACCCTGCAGTCGTGGCGCAGGCCTTCGCGACGCTCGGCTGCCTCTACCCAGGACGGGTGGTGCTCGGCGTGGGCTCCGGCGAGTCGATGAACGAGGCGCCGCTCGGCGTCGCGTGGCCCGAACCCAAAGAGCGGTTCGGCCGGCTGAAGGAGGCCGTCGAGCTCATCAAGTTGCTCTGGTCGCAGGACCGGGTGGACTTCGACGGCACCTACTACCAGGTGGCCAAGGCCACCATCTACGACCGGCCGGACCCGGTCGTGCCGCTCTACATCGCCGGCTCCGGACCCGCCGCCACTCGCCTGGCCGGACGCCGCGCCGACGGCTTCATCACCACCAGCGGCAAGGACCCCGCGCTCTACACCGAGATATTGCTGCCCGCGGTGCACGAAGGCGCCGAGCGGGCCGGTCGGTTGATCGACGACCTCGACATGCAGATCGAGGTCAAGGTGTCCTTCGACGAGGACGCCGACCGGGCCCTGGCCGACACCCACTTCTGGGGCGCGCTGGCGCTGACCCCGGAGGAGAAGACGGGGGTGGAGGACCCGATCGAGATGCAGCGTCTGGCCGACCAACTGCCTGTCGATCGAGCGGCCAGTCGGTTCATCGTGGGCAGTGACCCCGAAGCGCATGTGGCGGCCGTGCTGCGTTACGTCGAATGGGGGTTCACCCACTTGGTCTTCCACGCGCCGGGGCCGGACCAGGAGCGTTTCTTACGCCTGTACGGCAAGGACGTGCTGCCGCTGCTACGGGCACGGACGGCGTAGCGATGTCCGGCGCGAACACGAACGCACGAGTTGCCGGGGTGCGCGACCGCACCTGGATCGTCGCGCTGGCGGCCGGGATGTGGGGCCTCGACGGGCTGCTGCGCAAACCACTGGCGACGACCATGGACGCGGCCACCGTGGTGCTGTGGGAGCACCTCATCGCGGTGATCGTGCTGTGCTGGCTCGTGCCGCGGGCGGTGCGCGTGTACCTGCGCTGCTCGTTCCGCGACCAGGTGGCTATCGCCGTCATCGGCGTCGGCGCCTCGGCAGTCGCGACGGCACTGTTCACCGAGGCGTTCGCGATCTCGGCCAAGACCAATGACTTCATCACCCCAGTGGTCCTCCAGAAGCTCCAGCCACTGTTCGCGGTGACTCTCGCCGTCCTCATCCTCGGCGAACGGCTCCGGCCCCGCTTCGCGATGTACGCCGTGCCAGCCCTGATCGGGGCGTGGCTGCTCTCGTTCGCCGACCCGTTCGACGTGCAGGTGGTGGCGATCAAGGTGTCGCTGCTGTCGTTGGGCGCGGCCGCGCTGTGGGGCTCGGGCACCGTGCTCGGACGGCTGGTGAGCCCGGCCGTCGGACCGCGGGACCTGACCGTCCTGCGCTACGCCTGGGGCTTGCCGGCCGCTTTCGTAGTGGCGTTGCAGACTCACGCCGAACTGGTGCCGGGATGGCACAACCTGTTCGGGCTGGCGCTGCTGGCCCTGATCCCCGGTATCGCCGCACTGTCGCTCTACTACTACGGTCTGCATGCCACGGCGGCCTCGCGCGCCACGTTCGCGGAGCTGGCCTTCCCGGGCACCGCGGCCGTCGTCGGTGTGGTGTTCCTGAACTCGCACCTGAGCTGGTCGCAGTGGCTCGGGTTCGGCATCATCGTCGTCTCCATCACCGCGCTGGGCTGGAACGAACGCACTCGGCACCAGGCCGTCGAGGATCCGATAGCCGAGGCCGCCGTCGTCGGGTGACGCCCTGCGTGCTATAGCCAGGGCGGCAGCTCTGGCGCCGGCGTCCCGTCGGTGGCCAGCGCGTCGCGGGACCGGCCGGTCAGCCATCCGACGAGCTCGCGGGCGGAACCGCGCACCTCTACCGCGATGGCCGACTCGGCGCCGAGCCGGGTGCGCTCGCCGCCGGGCAGCAGGGTGACCCCGACGGCCGGTACATCGTCCCGGGCGGCGTAGCTGACCAGGTTCTGCGCGCACAGCCGTTCGGCAACGCCCAGCGGCATCGCCGACAGTGGCACACCGACGTCCAGGTCGACGACATGCAGCCACACCTCACGGACCCGCAGCCACGGCACCACGCTGACCGGCATGATCTGCCCGGTGGTCCCGCCGCGTACCGGCACATCCCACCTATCCGGCGGGTAGGCGTCGAGCTCGTCGACCAGCCGGGCCACCGCGGCGGCGAGGTCGGCGCTCTGCTCAGCAGCCGGGCGGCCCGAGCCGGCCTCGATGTCGGCCGCCCGGGCGTCGCGCGACGGGTACATCGGGTGCTCCACTCCGGTGCGGCCCCAGTCGAGCAGATTGCGCAGGGCGTCGGCGTTGCGGGCCAGGTGGGTGACGACGTGGCCCCGGGTCCAGCCCGGCAGCCGCGACGGCCGGGCGATGGCGGCGTCGTCCAGTCGGGCCACGGCCTCGGCCACCACCGCCTCGCCGGACCGCATCCAATCCCACGTCGCTGCGGTCACCGCGCCACTATTCACGGTCCGGCTGTGGTGCCCATGCCACCACGAACAGAACGCCGAGCCAGACGAACCACAGGTCGTAGACCGCACCGATCCCGATGCCGTTACCGATCATCAGACCGAACGTGTCCTGTACCAGTCCGACCCCGCCGCGGGCCAGGGCACACACCGAGCCGATCCGGACCGCCCGAACCAGCGACGGCGACTGGTCGCCGCGGGCCAGCCGCAGGCCCGCCACCGCGAAGCCGACGAACACCGCCGCCGCGATCAGGTCGTAGGCCAGGAAAGCAGGTCGTTGTGAGATGAGCGCCGTGCCACTGGGCATGCCGAACTGCCCACCGAATGCCCAGTAGATGTGCAACGCGGCGAAGGCGGCGGAGGCGACAGCGCCCTGTTGGTAGCGATGCCGAGCCATCGGATCGATTCCTGCGTGCACTGCCATGCGCAGAGAGCATGCCGTGCCTCGATTTGGCCAGACATCCGGGGTCTCCCCGGAGTTCACCCCGAAACCGTGCGTGCGGGCTCCGCCTCGAAGGGCGGCAGCCGTCGGGCGCCCGGTCCGTCGGCGCCGAGTACGTCGGCGGGGTTGAACAGCGCGCACCTGCGCAATGAGAGACACCCGCACCCGATGCAGCCGGTGAGGTCGTCGCGGAGCCGGACCAGTTCGTCGATGCGTTCCTGCACTCGCGGCCGCCATCCGCGCGACAGCCGAACCCAGTCCTGCCGGGTCGGCGTGCGCGAGTCTGGCAGGGTGGCCAGCGAGTCGGCGATGTCGCGGAGCGTGAGCCCGACCCGCTGCGCGGCGGCGATGAACGCGATGCGGCGCAGCACGCTGCGGTCGTAGCGACGGTGTCCGCTACTGGCCCGCTCGGCCTGGATCAGTCCGCGGGCCTCGTAGAAACGAAGAGCGGACGTGGCTATACCGCTACGTGCGGCGACCTCGCCGATAGTGAGCGTCTGCTGCGGCATGGCGTGCCCCGAGTTCAAGTCAACTTGAACTTGCGATCCTACCGACCGGTGGACTTACTCGGCGAGTTCGTCGTCTAGCTCCTGGTCGGTGACGCTGTGGACCTTGTCCGGGTGCAGGAAGACGAAGCGCTTATAGGCGTCGAACCGGAAGACGGTCCCGAGTGCGATCGTGCCGAGGTTGACCACGTTCATCACAAGCTTGTCGTACTTGAATTGCAGCGGGTAGGCGAACAGGCCGAGGACGGCCAGCGACCCGAGCAGGACGATGAGGTTGATCGCGAAGAACACCGTCGCCTCGCGGCCGATGCCGGTGCGGGCACGGTGGCTGAACGACAAGTGGCGGTTACCGACGTAGGCGAGCGTGGTGGCGACGGTGGTCGACGCGACCTTGGCGGTGAGAACGCCGACTCCGTGATGCAACAGCACGTTGAACAGCCCGATGTCGATGAAGAAGTTGACCGTGCCGACGAGCCCGAAGGCGGTGATCTCCTTGACGAGGATTCGCCACGAGCCGCGAATCCGGCCGCTCAAGGTAATGGTCATTGCCGCAGAATGATACCTGGGCGATGCGTCTGCACCTTCGCTCGGAGCCGTGTGCACGCTGTGAATGTGACGTGGATGTCACTGGGTGTGCCGCGCACTAGAGTCCCTGCCGTGGACGCCCGCACCGGACTGCCCGTGGTGGGCATGGTGGGAGCCGGGCAGCTGGCCCGGATGACCCAGCAGGCGGCCATCGCGCTCGGTCAGTCGCTGCACGTCCTGGCCAACAGCCCGGACGACGGCGCCGCTCTCGTCTGCCATGACGTCACCGTGGGTGATCACCGCTCGCTGCCCGACCTGCTCGCCTTCGCCGCGGGCTGTGACGTCGTCACCTTTGACCACGAGCATGTGCCGAACGAGTTCGTCCGCAAGCTCGCCGAAGCCGGCCACACCGTCCATCCGGGAGCCGGCGCGCTGCTGTTCGCGCAGGACAAACTGGCCATGCGCGAGCGGCTCAACGCGTTGGGTGTGCCCTGTCCTGAGTGGGCCGCGTTGCCCGGCGCGCGAGCGGCCACGGTGATGGCGGACTTCGCCGCGCTCTCGGGCTGGCCGTTGGTGCTCAAGGCCGCCCGGGGCGGATACGACGGCAAGGGCGTCTGGCTCGTGGCCGACGAAGCCGAGGCGGCGCCGGTCCTGGGCTCGGGCGTCGAACTGCTCGTCGAGGAGCTCGTGCCGATCAAGCGCGAACTGGCCGCCGTCGTGGCCCGCTCGCCGTTCGGACAGGGCGCCGCCTGGCCGGTGGTCGAGACGGTGCAGTCGGGCGGGATCTGCGTCGAGGTGCTCGCTCCCGCTCCCGGCCTCACTGCCGCCCAGGCCGACGAGGCTCACTCGGTGGCCCTCGGCCTCGCCGAGCGCCTAGGCGTCGTCGGCGTGCTGGCGGTCGAGATGTTCGAGACCCCCGACGGTGACCTTCTGGTGAACGAACTGGCCATGCGACCGCACAACTCCGGCCACTGGACGATCGAGGGCGCTCGCACGTCCCAGTTCGAACAGCATCTTCGCGCGGTCCTCGACTACCCGCTCGGCGCCACCAACCCGACGGCGCCGGCCATCGCGATGGCCAACATCCTGGCCGGTCCCGACGGTGTCGAGCCCGACGGCATCGACGAGCGCGTCCACCACTGTATGGCGCGCTGGCCAGCGGCCAAGATCCACCTCTACGGCAAGACGTTCCGCCCCGGACGCAAGGTCGGCCACGTCACCGTCCTCGGCGACGACCTCGACCGGGTGCGCGCCGCGGCTACCGGCGCGGCCCGCTACCTCAGCGAAGGAGACCAGTCGAAAGGAGCAGCATCGTGACCGATCCGCTTGTCGCGGTGATCATGGGCAGCGACTCCGACTGGACGGTGCTCTCCGACGCGGCGCAGGTGCTGACCGAGTTCGACGTGCCCTACGAAGCGCGGGTCGTCTCCGCGCACCGCACCCCGCTCGACATGGCCGACTACGCGCGGAACGCGGCCGGCCGCGGGCTGCGGGTCATCATCGCCGGCGCCGGCGGTGCCGCCCACCTCCCCGGCATGGTCGCCGCGCTGACCCCGTTGCCGGTGATCGGCGTGCCGGTGCCCCTGAAGCACCTCGACGGGATGGATTCCCTGCTGTCGATCGTCCAGATGCCGGCGGGCGTCCCGGTGGCCACCGTCTCGATCGGCGGGGCGCGGAACGCAGGGCTGCTGGCGGTCCGCATCCTGGCCGCCGCGGACGACACGTTGCGCGCGGCCATGGAGCAGTTTCAGGCGCAGCTCGCCGACACCGCCCGGGCGAAGAACGAGACGTTGGCGCGCGAGATCGAGCGACCCTGATACGTCAGGGACGGCCCAGCGCGCGGTAGCTCCAGTCGGCGGCCCGCCAGGCGTCCGCGTCAAGGGCCATGCGGGCGTCGATCACGTTCCGTTCGCGCACCAACGTTGCGACCCGCTCCGGGTCGAGGGCCCGGAACTCGTCCCATTCGGTGAGCAGCAGCACCAGGTCGGCGCCGCGCAAGGTGGCCTCGGCGGTCGGCCCGAAGTGCAGGTCAGGGTGGGCCCGCTGCCCGTTGGTCATAGCGTGCGGATCGAAGACGATCACATCGGCGCCTAGGTCGTGGATCGCCGCGGCCACATCGAGCGCCGGCGAGTCGCGGATGTCGTCGGAGTCCGGCTTGAAGGCCGCGCCGAGCACGGCCACCCGGCGCCCCTCGAAGGAGCCGCCCAGGACCTCTCGCGCCAACGCCACGGTGCGCGTCCGGCGGCGCAGGTTAATGCGGTCGACGTCCTCCAGGAGCGAGACGACCTCGGTGACGCCGACCTCCTCGGCGCGCGCGATGAACGCTCGGATGTCCTTCGGCAGGCAGCCGCCCCCGAACCCCAGCCCGGCGTTGAGGAAGCGCCGCCCAATGCGGGCGTCGTAGCCCATCGCGTCGGCCAACTGCGCCACGTCGGCGCCGACCGCATCGCACATCTCGGCCATCGCGTTGACGAACGAGATCTTGGTGGCCAGGAAGGAGTTGGCCGCGACCTTCACGAGCTCGGCGGTGGCGAAGTCGGTGACGACGACGGGCGTGCCGGCCTCGATGATGGGAGCAAAGACCTCGCGCAGCCGCGCTTCGGCCCAGGCGCTCTCCACGCCGAACACCAGCCGGTCGGGCCGGAGGGTGTCGGCGACGGCGAATCCCTCGCGCAAGAACTCCGGGTTCCAGGCCAGCTCGGCCTCGGGCGCCTGCGCGACCAGGATGTCGCGCATCCGGGCCGCGGTCCCGGCCGGCACCGTCGACTTGCCGACGACGAGGACGCGTCGGTCCAGCTTGGCCGCGAGGGTCGAGAACGCGGCCTCGACGTAGCGTAGGTCCGCACCAAGGCCTTTGGGCAGCTGCGGCGTCCCGACACAGACGAAGAGCACGTCGGCGAACTCGACCACCTCGTCGTAGGACGTGGTAAACCGCAGACGGTCCGTGGCGGTGTGCTTGGCCAGCAGTTCGGCCAGCCCCGGCTCGTAGAAGGGCACCTCTCCGGCGCTGAGGCTTTTGACTTTGGCCTCGTCGACGTCGACACCCAATACGTCGTAGCCGAGCTCGGCCATGCACACGGCATCGGTCGCGCCCAGATACGACGTTCCGATGACGCCGAGACGTAGTCGATGAGCCAACGAATGCTCCTGGATGTCGGTCGCGGTGTTCTGCGAGTGGCGGGCGCCCCGTTCGGCACCCGACGCACGACCGACGTCATCGGCGCCGGTGCCGTTCGCCTAGGGTACTGGGCCGCGGACCTCAGCCGGCTCAGCCCCCGCAGGTGGGCTTGGCGTTGCGGCTGCAAGCGCTGCCGAGCGATGCTAGTGCGCATGGCGCTCAACCCGGACTTCGATCTCTACCGGCTCACCGACGAACACAACATGCTGCGCGCGGCGGTCCGTGAGCTGGCCGACGACAAGATCGCGCCTCGGGCCGCGGAAACCGACGAGACCGGGGAGTTCCCCAAGGACGTCTATGAGGCGCTGGTCCGGGCCGGCTTCCACGCCGTGCACATCCCCGAGGAGTACGGCGGCGCCGGCGCGGACTCCATCGCCACAGTGATCGTCATCGAAGAGGTGGCCCGGGCGTGCGCCTCGTCGTCCCTGATCCCAGCGGTCAACAAGCTGGGCACCATGGCGCTGATTTTGGCGGGCTCTGAGGAGCTCAAGCGGCAGATGCTGCCCGACGTCGCCTCCGGCGAGGCCATGTTCTCTTACGCGCTCTCTGAGCGCGAAGCGGGCTCGGACGCCGCGGCCATGCGCACGAGGGCAGTCCGGGAGGGGGACACCTGGGTGCTGAACGGGACGAAGTGCTGGATCACCAACGCTGGCGTTTCGACGCACTACACGGTGATGGCGGTGACCGATCCGTCTGCGGGCCCGCGCGGCATCTCCGCGTTCGTGGTGCGCCACGACGACCCGGGATTCTCGGTCGGCCCGAAGGAGCGCAAGCTCGGCATTAAGGGCTCACCGACGTGCGAGATCTACTTCGAGAACTGCACGATCCCCGCTGACCGGATCGTCGGCGAGCCCGGCACCGGGTTCAAGATCGCGTTGCGGACGCTGGACCACACCCGGTTGACCATCGGTGCCCAGGCCCTCGGCATCGCCCAGGGCGCCATCGACGCGTCCATCGCCTACATGAAGCAGCGCCACCAGTTCGGCAGGCCGATCGCGGACTTCCAGGGACTTCAGTTCATGCTCGCCGACATGGCGATGCGTACGGAGGCGGCCCGCCAGCTGATCTATGCCGCGGCGGCGAAGGCCGAGCGGGACGAGCCGGATCTGACCTGGGTGTCGGCCGCGGCCAAGTGCTTCGCCTCCGACACCGCGATGTCGGTGACCACCGACGCCGTCCAGCTGTTCGGCGGGTACGGCTACACCCGCGATTTCCCGGTGGAACGCATGATGCGCGACGCCAAGATCACCCAGATCTACGAGGGCACCAACCAGATAAACCGCATGGTCATGGCCCGGCACCTTCTCGCGGATGGGCAAGGTAGGTCATCGCGTTGACGATGGTTCGCCTTGAGGTGGGTGGACACCTCAAGGCGAACCATCGGGCACCAATGTCTGCCCGCCGTATGTCCCGGGTCAGCCAGTGAGGGCCTTGGCCTTGCCCTTTTGGAACTCCTCTTCGCTGATCACGCCTCGGTCACGCAGCTCCGCGAGCCGTGCGATCTCGTCCGCCGAGCCTGAGCCGCTGGAACTGGCCACCGACTGGATGTACGCCCGTGCGGAGGCGTCCGCGTCGGCGGCTTGCTGCTGAGCGTGCTCAGCCATCTTGTGGCCTCGCGCAATGAGGTAGACGAAGACGCCGAGGTAGGGCAGCACGATGACGAAGATGATCCACAGGGCTTTGCCCCAACCGGACAGGTCATGGCTGCGGAAGATGTCGGTGAAAACGATGATCAACAACCAGATCCACAAGAAGAACAGCGCGAACCACAGGAACGACCAGAACACCTGACCGGTACCGAAGTCACCTGCTAGAACCATTCCTACATCTCCTCTGATAGGGCCTGGCGAGCCAGGGCGTTCCTGGCGCCGTCTGCGTCTGACACGATCGGCCAGCGCAGGTCGAGCGATTCGATGGCGTCCACGATCACCGCAGCCACGAGCGCCTGCATGACCTTCTTGTCATCGGCGGGTAGTACATACCATGCCGCCCAGGGTGTCGAGGTCCCGGGCCCTGCCATCGTCGTATGACGGCTCCTCCGCCAACCAGTTGGGGACCGTACGTCAACGCCGCTCCACGACCTCAGCCGAGGTCAGCCCCGTACCAGAGTCCACCTGCAGTCGTTGGCAGGCTTCCTCAATTCGACAGCCGATACCAGTCCGTCTCGGCGCCTGCGCCCACGCCTTGCGCCGGTGGCTGCGGTCCCACGTCCGACCTCCGCTGACTCTGCTGTTAACCCTCCGGCGAGAACTTCAGCTTGAGGATGTTGATCGGCCCGAGCATGACCGGGTCGTCGCGCAACTTCGGCTCACGGCGCCTGGTGCGCACGGGAGGCGAATGGTGAAGCCTGCTAACGCTCCAACAGCGTGGCGATCACCCGGGCCGGAGACGTCCGCGACACGGATCTGCGCCGCTTCAGGCAGATCAATCGTCAGGTGATGGCCCGGCACCGCTTCCCACCTGACGAGGTTGTGCCATCTTTGGCTGCGTGACACCGTCGACTGATGCCCCATCCGGACCGCTGGCGGGGCTGCGGGTGCTGGAACTGGCCGGGATCGGACCGGCTCCGTTCGCGGCCATGCTGTTGGCCGATATGGGCGCGGAGGTGCTGCGCATCGAACGTCCGAGCTCCGTCGGCGCCTTCGAGCCGGCGCCCGACGAGTACGACCTGCTGAAGCGCTCCCGGCGCAGCGTCATTCTCGACCTGCGTCACCCGCTCGGGCTGGCTGCGGCGCTGCGCCTGGTCGAACGCGCCGACGTGCTCATTGAAGGCTTCCGTCCCGGCGTCACCGAGCGCCTGGGCATCGGACCGGAGGCGTGCTGGGAACGCAACCCCGCGCTCGTCTACGGTCGGATGACCGGGTGGGGCCAGGACGGCCCGTGGGCGCGCGCCGCCGGGCACGACATCAGCTACCTCGCGGTGACGGGCGCGCTGCACGCGTTCGGTCGTCGCGGCGGCCCGCCCCAGGTCCCGGCCAATATGGTTGGCGACTTCGGCGGCGGCGGGACGTACCTGGTGATGGGCGTGCTGGCCGCGTTGTGGGAGGCGAGCCGTTCGGGCCAAGGCCAGGTCGTCGACGCGGCCATCGTCGACGGAGTGGCCTCGTTGAGCACAATGCTGCGCGGCCTGCTGGCCGCCGGGGCCTGGCGCGACGAGCGCGGGGTCAACTTCCTGGACACCGGCTACCCGCCGTACGACGTGTACCAGACCTCGGATGGCAAGTGGCTCGCGGTGGGCGCGTTGGAGGAGAAGTTTTACGCGGAGCTGCTTTCCGTCCTCGGCCTGACCGACGTCCCCGACCGCGACGACCCGGAGGCCTGGACCCGGCTGCGGGCGCGTATCGCCGCAGTCATCGCCGGGCGGACCCTGGCCGAGTGGGAGGCCAGTTTCGACGGGACGGACGCCTGCGTGGCCCCGGTGCTGTCCCTCACCGAGGCGCCGGAACATCCTCAGCTCGCCGCCCGTGGCACGTTCGTCGAGGTGGACGGTGTGGTCCAGCCCGCACCGGCACCCCGCTTCAGCCGCACCCCCTCTCCGGTGCCGACGCCGCCGGCCCAGCCAGGGCAGGACACCTCGGCCGCGCTAGCCGACTGGGGCGTGCCGGACGTCGACGCGTTACTTGAGGCCGGGGCCGCGGTCCAGCGCGCCACGTAAGCGATCCAGATGCTCAAGATCGGCATTTAGACTGGCCCCGCGATCAGCACACTCGGTCGCCGTCCGCGACGCCGATTCCTGAGGACCACATGCCGCACCCGATCCGACTAGGCCAGCCCACGTTCGGTCCGGAGGAGATCGCAGCCGTGGCCGACGTACTGCAATCGGGCTGGGTGGCAGGGCAGGGACCGGTCGGACATGCGTTCGAGGCTCGATTCGCCGAGTTCTGCGGTGTGTCCGAGGCCTTGACGGTGAACAACTGCACGGCCGCGTTGCATCTGTCGGTGCTGGCCCTCGGCGCCGGGGTCGGTGACGAAGTGATCGTGGCTGACTACACCTTCCCGGCAACGGGCCATGCGGTGCGCTACACGGGTGCGCAGCCGGTGTTTGCGGACGTTCGTCCCGACATCTGGACCGCTGATCCGGCCGCGGTGGAGGCGGCGATCACTCCGCGAACTGTCGGCGTCATCGCGGTCGACGCTTTCGGCCAGCCGGCCGACTACGACGAGCTACGCGCGATCACCGACCAGCACGGGCTGTGGCTCGTCGAAGACGCCGCATGTTCTGCAGGCGCAACATACCGAGGCCGGCCAACGGGCGGTCTCGCTGACGTGGCCTGCTTCTCGTTCCACGGCCGAAAGGGCATCACCTCAGGCGAAGGCGGAGCGATCACCTCGGACAATACCGATCTGATAGCCAAGGCTCGTAAATGGCACTTCTTCGGTATAGAGAGCGCATTGACTCGCGCCGACTCCGACGATCTGCCGGTTCCGACGTTCGACGAGCTCGGCTGGAACTACAAGCTTTCGGAGATCGCCGCCGCGGTCGTCTCCGCACAGCTGGACAGGCTTCCTGAGCTCGTGGCCGCCCGGCGCCGGGTGGCCGACGGATACGCCGAGCTCTTGGGCGACCTGGAGGAAGTCGAGACGCCCGTCGAGCTGTCCGACCGGCGGACCGTCTGGCAGTCCTATGTGCTGACCCTCAGTGATCGCGTCAACCGCGGGCGCGTCGGCGCGCAGCTGCGCCGCCTCGGCGTTCAGTGCAACATCGGCACATACGCTTCGCATGTTCAGCCGGTGTACGGTCCGAGGCCGCCCTGCCCGGTATCGGCGAGCGTCTTTCGGCGGCACCTGGCCATCCCCATGCACGCGAATCTCACCGACGGGGACGTCGAGGTTGTCTCGAAGGCGGTGCGGGACGCCGTAACGGCAGCCGCGTGAGTCCTTATCGAAATCCAAGCGCACTCATAGCTGGCTCGGACGGTGGAACAGAAAGGTACGTGCGATGAACTCGGCCAAGACTGTGCTCGTGACCGGTGGGGCTGGGTTCATCGGCCTGCATGTGGTGCCGATGCTTGTCGAGCGCGGCTATGACGTGCGCATCTTCGACAACATGTTCCGCGGCGACCGCGAACGGGTGGCCGAGCTCGAGTCGGGCGGACGGGTGGAACTCATCGACCAGGACGTTCGCTACGGCGGTGCCGTTCACCAGGCCATGCGCGGATGTGGGTCCGTGATCCATCTGGCCGCGGTCAGTATCAACAAGAGCCTGGCCGATCCGCACGAGAGCATTGACATCAACCTGGTCGGGTCCCAGAACGTGTTCACTGCCGCTGCCGACCATGGAGTGCGACGGGTGGTTTTCGCCTCGAGCGCGTCGGTGTACGGCGATCCGCAGAAGATCCCGATGCACGAGGATGATCGGCTCAACCCATTGACGCCGTACTGCATCAGCAAGCGGACCGCTGAGGATCTGCTCGCCTTCTACCAGCGGGAACGTGGGCTCTCGTGGATCGCGCTGCGGTATTTCAACGTCTACGGCGAGGGACAGAAGACGACGGCCTACTACACGTCGGTGATCAACCATTTCGTGGCACGTTTGCGCAGCGGCCAGGCGCCCACTATCGACGGGAAGGGCGAGCAGTCCATGGACTTCATCCATGTCCATGACGTCGCCCGGGCCACCGTCCTCGCGTTGGAATCGGACGCGGCGAACATGCCGATCAACGTGGGGACCGGTATCGACACGTCTGTCGCGCAGCTAGCCAAAATGTTGATCGACGCGGCCGGGCTGGACGTCGAGCCACAGTTCAATCCTCGCGAGGTACTCGTTTCTCGACGAGCCGCGGATACCAGGCGTGCCAAGACCGTGCTCGGGTTCGAGCCGACCATCACCGTGGAGGACGGGATGACCAACCTCGTGAAGCAGACGATCTCGTGAGCGAGCCGGTGCCGAGCGCTGCCGAACTCCCGGCGAACCCGTACCACGCACATGCCTGGGTCGTGGGTGAGCCAGAGATCGGCCCGGGCACGTGGATCGGCGCCTTTACGGTCATCGACGGGTCAGGTGGTCTGAGCGTCGGTGCCGGCTGCGACATCAGCAGCGGTGCCCAGATCTACTCGCACTCCACCGTCATGCGGTGCGTCTCCGGCCGCGAATACGCCGAGGTGGATCGGAAGCCCACGCGGATCGGTGACCGCGTCTTCGTCGGCGCGCAGGCCGTGGTGAACATGGGAGTCACGGTGGGCGACGAGGCCGTCATCGCGGCGGGCGCGGTCGTCACGGCTGACGTGCCGAGCCGGGCTGTGGTGGGGGGCGTGCCCGCCCGGCTCATCGGCCACGTGGTCGGAGCCGGGCCGGACACCCGAATCGTCCCCCTCGGGAGCCCCGGCGCCTGATGCGGATCCTGGTAGTCAACAACTTCTACCCTCCGAGAGTCAGCGGTAGTTCGCACCTCAGCGACGCGTTGGCGCGGGGGTACGCCCGGCGCGGCCACCACGTCCTCGTGGTGACCGCTGCATACCAGGATGCGCCCGCGGAGGAGTGGCTCGAGCCGCGGCTGCGGGTGGTCCGGTTGCCGGCGGCCGCGATCCCGCACACCCGGCTGTCGGTGAGCTTCGATCTGGCCTTCGCCACCCGGCCGTCGTTGCACCGTCGGCTGGCTGCGCTTCTGGACGACTTTCGGCCAGACGTCATGCATCAGCACGGCCAGTTCTTCGATCTCACGTGGGCCACCGCGCGCTATAGCCGTCAGCGAGGCATACCCGCCCTGCTGTCGGTACACACCCGGCTGGAGAATCCAAAGGCCCACTATCGCGGAGTGTTCCGCTGGCTCGACAAGTTGGTCGTGGCTCCGATCCTGCGCCGCTACCAGCCGCACATGGTGGTCATGGACGTCCAGATGGACGAGTACATCAAGAAACGCTACCGGGGTTGCTTTTCCGCTCTCGAGTACATTCCGGTCGGCGTCGATCCGGCAGAGATGACGGGAGGAGACGCCGAGATCGCCCGTCAGCGGCTGGGCGCCGGCGACGCGCCCCTGATCTTGTCACTGGGCCACGTCATACCCCTACGCGATCGGGTGAGCCTGGTCGAGGCCATGCCAAAGGTGCTCGCCGACTGTCCAGACGCGAAGCTCGTCGTGGTCGGCACCGTGTACTACCCCGCGTTCCAGACCCGAGCCGCTGAACTCGGCGTCGCCGACGCGGTGATAGCCGTAGGCGCCGTGCCGAGGGCCGATGTGCCGCATTTCCTGGCCGCAGCGGCCGTGGAGAGCCACGATTTGCAGGGATATGGGATGGGTACGGCGACGTTGGAGAGCATGGCCGCAGGTGTACCGGTTGTCGTAGCTGTACGGCCCGACAACTTTCCGGGCGTGGATCTGGAGAGCGGGACGAACTGCGTGCTCGTGGCACCAGATGACTCGGACGCGCTAGCCAGTGCGTTGGTACGGCTTCTGAGAGACGGGCGCGCTCGGGCGCGTATCGCCGCGGCCCAGACGTCGCTCATCTCGGCGCACTTCAGCCTCGACGTGGTCCTGGACCAGCATCTTCGTGTCCTGGAGGAGCTAGCCATGAGCGCTAGGCGCTCTGTAGGACGTTGAGCGCCTGAGCCCGGACCTGCGAGACGACGCGGTGCGGCGGCAGCAGGGTATCCCGCTCAGCGTCTGCGTCGGCCTTGCCGTCGACGAGATCGAGAAAGTGATCCAGCTGCGCGGCCAGTGGCTCCCGCCCGGAGACCAACGCCGGAATCTCGATGATGGTCTGCTGCCGATAGTTCAGGCCGTCCGGATCCGCCTCGTTCAACACGTGGCGATAAATGGTCACCGCGTTGCGAACGATGTCGACCTCGATGAGCCGCTCCACTTCGGCGATGCTCAGACTGCGCACCTTGTACTGGCTGAGCCGGCTCGCGGACACTGCGGCCAGCATGCCGCTGTCAAAGCCGAGCAGCGCTTCGGCGATGTCCTCCGAGCCGGGCGGGGAGCTGGGATGCACGAAGCCGAACGAGCCGCGCACCATATTCGGCTCCGCGCCGGCCAAGCGCAGCGCGACGTCCACGTCATGGATCAAGAGATCGGACGAAACGCCCGTCTTGATGTGCGGCACATATGGCGAGTGCCGACGCGTCATGACGTGCCGAGGCTCTGTCGCGGCCGCGAACGCCGTCAAGAGGGCGGGATTGAAGCGTTCGAGCAGGCCGCACATGAGCGGGACGTCGACGTTCGCGGACAACGCGACGAGCGCCTTCACCTCGGCGAGGTCGTCGGCGATCGGCTTCTCGATCAGGAGCGGCAACCCGGAATCGAGCACGCGCCGGCCGATCGACGGGTGTAGCTCGGTTGGCGCCGCCACCACGACGGCATCGAGCGATGACGTCTCGTCGAGCTCCGGCGCCCAGTCGGCTTCGTATCGTGCGGCAATCGGCGCCGCGACCTCCTGATCCGGGTCGATCACCAGCGCCAGCTCGGCTCGCTGTGACTGGGCGAGGACTCGGGCATGGAACGAGCCCATATTTCCGGCGCCAATCAGAGCGACACGGATGGGAGCACTCACGCTTTCATCACCTCCCGAACCGTCTCGATGATGGTGTCGATGTCGGTAGCGCTGAGCCCGGGGTGCACAGGCAGAGAAACGACTCGTCGTGCGGCATCCTCGGCGGCGGGCACAGGTGAGACGCGCACTCGAGGGTGGTTGCGGTAGCACGCGTAGTCGAAGACCGGACGCGGGTAGTAGACGCCCGAGCCGACGCCGCGATCGGCCAGCAGTCGCACGAACTCGTCCCGGTCCACGGGAGCTTCGTCCGTGACGAGGACCGTGAATTGGTGCCAGACGTGCCCGCGCCCGGGCATTTGGCGGGGCAGCCGCAGACCCGTGACGTCGCTGAGTCCGTCGGTCAGGCGGGCAGCGTTGTGACGGCGCTTCGAGGTGGTCTCGGCGAGCTGAGCCAGCTGGGGGATGCCCAGGGCCGCCTGCACCTCGGTGAGACGGTAGTTGTGGCCGGGCATCTCGTACCCGTAGCGCTCCCGCATGCCCTGGTTGCGCAGGACTTGCAACCGATCGGCACGGACGTCGTCATCGGTCGTGATCATTCCGCCTTCGCCCGTGGTGATGTTCTTTGTCGCGTAGAACGAGAAGCAGCCAAGGCCGAACGAGCCAGCGCGCCGGTCACCGAACGAAGCGGCGTGCGCTTGCGCCGCGTCTTCGACTACCTGAAGGTCATGCCTGCGGGCCAGTGCGGTGATGGCGTCCATGTCGGCGCACTGGCCGTACAGATGGACAGGCATGAGCGCCTTGGTACCGGACGTGATCGCCGACTCCAAGGCGCCGGGATCCAGATTGAAGTCCGCCGTGTCGATGTCGGCGAACACGGCAGTCGCGCCTGCCTCCAGGATCGCGTTCAGCGTGGCCACGAATGTGAACGGACTGGTCACCACCTCGTCGCCTGGCTCCAGGTCGAGTACCTGCAGGGCCGCCACCAGAGCTGTCGTCCCGCTATTGACAGCAACCGCGTGACGCACTCCGGTGAGTGCGGCGAACTGCTCCTCGAACTGCTGGACGAGATGTCCTTGAGCCAGCATTCCTGACCGAAGCACGCCTGCCACGAGGTCAGCGGCCGCGTCAGGAATGACCACGGTCGAGACCGGAATCATTCGTGATCTCCAGGGGTCGTAGGACCGCCCGATGCTATCGTCGCGTGTCGCTTTCGCCAGCCGTCCTCATAGGAACCACGGAGGAGAACGGTTGAATCGCATCCACCACACGGCGGTGATCGGCGACGGTGTCGAGATGGGGTCAGGCAACGTGATCGGCCCGTATGCCGTACTGCTCGGGCCGGTCAAGCTCGGCGACGGCAATTGGGTGGGCCCGCACGTCGTGATCGGCACGCCCGCCGAAATACGCGGGGTAGATCACGGCACCGATGTGGGGGGCGCGGCCGGCACCGGCGTCGAGATCGGCCACGGAAACGTCATCCGCGAGTACACGACGATTCACCAAGGTCACCATGCCGAGACGCGGGTCGGTGACGACTGTTTCCTGATGAACAAGGTCTACATCGCCCATGACGGAGCCATCGGCGACACAGTGACCATGGCGTCCGGAGCGACGCTTGGTGGTCACGTGCAGGTGGGGAGGCTGGCGCATATCGGCATGGGGACGATCGTTCACCAGCGCCGGGTGATCGGGCCGGTGACCATGGTCGGCATGGGATCGGTCGTCACCCGAGACGTCCCGCCGTTCTCATTGGCGTACGGGAACCCGTGCCGGGTGCGATCGGCCAACCGGGTCGGCATGCAGCGGGCCGGCGTACCGGACGAGACGATCGATGCGTTGGACGAGGCCTATGCCGACGGCCTGCCGGACGCGGCACCGCGCGACGCCTCGACCGCGTGGGCTTGGAGTTGGTGGGACCAGTCCCACGCTGACCCTAACTGAGCGATTCGCCAAAAGGTGTATCGGCGCGGGAGCTCGCTCACCCCGGTCGGGCCAAGCACCAGCCGCCTGAGATTCCCGGGGCCGTGACGTAGCCGGCTTCGGTGAACAACTCCTTCCGATGAGTCATGCGGTCGAGGCCGCACACCAGGCTCACGTGCAGCGTGTTCATCGCGGCGCGAAGCGTGGCGGGCGGGATGTCGAGTAGCTCGCCGCCCATCACACTGGCCAGCAGCAGCCGAGCTTGCTGGTCAGCCGCAGGCTCGGCCACCAGAGGCACGTACCCCAACTGGGGGCTGACGGGATGCACCTCGGTCGTGACGATGGTCAAGGCTCGCATCGTGCGGGGCGGAGCCAGCACCGGCCCGTCGAGCTTCCGGTCGGCGATCTGACGGGCGCGCTGCAACTCGTCCGGGAATAACCGCCAGGTCGGTGTCGAAGTGAACGTCACCTGGTTGCGGGGCGCCCAGAACGGCAGGCCGACAAGGACGAGTGCGACGACCAGACCGGCCGCCGGCACCGCGCCCGCCCAGCGAATACGGGGCGGTAGGGGCACGCCGGCGAGCAGGCCGACCATCACTGGGACGGGTGCGACCCACATGGTGCGCCAGAGAATGGCGTGTGCCCCAGTGGCGGCATTCATCAGCGCCAGAGCACCCGGAGCCAGCACGACCACAAGCACAGCACTGATGCCCGCCGTGACCACGCGGGCGGCCGAATCCCTGGCCAGCCACACGGCGGTGAACACTGCCGTCCATCCGATCAACGCAAGTCCACCTACACCGAAGACGTAATGCATGGCCCGCGCCGCCGTGTAGGACGTTCCGTTGGGATCGATCTCGGAGTACGTGAAGTGGACGACGATTCCGACCGCCATGGGGTAGATAGCTGGCAGCGCCGCACCCGCGGCCGTCCGCACCTCGCGGCACAACAGGAGAGGCCCGACGACCGTCGCACAGATCAGCGGAACCAGGAACGTCGCCGACGACGTCAACCCCACCGCGGCCACACCCGACGCCGCCAACATAACCGCGTCCTTCGGCTCCCGACGGCGTACCCACTGGGTCAGGTATAGGTAGATCAGCGGGATCAGCATGGCCAGGAAGACGACCTTGCCCTGTTGCATGCGGCTCAGGATGAACAGTCCCATTTCCGCCGGGCCGGCGCCGGACCATAGCAACGCCACGATCGCGGCCGCGTAGCACAGTCCGAGGCGACGCGGTGCCCAGCTTCGGGTCAACCTCCACAGCGACCACATCGCGAGCAGCGTGCCCACAGGTGGGGTGACGAGATAGACAAGGGTGCCGCCGGGGAGGTGCAAAGCATGTGCGAGGGCGCCCTGAAGGGTCTCGATCGAGGCCACCGGAACGCCTGCACCGCGAATGGCCGGAAGCTGCAGGTCGGTGAACATCGTGTCGCGGACGGCGATCGTGCCGTGGTCTGCTACCCAAGCGGCCCGGTTCACGTAGAACGTGTCGTCGGCACTGCTGCGCATCGTGAACACCGAAAGCACGGCGAACCCTACGGATGTCAGCAGAGCCAGAACCGTGCCCACCGCAGGAACGGCGCTCACTTGCCGTGCCGCCACCGCTGTCGCACGAGTTCGGACCGCACTCACCACACCGACCGCCGCCGCCGCGGCCGCCAGCGCCCATCCCGTCCACCACAGCCCGGACCCGCCGAAGGCGAGAACGATTCCCGACGCCACGGCCAGACCCACCGCGAGCAGGACGAGGGGGATCGACGTGAAGCTGGCACGCGACCCATCGGCCGAGACTGCGGGTCGGCCGCGTGATCGGCGGAGCATGTACCACACCACGCCGGCCAGGCCTGCCAACCACGCAATCAGGAGGGCGTCGGTCGGCAGGCCGAAGATCAGCCCCAGGTGGTAAAGCACGGTCCAGGCGGCAAACCCGAGGACGGCGGAGTCGCACAGGCCGTCCATGCCCCGCGATGTGCCGGTCACCAGCCGGGCCATGTGCGGCTGCGGCTGCGGTGCTGACGGTTCGCGGCGGATCGCCTCGGCGACGGTCACGTCTCAGCTCCTAATGAGACCGGCGAGCCACACATAAGGGACCACGCGGTAAGAGGCGTACATGTTCTGTCGGGACGCCACGGTATCCGGAAAGGCTCAGCGGATGCTGTGCGTCCTCAGGCACCGACCCGGATCACCGCGGGTCACCGGCGGTTGCAGAGTCACTCCACCTTGAGTGGCGCTCCCGTCGCATTTTGTACCTCGTCGGCGGTCACGCCGGGGGCGAGCTCGCGCAGGGCCAGGCCGTCATCGGTGACGTCGATCACGGCGAGGTCCGTGATGATTCTGTGGACGCACGCCGACCCGGTCAGCGGCAAGGTGGCCACTTCCAGGATCTTCGGTGACCCGTCCCGCGCGGTGTGCTCCATCATCACGATCACTCGCCGGGCACCGTGCACGAGGTCCATCGCCCCGCCCATGCCCTTGATCATCTTGCCGGGGATCATCCAGTTCGCCAGATCGCCGCGGACGCTGACCTGCATGGCGCCCAGGATGGCGACGTCGATGTGGCCGCCGCGGATCATGCCGAAGGACGTGGCCGAGTCGAAGAACGCCGCGCCGGGGAGCACCGTGACGGTCTCCTTGCCAGCGTTGATCAGATCCGCTTCGATCTGCTCCTCGGTGGGGTACGGCCCGACGCCGAGGATCCCGTTCTCCGACTGGAGGACGACGTGGACCCCGTCCGGGATGTAGTTCGGCACCAGCGTGGGCATACCGATGCCGAGGTTGACGTACTGGCCGTCTTCGAGCTCCTGAGCCACGCGGGCGGCGAGTTGGCCGCGGGTTAGCGCCATTAGTCCACCACCTGGACCATGTCGCGGGTCGTGCGCTTCTCGATGGTCTTGCCTTCCGCGCCGACGACTACGACCCGTTGCACGAACACGCCCGGGGTGTGCACCTGCTCCGGCGGGATCTCGCCGGGCTCGACCAGGGTCTCGACCTCGGCGATCGTCACGCGTCCGGCCATCGCGCACAGCGGGTTGAAGTTCTGCGCGGAGGCAGCGTAGACGAGGTTGCCGTGCCGGTCGCCGACTGCGGCGCGCACAAGCGCGAAGTCCGTGACGATGGCTCGTTCGAGCACGAATCGGTCGCCGTCGAACTCACGCACCTCCTTGGGCGGGGACCCGAACGCGATGCTGCCGTCGGTGGCATATCGCCAAGGCAATCCGCCGTCGGCCACGGGTGTGCCGACGCCCGCCGGTGTGTAGAACGCGGGGATCCCGGCGCCACCGGCCCGCAACCGCTCGGCCAGCGTGCCCTGTGGGCACAACTCGACCTCCAGCTCCCCGGCCAGGAACTGCCGGGCGAATTCGCGGTTCTCCCCGACGTACGAGCCGGTGGTGCGGGCGATACGCCCGGCGTCGAGGAGCTTGCCGAGGCCTGTGCCGTCCACGCCGCAGTTGTTCGACACGGTGCGCAAGCCGCCGGTGCCCTGCTCCAGCAAGGCTTCGATGAGTACGAACGGAATGCCGCACAGCCCGAATCCGCCGACTGCGAGGCTGGCGCCGTCCGGAACGTCGGCGACGGCCTCGGCGGCGGTAGCGACGGTCTTGTCCATGGCGGGCACGCTACGCGATCGTCGTCACCCGTTCGACGCTCGACAGCCGCTCGATGGTGGCGTCGTCGGCGCCGGCCACGAGGATCAGCGAGCCTTCGACGGCGAGTGGGGCCAGCCAAGTCGGCAGGTCGTCGGTCGCGGTGCCGTCGTCACGTAGGAGCAGGCGCCCGCCCGGTGCGAGGCCCAGCTCAGCGGCTCGGCTGGCCGCCAGCTCGCCGAGCTGCGCCCGGGTCACGCCGGGCGTGGCGGCCACGTCCGCGTCCGCCACCGGACGTACCTGCGCGAACTTGTCCGGCTGAGGACGCACCGCGGCCACAAAGTCCGTGCTCCCGTCCGGCGGATCGGCCGGATAGCCCTGTCCCCAGGGTCGCAGCGCCAGGGCGAACACCTCGTCGCTCTGGCGCAGGTCGTGCAGGTCGGCCTCGCGATGCGCGAAGGCGGCTCGCACGTCCGGACCGGCCGCGGTGGCCAGCGTCATCCCGGCGAACCATGCCCCGACCAGGACGACGAGACGCAGGTAGTGCATAGGTAGCCGCACAGCGGCAAGGTCGCCCACGTTCACGCCGACCTCATCGGTGAGCAGGAAGTACGTCTTGGTCACCCAGTTGGCCATGGATGCGGCCGAGAGTTCGGCGCGCTCGCCGGTCCGTTCGTCGTAGAACGTGACCAGCGGTCGGCCGGGATCGGCGGCCAGCCGGGCGGCGAAGAGCGCCTCGGGCGTCATCGAGGGGTCCTCAATGCGGGCCCGGGTCAGTTGATGCACCCGGCCTGTGCCGCGCTGCGGTCGTTCCGCGCGTTGCCGCTGCTGCCGCCGACGCTGCCGGTGACCGCAGCCTTGGTCGTGGTGGCCTTCTTGCCGTCCCCACCCAACACCAGCGTGACCTGGATGACCTTTGTCGACTTGACCAGGTTCGCCTTGTGCACGTATTGCGCGACCGTCTTGGCCTGCGATTCCAGCCCTTCTGGGTAGTAGATGGTGGTGCCGGCGGTCGTGGTCCAGTCGCCGGTCGTCGTCGTGAAGCCGACTTGCTTGAGGATGACGGCGTTGGCGCCCGCCCATCCCGTGCGCCCGGACCCGTTGCGGACGTCGACGGCCACGGTGGCCGGGTCCACGGTCTTGGCGTTGGCCAGCGTCTTGTCGAGATCTGCGCCGATGAACTTCTTGACGAAAGCCGGAATCGAGGTGGTCGCGATCTGCACGTCCGCGTTGCCCACGGTCGCGCCCGTCGTCGGGATCTGGGTGAATCGCAGGTTGCCGGCGGTCAGCCCCGACATTTGCTGCGCGAGATTCGCCATCTTCATCGTCTTGTCGACCTGAAGCGACGAGGCCACCGCGTTGACCAGATGGTTCAGCTTGAGCGGGTTGAGCAGCACCCCCGCCGTGGCCACCTGCCGGAACACGGCGGACAGGAAGTACTGCTGGCGCACGATCCGGTCGAGATCGCCGCGAGGCAGGTCGTGGCGCTGCCGGACGAAGGCCAGCGCCGAGCGGCCTTGTGCCTTCCACTTCCCCTTTGGCAGGTCGTAGTTCACGAAGTCGGTCGTCTTGCTGTACGAGCG